>NZ_CAWLFA010000001.1:2105632-2406437 GCF_963860125.1 Picosynechococcus sp. PCC 7002
TTCTCTTGAGTGGCTTGATGGTGCAACTGATCCAGCGACAAACCGTAAGCTTACCCAATTTTTTTCAATACCAAAACCGTTGGCGACGGGGGGTAATGGCCCAGAGCACTTGGTTGAAAAGCTGGCTGCGGCGGGGCTGGCGCGGTTTAGCGGGCTGGACGGCAAACCTCCTGTTTATGTTTAACTCCCTGGCCCAGTTTGTGAACTGCTTAATTTATCCCGATGATCTGGCGGCTCTCTCCCTCACAACCCAAGTGCTGTTTGTGGTGGGGAATTTATTAATGTTGTCCCGTTCCGGCACCCTCCTCATTGCCGGGAAAGACCGGATTTGGTGTGCCAGCACCCTCTGGGATCTGTTGATGCGGGTGGGGATTTTTGCCTGCTTACTCCAGGCTGGCCTCCTCAATTTGCCTCTATTTTGCGTATTCTGTGGGGCGATCGCCTTCTATTTAAGCTTCATTTTTTTGATGACCAAGCGAGTTTACCCAAGCTCTTCCCTGGCAGATACCGCCATTTTTCTCCTATTCGGTCGGTCTCCCCAGTGGCAACCCATTGAAAGTTAAGCCATTGAGATGAAGTGTGGACGATCGCCCAGCGATTAAAATAACCCATGTCCTAATCGTTCTCAGCCGAAGCCCCTGGTAAAGATCCAGCAAGACCCGGAAGTGGGGTAAACTTTTAACCCAGTAAACCCAGACAATACAGGGAGACAATCTTGGGCATTGAACTGCGCAGCTATGTTTATCTCGATAGCCTGCAACCGCAACACGCATCCTACATTGGTACAGTCGCCCTTGGATTTCTACCTTTACCAGGAGACTCATCCCTCTGGATTGAAGTGTCCCCAGGCATCGAAATTAACCGCATTACCGATGTGGCCCTCAAATCCACCTCCGTGCGCCCAGGGGTACAATTCGTTGAACGTTTGTATGGGTTACTCGAAATTCACTCGCCCCGCCAAGGAGAAACGAAAGCTGCGGGCCAAGCAATCCTCGATTCCCTTGGGGTCACGGCTAAGGATTGCCTCAAACCGGAGGTAGTCTCTAGCCAAATTATTCGTAATATTGATGCCCACCAGGCCCAATTGGTAAACCGAAATCGACGGGGGCAAATGTTGCTGGCGGGCCAAACCCTCTATGTCCTAGAAGTACAACCCGCAGCCTATGCTGCCCTCGCAGCTAATGAGGCGGAAAAATATGCCCAGATTAATATTTTGCAGGTGACGGCGGTGGGGAGTTTTGGCCGGGTCTATCTTGGGGGTGAAGAACGGGACATTATTGCCGGTTCCCAGGCTGCCCTTGCGGCGATCGCCTATGCCCCTGGCCGACCCCAATCAACCCAGCGTCAAGAATAATTCTGAAACGAACCATGGCATCTCAACCGCTCAATATCCTCAAACAAGGCACCCTGGCATGGCTCCAATGGCGGCAAGCCCACCCCACCGTGATTCCTGACTTGAGCCACGCCAATCTCAGTCGCCTCAACTTGCGGGGGGTCGATCTCAGTCGCTGCAACCTGTCCCAATGCCTCTTTGACCACAGTCGTTTAATTGCGGCCAATCTCAAACAAGCCGACTTGAGTGGTGCCCAGGGGGAATCTCTGCAGCTTTTGGATGCCAATTTGCAGTCTGCCAACGCCAGTAATGGCCACTTTGCCAATAGTAATTTTTCGGGGGCCGATCTCAGTTTTGCCAATTTGATCGGTGCGGACTTACGTCAATGCTGTTTGCAAGGAGTCAATTTTTACCACACAAATCTGATCGGGGCCAATCTCCGCTACAGCAGCCTCCTAGGGGCAAACCTCAGCCAAGCCCAACTGCATCGCGCTAATTTAAGCGAAACGAACCTGAATGAAGTGAGTTTCAATGAAGCGGATCTCAGTCAAGCCAATTTATTCGAGGCAGAAGTCGGCAAGGGACAGCTTTATAAAGTCAAACTTGTGGGCGCGGATTTGACCCAAGCCCACCTCCACCACAGTTACCTGTTTGGGGCAAATCTCCAGGGGGCGACCCTCCGTAAAACCGATGTACGCTGGAGCAATCTGGCCTATAGCAATCTGGTGGGGGCGGATCTAGAAGGGGTAAATCTCCGGGGGGCAGATCTCAGTCATAGCGATCTAACCGGGGCGTCTTTGGTGGGGGCAAATCTGCGGGGTTGTCTGCTCCAGGGGGCAAATCTCCAGGGTTGCAACTTAGAAAATGCTGACCTAGAAGGAGTTGCTTTGGGACGGGTCAATTTGCAGGGGGCGATCATGCCCGATGGCCAACGGCGTTGTTAAATCCGGTGTTGTCCCGCTGGGGAAAGCTGGAGCATTAAGAACTTAAGCTAGGATAAATGTAGTCCCTGCGGAGTCGAGATCTATGGCTGAATCTGGCGATCGCCTTGGTGAGAATCGTCTACGACAATTACGTCTTTACCTCTATTTGGTGCCGATTCTGGGTTTTTTTCCGGCATTATGGCAGCTCTATGGAAACAAAGGTGATCGCCGTGAACAACGCATTAGTCGCCAGGCGATTATGCTAATGCTGAGCTGGCTAAGCCTCTACCTGGGGTTAGGCTGGGGGAGTGACCATCTGGCGGGAATTGGCGGGTTTCGGATGATGTATCTCAATGCCCTGCTGACGTCTGGATATTTTCTCGGTTGCTTTGTTTTGATGGTACGTGTTTGGCAAAAATCCGCTAAAACGACCCCGACAAACACTGATCAGATGGCCGACAATTTCGAGGAATATTTTCTGAAGTAAAACTCACCAAAAGTGGAACCTCTGGTTTAGCATAGCTATCAAAGTATTTCGTCCCGCAATTTTTAGTGTGGTCTTTCCGGTGTGAGGAAACCTGTGCCTGCAACAAAATCGTCCCTAGCAAATCAACGTCTATCGGCCAAAGCAACCCAAAAACAAAAAAACGCTAAAGCTAACCCTTTTCAGAAGTCGTCGTCGAAAAAACGGCGGCCCCTTTCGACTTGGCACTGGTTAATGATTTGGTGTGGTTTGACGGGCGTTTCGATTGTGTCTGCTACGGCGGGTGCTTTATTGGCGGTGTCCCTCTCCTCAACCCCCCTGCGCCAAACACCCCTCGCCCCGGAAGAACTCAGCGTCTTCTCCCAGGATGAGGCGATCGCCAAACAATCCCTCCGTTTACCAGAACTGACGCGCCCCGTAAATATTCTGCTGTTGGGGACAAAAGTGCTCACCTCTGAAGTAGATGATGGCACCAATGAAGACCTTGGTTACCACGCCCTCGTGAATTCCTTTGAAGGGCTGGCCGATACGATGCTGTTATTGCGCTTTGATCCCGCCGACAAACAAATCTCAATTCTCTCCATTCCCCGGGACACCCAGGCCAACATCGAAGGCTATGGTCTCTCGAAAATTAACCATGCCAATGCCTACGGTGGTGCAGTCCTTTCCGCCAAAACCGTTGGGGATCTTCTGGGTGGCGTCGAAATTGACCGCTACATCCGCGTCAACGTCCAGGGCATTGGCAAACTCATTGATGCCCTCGGTGGGGTCACAGTCTACGTCCCGAAGGACATGAAATACCAGGACGATAGCCAGCGTCTCTACATCAACCTCAAGGAAGGAGAACAGCACCTTAATGGCGACGAAGCCCTCCAATTTTTGCGGTTCCGCTATGACGAATATGGCGATATTGGCCGTGTTCAGCGCCAACAGACCTTAATCCGTGCTGTTCTAGAGCAAAGTTTAACTCCCAGTAACTTGGTGAAATTTCCCCAGGTCATGTCGATTATTCAATCCCATATTGATACGAATATGAGCGTTCAAGAACTGATTGCCCTCGCTGGCTTTGGTTCTCAGATCGAGCGCAGTAATATTCAGATGGTGATGCTCCCAGGGGAATTTAGCGGCGACGGCAGAAACGGCAGCACAAGCTATTGGTTACCCCACCGCAGCCGCATTAGTCGGGTGATGGCCCAGCATTTTGACATCCAGACCGATTACGCCAGCAATTTAGACTTTCTCTCCCCTGGGGATGTGCGCATTGCAATCCAAGACAGTACGGGGAATTCTCAAGCTGTGCGATCGCTCCTCCAGCGTTTAAACGAAGCGGGTTACAGTCGGGTTAGTATCGCCCAGGACTGGTCAGAACCGTTGGAAAACACGCGCATCGTGGCCCAAAAAGGAGATGATCTAGCAGCTTCCGAAATTCGCGCAAACCTAGGATTTGGGGAAGTGCGAGTAGAAAGTACCGGAGTATTAAATTCCGACATTACGATTCAACTCGGCCGCGACTGGCTTACCCTCGCAAATAACCTTCCCGGTCAAACCACAGTCAATTAGAGTAATTTAACGATTTCAAATATTGTTATGACAGATGTCCTAAATTTCTTATTTTTGCAAGTTACGAAGCCACAAATAGTTCACTAAACTTGATTGCTGCTATTCTTAAGACATATATTCGATAGTGACAATAAGTGTAAAATATTTGTGTTGAAGTCAAGTTCGATGAAATGCCAAAAATGTAATTCTGAAAAAGTCATTACATTATCTAGTGGTCGTCAAGTGTGTCAAGAGTGTAAGGCTGTTCAAAACCAACATCAATCTCTTGGTTGTTTTGGTCGTTTAAGTATTTTATGGTTTATGATTTGTGTTTTTATAGGTGTTCCATTGATGGTTTCAGAAAATATCAATGAACAAAGAGAAAGGCAGCAGTATCAAGAAAAAGTACATAGGCAACAAGAGGTTGTGAGTGATTATATGAAATCGCTAAGCGATATCAACCAGTCTCAAACTGAAATGTTAGGCAAGATTTACGGCGGTAACTCAGCTCCAACTCCCATAAGAGAACCAAGATATAATCAATGTGATTGTCCATACGATATCTTTTACTATACTGGCGAAGAAAGATACTGTGGGAACAATTCAGCATATGTCCGTACAGGTGGCCGATCTCCAGCTTGTTTTGTAGGTGAATACTAAAACTTTTATGCGTATTAAAAACTTATTTCGATTTTTTACTCTATTCTTTTTTGCCTCTACCGTATTTTGGAGTTATTGGGTTTATCGTGATTATATGGAACTCATTAAAGCCTATAATGCAAAGGAATCCGAAGCTGAATTGCGCCACCGAATCAATGTGGGATTTGATGGTACTTGGACACTTATGTCTATGATGACTATGGTTTATTGCATTGGGAAGTTAGAGGACAAAGACTAAACTGCTTTACAGTCATTGATCAATGCTTCTTTGTCCCAGGGTTCTTAAATATACTTATGCCGTGATTCTAGTTCATTCTGGACGGTTTACTACAGAATATTCTCATCTAGGTAAATATGAGCAATGATATTTCTTCGGCTCATAATTGAATTCTCATAATAGGATTCTTTCTCGTGTTTGATAGTAGCTAGCAGGTATTAGTAAAATCCTCAAGCACATTGCCCACCAGCACGTCTTTTTCCTTACGTTTATTTATCGTTCAACGAGGGACTAGAAGAAGTCGATTCCTTTGGTCCTGTTGATCTTTTTTAATCCTCAATGGCTCGGGTGAGGAGCTGTTGCAGTAATTTTGATTGTGGCTGCTGCCGTCGTTGCCTTTTGACGAGCTTCGGTAGCATCTTTCCCCTTGGCGAGGGCGACCCCCATGCGACGGTAGGGACGAGAATCGGGCTTACCAAATAAACGGAGGTCGGTGTCTGGGATAGCCAAGGCTGCTGCAACACCAGTAAACATAATTTGATCGCTATTTTTCTCAGCGAGAATCACTGCACTGGCCGCCGGACTCAGCAATTCAATGGTAGGAATCGGTAGACCCAAGATCGCCCGGAGATGGAGTTCAAATTCATTCAGGTTTTGGGAAATGAGCGTCACCATGCCCGTATCGTGGGGCCGGGGAGACAATTCCGAAAAAATTACTTCATCTTTGGTGATAAAAAACTCGACCCCAAAAATGCCAGCGCCCCCGAGTTTATCGGTAACTTTCCGGGCAATGTCCTGGGCATCTTTTACTTGGGCTGCGGTTAAACCAACGGGCTGCCAGGATTCTTGGTAGTCACCCCGCTCTTGGCGGTGGGCGATCGCCGGACAAAAGAGGGTTTCTCCTGCCCATTGGCGGATGGTGAGGAGGGTGATTTCTACCTCGAAATCGATAAATTCTTCGATGATAATTTTGGCGGTGTCACCCCTGGCCCCCTCAATGGCGTAATTCCAGGCGGCTTCTAATTCGTCGGCAGTTTGTACCACGGATTGCCCTTTACCAGAGGAGGACATTACGGGCTTGATCACGTTGGGAAAGCCGATGTCCTGGGCGACGGTTTTGAGTTCTGCGAGGTTGGTGGCATAGGCATATTTGGCAGTACGCAGGCCTAATTCTTCGCTGGCAAGATCCCGGATGCGATCGCGGTTCATGGTGAAGTTGGTGGCGGCGGCGGTGGGGATAACGGTATAGCCTTGCTGTTCTAATTCGATGAGTTTTTCGGTGCGGATGGCTTCTACTTCCGGCACGATCAGATCCGGTTGATGTTTTTTGATCACCGCTTCGAGGGCTACCCCATCAAGCATAGAGATGACTTCCCGTTGGTCGGCCACCTGCATTGCCGGGGCGTTGTCATAGCGATCCACAGCGATCACGGTATTGCCTAAACGTTGGGCGGCGATCGCCACTTCTTTACCCAGTTCCCCAGAGCCCAACAACATGATTTTTTTCGGTAATGCGATCGCCATTTTTTCACCTATTGCCAAGAACAAAACAGAGATATCATACCGTTTTTAGCTGTACACGCGCCCCCGCCAGGCCTTGGGTTTTTGTCGGGCTGAGAGGAAAATCCGTGCCACCGCAAAGGGATCTGCAAAGGGAGATAACCAAAATAGCCATGCACTTTTACCGACGCTAAATTGGCGATCATAGGAGCCGGAAATGGCCAACAGCATCCCGAAGCGCACCAGGAGCAAAAAGACATTTAAGTCCAACCAACCAGACAAAAAGGGGTTGCTTAGACCTTCTTCGATGCCCCCAAACAGCAGCATCGTTAAGGGAATCGGTAGGCCTTGCACCATTGTCAGGAGCCATAGTTGTCCCCAGAGTTCTGTGCGGGAGGTGGCATCTTTTAAATCGAGCGATCGCCCCCATTCGTCCCAGGTTTCCCGCATCCCCTCGTACATTCTGACTTTAATAATTTTCGCGCCATCAAGAAAACCAACCCGATAGCCCGCCTTCGCAATATTTCTCGCCAGGGTCACATCATCACAAAACGATCCCGCCGCCGAACGATAACCCCCGACGTTTTCTAATACCTTGCGCCGACAGAGGAAACATTGCCCATTGGCCATCACACTGTCTTGATCCGGTTGGCGAATCCCTGCCACATCAAAACGAAAGAGTAGGGTCATCAGCAGCGCTGGTTGTAACCACCATTCCCCCGGCGATCGCAAAATAAACTGGGGCGATAGGGAGACCAAATCAAACCCTTCCTCCTCAGCGGCCTGGAGAACACTGGCGATCATCCCCCGCTGGGGTTGGGTATCGGCATCGACTCCCAAAATCCACTCACTGTCTGGGGAACTGTGCTCAAAGCCCCAATTTAACGCCCAGGGACGGCCCACCCAACCCTGGGGCAGCGGATCATCTGTTAGTAAGCGAAACCGGGGATCCGTTGCAGCCTTAGCTAAAACTTTTTCCCTAGTGCCATCGGTGGAATTACTATCAACGACGAGGATTTCTCGCACTTCATAGCTTTGCTGACTTAGCCCATCCAGGCAGGGTTGAATTCGTTCTACTTCGTTGAGGCTCGGCACCACCACTGTGACGGCGGCTAAATTATCAGAATTTGAAGCTTGGGGAGTCAAAGGCGATCGCCGCACGGCCCCCTTCATTAACCGCGATAAGACAACTAAAGCCCCACTACCCTGAATGAGCAAGCCAAACAAGCAAAGACCACCGATCCATACCGGGGAAAAATCCATAACTCAAGTAATTTCCAGCTAAAAATAAACACAAAAAACCCCCAATTTTAGAGGATGGGGGTAATACGAAAAAAATAGTTAACGACCGGCGCCCACGGGCATTTTCTCAGTCGTGGCATCCACCATCGGCAGCGTCGTCGTTGCTTGGCTTGCTTTGGGGATACTGAAGTACAACACAGTAACCGGTGCCAAGCCCAGCAGGATTCCCAACAAAATCGGTGGATAAATGCCGCCACCAATGCTCATCATCGTCGCAAAGCCAAAATTTAAAAGATACATGGCGAAGGGCAACATCAACTGTTCCCGGGACAGCTCAAGGGGTTGTTTGCCCCAAAACAGACTGGCAATGCCCATAAACACACAACCGGTTCCAAACCAACCGGAGAAATTTTCGTAGGGCATCCCGAAAAATGGCCCAACCACTTCCCATTCCCAGAAAGGTACAGCAGTTTGGCTCATCCCCGGATCTAGAACAAAATCCCAAGAGGTGAGCAGCAAAGCGCCAAGGGCGATCGCCGCCAAAGAATAAATCCACCGGGGTAAGTTATATTTCTGCAAACCCACCCGCGCGATCAGAAAACTACTAAAGCCCAGATAGAACCAAGATAGAGGAATGGTAAACGGGACTAACCCCGCAATCTTATAGCCCAAACCGCTGGTGTAGTGATAAGCCCCAAACGGAAACCCTGTACTGGTGCCCATTAGTTCCGCTGATACCGACACTGCTAGCGCTGGAATGAGAAAAGACAATAAATATTTTTTCCCCAGCAGGCGATAGGCATAGACAGTGACCGCAGCCATCCCCAGGAGCATGTACATCACACCACCATTGGCCATCGAGAGACGAAAAGCAACCTGGCCAAAATCGGGCAAGCTGGCAATGAAGTCGGCATTTGGTAAAACAAGCAGTAAGCCCGCTAAACCAAAGGCCATGGCCAACCCATGACCCCACAATAAATATTCTTCTGGCTTGAGCCTAATTTTCATAACTGGCGCTGACCTCCTGGCGTCCCTGGGGCGCAAAATTGAACTGAGAAGCAATTGACACTCCCCATAGTTTACAAAAAATTGTAAATAAATCTGTAGATTGGTTACAAAATAACCACTCGTATCGCTCTTATCTGTAATACCCTTGATCTAACCACGTTTTTTGGGTGGAGAAGAGCTTTCCGAAATGTCTGTAGTCTGTAGACTAACCCGTAAATCTTTATTTTCAGTTGGTGCAATGACATGAAACGAATTCTTGTGATCGATGATGATCCTATCTTGCAAAAGATCCTGGAAAATTTACTCACGCAAGCTGGATATCTCGTCGCGGTCGTTCTGTCTGGAAAGCAGGGACTCGATATTTGGCTGGAATTTCAACCGGATCTAATCGTTTCTGATGTGCGTATGCCAGAAATGGATGGTTTTGAATTCTG
Source organism: Picosynechococcus sp. PCC 7002 (assembly GCF_963860125.1). Taxonomy (NCBI): domain Bacteria; kingdom Bacillati; phylum Cyanobacteriota; class Cyanophyceae; order Chroococcales; family Geminocystaceae; genus Picosynechococcus; species Picosynechococcus sp. PCC 7002. The sequence continues at coordinate 2,114,973 of NZ_CAWLFA010000001.1, forward strand.
CCGGTATATTCGTTCTCAACCGACAGGACAGTTGATTCCTTTTCTATTTTTGTCGAGTCAGACTGATGTGGAGGCGCGTGTTGAGGGTCATTTTTCAGGGGCCGACGACTATATCGCCAAACCTTTTGAAATGAAGGAATTACTCGCAAAGATTGAGCGCCAGCTAGCCAGAATAGAGAACATTCGCGCAGAAATGCAACGGCTCGCTGCCCAGGCTAACGTTGAGCAGATGAAGCAAGCCCCAGAACCACTCCCGTTAACCCCCGCCGAGATGCGTGTTTTTTGGGAGGCAGTTCAAGGTTGGACCAATAAGCAAATCAGTGAGCATCTTTATGTCAGTCCGCGCACTGTCCAGACGCACCTTAGTAGTATTTTGAATAAATTAAACCTTGAAAATCGGTCTCAATTGGTGCGGTTTGCCTATGAAAATGGCTATGAAAAACCAGCAAATCATTCTGAGGACAACTAATGGGACAGGTTTATGAATTGGCGGTATTGCAGCGGGCGATCGCCACTGATCCAGACCGCTGGCGTCCCCTTGTGTTTACCAATGGCTGTTTTGATCTGCTCCACGTGGGCCATGTCCGTTATCTAACCGCTGCGAAACAACTGGGCAAAACTTTGGTGATTGGCTTAAATGGCGATCGCTCCGTGGCAGGCCTTAAACCCCAACCCGACCATTTACCCGATCGTCCCATCATCCCCGAAGCCCAACGCGCTGAACTTTTGACTGCTCTCGCTGTTGTGGATGCCGTCGTGTTATTTGATGAACCCACCGCCACCCAAACCATCGCTGCCCTACAACCGGATATTTATGTTAAAGGGGGTGATTACACGCCAGAAACACTCCCATAAGCGCCTACCGTCAAGGCCTACGGCGGTAAAATTGAGTTGATCCAGATTGAAATTCCGACCTCCACCAGTGGCATTATCCAAAAGATTCTTAAACAAGAGTCAATATTTCCTACTGTGTCCTGTGATAGTCTGGTTTGATGGTGATTTCCGTCCCACTGGGTAAAGCTTTATCGCTCTGCTTGACTCAATAGTAGATTTTGACGGCGATCGCCCACGCACTACATCCATCACAATTTTTTGACGCAACACATTGGGGAGACACAGTTTACATGGAGGCAACCAGCGATTTACTGCAAGAATTTTCGGCATTATCGGCGAAAAAGCAGCTAGAACAAATCCCCCAACTGATTGACCAAGGGGATGCTGGTTTTGCTTGCTTGAGAGAATTTTTGATGGCGCAACAGGGCCAGGCGGCAACCCCTGTCATGGGGAAAATTTGCCAAGTGCTCACCCAGAATCAAACCGCCGAAAATTTACTGTTCATGCAGCAGGAATTTCCGGAGGGGGTCGTTGAACTCAAGTCAGCGCGAGAGATTGATTACCAGATTATTCAAGACAAATTGATCGAAGAGGAGTTTCTGGAAGCAGATATTTTAACCCTCCAGAAAATGTGTGAACTGGCAGGGGAATCTGCTATGAAACGAAAATGGCTCTACTTTACGGAGGTAGAGCGGTTTCCCGACGAGGATCTGCTCACCCTCGATCAGTTGTGGCAGGTTTATTCCGGCGGGAAATTTGGCTTTTCGGTACAGCGTAAATTATGGAATTCCCTCGGTAAAGACTTCAATGCCCTCTGGGAAAAAATTGCTTGGCGGGATGGGAGAACCTGGGCGCGTTATCCCAAAGCATTTATTTGGAATCTGGATGCACCCAGGGGACATCTGCCCACCTCTAACCAGTTACGGGGCGCAAAAACGATCCTCGCGCTGTTCCAACATCCCGTGTGGACAAAGGACTAGGATTTCACTGAACCCGCTAAAATTCCCCGTACGAAATAGCGTTGTAGGCTGAAGAAAACGCCGAGGGGAACGATCATCGAGATAAAGGCTCCGGCAGTAAGCAGGTGCCAGTCTTGGCCCCGTGACCCGACTAAATTACTCAGTTGGATCGTGACGGGGGCAACGTCATTTGTGGTGCCTAAATAAACTAGGGCGATGAGCAAATCATTCCACACCCACAGAAACTGGAAGACCGCAAAGGAGGCGATCGCCGGCATCGAGAGGGGGACGATTAATTTTGTAAAAATCTTCAAGTGGGATGCGCCATCCACCGCCGCCGCTTCGATTAAATCCTTGGGTAATTCGCCAATGTAGTTCCGCAGGAGGTAAATCCCCAGGGGCAGACCATACCCCGCATGGGCAAGCCATACCCCCAGGAAACTATTGGACAGACCAAAATCTCGATAGGCCCGCAGAATCGGAATCAGGGTCGTTTGTAGCGGGACAACCAGCAAACAAACCACCACGATAAATAAAAATTGTCGCCCCGGAAATTTCATCCAGGCAAAGGCATAGGCAGCAAAACAGGCGATCGCAATCGGGATCACCGTCGCGGGAATGGCGATTGTCAAGCTATTAAAAAAGGCCTGTCCCATGCCCTCCGCTTGGAGCACATCCACATAATTTCCAATGTGATATTGGGTTAGTTCAAAGGGATGTTGAAAAATAGTCCACCAGCCCGTTTCCAGCATTGCATCCCGTCGCCGAAAAGAGCTAATGAGTAACCCCACCGACGGCAATGTCCAGATAAAAGCGATCACCAATAACGAAATATGAATCGGTGTTTTTTGCCAAAATTGAGTTTGCTTTTGCTGTGCCATTAGCGTAATTTCTCCTGTGTTCTAAACCGTCGAATATTACTGATCATTACCGGAATAATTAAGATTAAAAGCACGATGGCGATCGCACTACCACGCCCAAAATTTCGATAATTAAACATCTCTTTAATCATGCGACTGGCGATCACTTCCGTACCATAATTGCCCCCTGTCATCACAAAGACGATATCAAATACTTTCAAGACCAAAATAATAATCGTGGTACTGACAACGAGAATCGTGGAACGGATCATTGGGATCGTAATTCGCCAAAAAATTTGCCAACTATTCGCCCCATCAATCCGCGCCGCTTCGATCACTTCTTCTGGAATACCTTTGACCGCTGACGATAAAATTACCATCGCAAAACCGGTGTAAAGCCAGATCATAATTGCAATCAAAGCAAAATTATTCACCGATTGTTCGACAATCCAGCCCACGGGTTCAAAGCCAAAATTCACCAACAGCGCATTTAAAACACCAATTTGATCATCCCCAGCCGGTTTGTAGGCGTACATAAATTTCCAGATGACACTCGCCCCCACAAAGGAGATTGCCATCGGCAAGAAAATTAAGGATTTAATAATTGGTTCATAGCGCACTTTGTCAACTAGTACGGCAATAATTAATCCCAAACTGACGCTGACACCTGTAACCAAAACAAGCCAAAGCAAATTATTTTTAAACGCAATTAACATTGCCCGGTCAGTGAAGGCAAAAATATAGTTTTTGAGTCCGACAAAATTTTGCGATCGCCCATCTAGAAAACTCAAATAAAACGTTTGCATCGTCGGCAAAATCAAATAGGCAGAAAGCAATAATAATGCCGGAGAAATATAAACCCACGGCAATAGTCGCTGATTCCAGGGTTTCGGCAGGGCATTAATCGCAATATTCGCTAAATAAAACAGCCCAATCACACCGCCACAACCAATGGCGATCGCCAAGACCACGTTCAGTAGACGCGTCCAGAATTCCATCATGACCTCCATGAAATACTTACAGTCTCGGTTAAAGAAGGATTCAGGGGAATCGAAGTCCCCCTTTGAAGGGGGATTTAGGGGGATGTTACTCAGGCCAACTGTTTTCAATATTGGTTAAAACCGTTTCGGCATCTGCGCCGCCGACATAGTCCACCATGCCCGACCAGAAAGTGCCCGTGCCCACCGCACCCGGCATCATATCCGACGCATCAAAGCGGATCACTTCCGCATTCCCCAAAATCTCTGCTTGTTTGCGGCTCAAATCTGTGGGATATAGGGCCAAATCAATGCCCTGTCGGGGCGAAAGATAACCCCCCAGTCCTGCGGCAACTTCGTGGGGCGTTTTACTGGCGAGATATTCCATCAATTGCCGCGCTTCCGGAGTGTCATTAAACATGGCGAACACATCCCCCGCAACGAGGATCGGTAAACCTTGTTCCGGATTAATCTGCGGCAGTGGGAACACATCCACATCTTCATTGAGGTTAATGTCCGTTGGTAAAAACGCCTCAATAAAATTCCCTTGCTTGTGTAGGTAGCAGTTGGGATCTTCGCCAAACAATCCTTGAATCGAATCCCCAAAGGGCGTACTCAGGGCACTCACCACGCCACCATAGACATAATCTTCGTTGCGAACAATGTCGCCAAAAATGTTGACCGCATTTTCCACCGCCGGATCGTTAAAGGGAATTTCGTGGTTGATCCATTGGTCATAGACATTGGGGCCTGCGGTGCGTAGCATAATTTCTTCGACCCAATCGGTACCAGCCCAACCCGTCGAATCGCCACTTTCCATGCCAATACACCAAGGGGTTTTGCCTTCAGACACAAGGCGATCGCTCAGAGCTAGCATTTCATCCCAAGTGGTGGGAATCTCGTAGCCATTCACCGCAAACTGCTGCGGGTTGTACCAAACTAAACTTTTGACCGAAGCCCGATACCACACCCCATAGGGCACATTTTCCACACTACCGAGCTGAATCCAAGACTCATCATAGGCCGCCTGCAAATCCTCAAGGCTCATAAATTCTGTGAGGGGAACCAACCGACCTTCCCGCGCGAAATCCGCCATCAGCCCCGGTTGGGGAAACATCGCTAGATCTGGCGGATTGCCGGAATCAACCCGAATCGGCAAGGTCGTCGCAAAGGTATCTGTGCCTTCGTAAACCACTTCAATGCCTGTTTCTTCGGTAAAGGGAGCCAGTGCCGCCTCAATTTTTTCCTGTTGCTCCCCGATCATTACTCCGAAAACGGTGACTTGTTTTGTATCGCTTGTTGTATCGTCTCCAGAGGTTGTTTGTTCGCCAACACAGCCCGTTAAAACCAATGCGGAACTAAGTGCAAGGGAAGTAAGCTTAAGGGGAGATTTTTTTTGTACAAAAAACATTCATAAAAGTTGAATTCAGCAAATAAATTAAAAGAGAAGTTTTATTTTGAATTTTGAATGGGGTTTAAGCGCCCCAAAAATAGCAGATGATTTTATGCAATAACGGTTTCCATTTCGCGATCAAAAAGATACAAGCGTTGGACATTCCATAACACATCAAGGGTTTCTCCCTGTTTAACCGTAGCACGGGGATCAAAGCGCGCGACGAATTCCCCTTGTTCAGCCGTTATGAGATAAACAATGAGTTCATTGCCCATCATTTCAATCATATTGATCGTCGCTTGCACAGCGACAGTGGGAATATCAGGGGGTAAATATTGGGGATGATAAATATCTTCAGGACGAATCCCTAGGGTAAGGGGCCGATCCTTGAACGTCACGCCACCATCGACTATAAATTGCGATAAATATTTTTGAATTGAAATTAAGTTTTCCCCCAGTTTGAGACAGGGTTCCCCTTCATTGGTGGTTTGTTCGACGTCAAAAAAGTTCATCGCAGGACTGCCAATAAATCCAGCGACAAACAAATTATTGGGATTGTTATAGAGATTGCCGGGACTATCGACCTGCTGCAAAATCCCATCTTTCATCACGGCAATGCGATCGCCCATGGTCATCGCTTCCACTTGGTCGTGGGTGACGTAGATAAAGGTGGTGTTGAGGTCTTGGTGGAGTTTACTAATCTCTTTACGGGCCTGGACACGCAATTTTGCATCAAGGTTAGAAAGGGGTTCATCCATCAGAAAGACGGCGGGTTTACGGACGATCGCCCGCCCCACGGCGACCCGTTGCCGCTGTCCCCCAGAAAGTTCTTTGGGTTTGCGTTGTAATAGTCTTTCGATGCCTAATTGGGCGGCGGCACTCTGGACACGCTTGTTAATTTCGGTTTGATCAACTCCTTGCAATTGCAGACTGAACGCCATATTTTCATAGACGCTCATGTGGGGATAGAGGGCGTAGGATTGGAACACCATCGCAATGTCGCGATCTTTAGGGGAGAGGTGATTGACCCGGCGATCGCCAATGCAAATTTGCCCATCGGTAATCGATTCCAGACCCGCCAGCAACCGGAGAGAAGTCGTTTTCCCACAGCCGGACGGCCCCACAAATACTAAGAATTCACCATCTTCGATGGCAAGGTTGAGGTTGTTGACGGCGACAAAATCATCAAATCGCTTCGTCACTTGCTCGAACGTTACGCTAGCCATAGAAAGTTTTGGATTGACAACAATTATTCCCCATTAAAGCGAATAATCCTTCAATTTCCCAAAACTAAAACCACATCATTGGGGCTGTTCGACTTGCAATTGTCCCATAAACCACTGGGCCACCTGGGCATTGCCGTCTGAGGCAACACGTTCTAGGGCTTCTTCTAATATTGCTTTCGGCAAGTCCTTTAAAACCTGAGATGTTTCAACGGATTCATAGCGTCCAGCCCCATTTAAAACTAAGAGAAAAAACCGTTGAGCCTGGATATCAATCACCCAATATTCAGGGATACCTAACGCAGCGTAAATTTCTTTTTTACGGTCTAAATCATGGAAAATTGTCGTGTCAGAAATTTCACCCACCAAATCTGGCACGCGCCATTCATCTAAGTTTAAATAACGGCGATCGCCTTGTTTCCAAACCGGATAATCTTCCCCAAGAAAAAGCATTAAATCCGGAGAAGCCGCAATTTTTTGAGTCGGCTTTTCTAGCAGACAACGACCAAAGGATCGTAGTTTAAGCTGAAAATGGGATGCAATCACGAAAAATAACATTGTGAATAAATCACTCACAGAAGCATGATTCAGACCTTCTTTTCCCATTTCAACTAATAATGAATTTTGATAAAAATACAGCTTTTGTTTATTAAGATCATCGGTGGGCAAATCCCGCTGTTGTTGGTACGCTTCCCACTGGGACGGAACCCAAGGGGCGATCGCCTCTTTCCGGCGCGCATTCTTCATCGAAGCAACCATCGGTTATCCTCCAGAGCATTGATTAGCTCCATTGTAAGATCTGAATTTCGTGCCATCCTTTTAAACTAGGGGGATACAAACTCGATTCAGTCAAAATATATGAGCGCAGATTTTCGCATTGAAAAAGATTCCATGGGCGATCGCCAAATCCCTCACGACGCCTACTATGGCATCCAAACCCTGAGGGCGACGGAAAATTTTCCGATCAGCGGCATTAAACCCCTCCCTACCTATATCGATGCTTGCGTTCTGATCAAAAAAGCGACGGCGATCGCCAATGCGGAACTCGGTTGTATTGAAGCCCAGATGTCCGAGGCAATTGTAAAAGCCTGTGATGAAGTGTTGCAGGGGGCATTACGAGAGCAATTCGTCGTCGATGTGTACCAAGCGGGGGCTGGCACCTCCCACCACATGAATGTCAACGAAGTCTTGGCGAACCGTGCCCTCGAACTTCTCGGCGGCGAAAAGGGCGATTACCAAACCGTTAGCCCCAACGATCATGTGAACTACGGGCAATCCACCAATGATGTGATTCCCACGGCAATTCGTATCGGTGGGTTATTAGCCCTCGAACATTGTTTATATCCAGCTCTCTCTGGGGCGATCGCCACTTTGGATAATAAAGCAGAAGAATTTGCCCACATCGTCAAATCTGGCCGCACCCACATGCAGGATGCCGTTCCCGTCCGGCTTGGGGAAGGATTCCGCGCTTGGGCAGAAATTTTAACCGCCCACATGGGGCGCATCGAAACCGCCGCCAAAGATTTAACGGTTTTAGGTTTAGGCGGTAGTGCTTCCGGAACAGGTTTAAACACCCATCCCCAATATCGTTTCCGCGTGGCAGAAATTTTAAGTGAACTGATCGGGCAACCTTTGACCTCCGCCCCCCACCTAATGGCAGCGATGCAAAGTATGTCGCCCTTCGTCAATGTTTCCGGTGCGTTGCGTAACCTTGCTCAGGATCTCGTGAAAATTTCCCATGATTTGCGTCTGATGGATTCTGGCCCCAACACTGGCTTTAAGGAAATTCAACTGCCCCCTGTGCAACCCGGTTCCTCGATTATGCCCGGTAAGTACAATCCCGTCATGGCGGAAATGACTTCTATGGTGTGCTTTCAGGTGATGGGCTACGATACGGCGATCGCCTTTGCCGCCCAAGCAGGTCAATTGGAACTTAACGTGATGATGCCTCTGATTGCCTATGATTTAATCCACAGCATCGAAATTCTCGGCAACACCATCAAGGCCCTCAGCGACAAATGTATTGCAGGCATCACCGCCAACGAACAACGCTGTCACAATTATGCTGAAAGCAGTCTGTCCCTTGTGACAGCCCTCAATACCCATATCGGTTATCTCAACGCTGCCGATGTCGCCAAGGAATCCTTGCAAACGGGCAAAACCCTCCGGCAAATTGTCCTCGAACGGGGCTTAATGGATGAGGCGACCCTGGCCCAAGTTCTCGACCTCGAAAAAATGAGTCAATTACCCAGCAATTAATCGGGAATAAAAAAGGCGATCGCCTCAGGCAAAAGGGAAGGCGATCGCCACTCTAAACCAATGCACTTCAGTAAGATAGATTTAGGTTTTGTTGTGAAGAGGAAATACCATGGTCGCAACACCAATTAGAACAAATATTCCTAAACCAGTGGGAGAACAGCGGGTCGCATTTCATAACCTCAGTTGGGATGACTGTCTCAAGATTTTTCAAGCATTACCCCAAGACCGTCATTCCCGCCTCTCCTTTTGTAATGGAACGTTAGAAATCACCGCGCCTTTAGAAGATCACGAATTTGCCCTACGACTCATTGAACTCTTTATTCGACTTTTTGTCCTTGAAATGGGATTAAAAATGAAGACAATGGGTTCAACAACGATGAATCGTAAGGATGTAAAGAAAGGAGCAGAGCCCGACTGTGCCTACTACATTCAAAATCAGCCCCAGGTTGCAGGACGTAATGTTGATTTTGACAAAGATCCGCCGCCCGATCTCATCATAGAAGTGGATATCACCAACACAAATATTAATAAAAATCAACTTTATGCAGCCATGGGCGTTCCTGAATTTTGGCGATACAATGGCGAAACTCTACGCATATTCACGCTAAACAATGGCGAATATGAAGAATGTGAAACCAGTCCATTATTCTCGATTGTGCAGAAAGAAGATTTATATCGTTTTCTCGCTGAGGCAGTAGAGGATGAGATGGAGGCAATGCGTAATTTTCAAGCTTTCTTAAAACAGAAAATAACAGATGAAGACAATTAAAAAGGCGATTTTAAAATGAGTTTTTAGCCACATAAAAAAATGGGCCAGCCCGAAGACTAACCCACATTGTTTGATGATTTTTGGCGATTAGATTGCCATTATTGGTCTTTCATCCAATTATCATCAATCATCGCATCATCATCAATCACAGGTGCTTTTCCCTGAACATCCGACGGGATCGGCGTATCATCAGAAATCAATTCATCGCCAGAAATAATATCCTTACGGTTTGATTTTCCTTCCGTAAAGGCCCGCGCTGTTTGATCATCAAGAATTTCACTGCCATCGAGATCATCATAGGTACGACTCGATAACCCAGCACCATTGTCATTGGTCACAACATTACTGTAGCCATTGGGAGACCGTGAAGTGCCTTCGTCTACGAAATCGTTTTGACTCGCAAACCCCGTTCCGGCCGGAATCAAGCGACCGATAATCACGTTTTCCTTAAGACCCCGTAACCAGTCGGATTTCCCTTCAATGGCCGCTTCGGTGAGTACCCGTGTGGTTTCTTGGAAGGAAGCCGCAGAAATAAAGCTATCGGTGTTCAAGGAAGCTTTGGTAATCCCTAGGAGCACTGGAGTGTAACGGGCCGGTGCACCACCAGTAATGGACATGGCTTCGTTAACTTGTTCTACTTGACGTAGCTCAATTAATTCTCCTGGCAACATTGTGGTATCGCCACCGTCATCGATGCGGACTTTTGCCGTCATCTGACGCACGATCACCTCGATGTGTTTGTCAGAAATGTCAATGCCCTGGGACTGGTAAACCCGCTGCACTTCTTCTACCAAGAACCGTTGAGATTCCCGGAGACCAATCAAAGCTGCTTCGTATATCCCCTTACTCTCAGCGTAGTAATCAAAGAAAATTTCTAGGATTTCGTGGGGATTATTCAAGCCGTCAGTGAGGGGTTCTGCTGGGCCAACCCGTTGACCATCAACTACCATCACACTTTGGTTGAGGCTAACCGGATACTCGCTAATGACACCATCATCTTCGATGACTTTGACATCCACGGTTTCGTCGTCGAGGTATTCGACTTGGCAGGTGCCAGGGCGACGGGCGAGCACTGCTGCTTCCTTGGGTTTCCGGGCTTCGAGGAGTTCTTCGATCCGGGGGAGACCCTGGATGATGTCCCCAGTTTTTGCCCGCTCAAAGACGAGCAGCACGAGATTATCACCCCGTTGGACAAGATCACCTTCGTCGATGTGCAGGACTGCACCACCAGACACACGGTAGGGCCGGGCATGACGGAGGACAATTTCTTTGTCGCTGACCTTAAGGACTTGGGCGGAATCTTCGATCACAACGCCTTCGGCAATTTCGGTGCCAGCAACCACCAGGGTATTTTCTTTCACCTTGGCTTTGCCGTCGATGGCGAGGGTTTGGCGATCGCTATCACGCACAATCAACAAACGGCGGATCGCTTCTTGACCGGAACGGATCCCTCGAACTTCACCGGGTTCTTTACATTGAATTTCCGTGCGGGCCACCACTGCGCCAGGGACAATTTCCTGACCATCTTCGACCATGAGTCGGGTCTGGACTTGGCCGCCAAAGGGATCACTGTCGGAATCACGGCGGAGAATCAAGGACTCAAGAATCACTAACTGGAGACGTTTTACTTCGTCATCGGTGGGATCATCTTGCAGTTCAATGTCCGCATAGAGGTTCGCCAGGACATCTTCATCTTCCCCTTCAATGGCACCAATTTCGATAATCAGCTGGGTGCTCAGGAGAGAAACACCATCAACGGATTTCACCCGTTCGCCATCTTTGAAAAATAAGCGCTGGACAGCATGGAGTTCGATATTCCGGCCTGCGCCCTGTTCGTTAATGGAACCCTGGGACGGTTCAACGGGAGTATCCTCGACTTGGAATTCCTCGACGGGACGGACAAGGAGCGCGACCCCTTCGGTGCTGATCACTTTTTCGCCGTAGCTCAGTTTGTCGATGGTCACCCCAGGGATCACCTCTTCACCGGGCTGGATCAGTTGTTCGTGATATTTATCGGCGATCGCCTCTTCGGTGAGGTGCAATTCACCCGGCTTAATAATCACTTCCCGGAGAATGTCATTCTTTTCGATGACTTCTGCAACCCCAGCCGATTGGGAGAAAATATCCTTAACGACTTCTGTGCCCGCTTCGACGTACTGGCCATCTTCGACGATACGGAGGGAGCTATCCTTGTTTACCTCGTGGGTTTCCTCTGGGATCCAAAGGAGTGTGCCCCCTTTCAGCACTTCGTAGCCCTGTTTTTTCGTGCCCTTGGCCACTTCTACACCAGAGTATTTGATGATGCCTCCGGTGGTCGTCCGGTAGCGGTCATCGATGAGTTCGGCGATGTTGGCGTTGTTTTGCACCTTCGTGCCAGGGGCTGTTTTTAGAAGGAACTGGTCCCCTTTAGAGGTTTCAATGATGTATTGTTCTGAGCCGCCCCCAGTTTCGTGGAGTACCTTCGCCTCATCTAGAAGTACCGAAGCGGTGACAATTTCAATCTCTCGACTATTGGGAATGAGTCGTACAACACCACCGGAGAGGGAAACTAATTTTGTTTCAGCAAGGATATCCCCTACATTGACATGGGTGCCGTTTTCAACGACGGGTTCAGCCCCAGCCGGCAGATTATAAACATCCCCAGCTAAAACCCACATCAAACCACTTCTTTGGGCGGAGCGGGTTGTGTTGCCTTGACGGTCCGTTTTTTCTTCGGCAATGAGATTATCAAAGAGAACTTCCCCAGCCAGATCGGAGGAAACGTCTTTGGTCGCTCTCTCGGTGGATTTTTGGGTTTTCTGACCCGCACCAACTTCAACGAGCAAATCGCCTTTCTTGACGGAAGCTCCTTCTGCCACCAAGACAAAGGAACCCGGTGAGAGAGCATGGCTTACCATTTTGCCATTGTCGCTGGGCTTCAACACCAGAGTACCGGCTACTTCTACCTGCTCTACTTCATCCCCGTGGGGCGTCCGCATCCGCCGCGTGCTGAGGCCATCTTTAAACTGAATTGTGCCAGCTTTGGAGGCTTTGATCGTCCGGGCGGCTTCCTTGGTAAATACCCCCCCGGTGTGGAAAGTCCGCATGGTTAACTGGGTGCCAGGCTCCCCAATGGATTGGGCCGCAATAATCCCGACGGCCTCTCCCATATCGACCATGTGACCATGGGCAAGGCTCCAACCATAGCACTTGCGACAGACGGAACGGGCCGCTTCACAGGTCAGCGGCGATCGCACTTCCACCTCAGCTACCGTAGTCGCAATTTTCTTCGCCAGATCAGCATCAATATCTTGATTTCGTTGGGCAATGACTTCGCCGGTTTTGGGATCAACCACATCGGCATTGAGTACCCGACCAAAGAGGCGATCTTCAAGGGAAATCTGTTCACGCTCACCATCGGTCATGGCGCGGAGTTTGAGACCCCGGGCGGTGCCGCAGTCTTCTTCTCGAACGATCACATCCTGGGAAACATCCACCAAACGTCGGGTCAAATAACCAGAATCTGCCGTGCGGAGGGCGGTATCTACCAGACCTTTACGGGCACCATAGGAAGAAATAATGTATTCCGTGACTGTGAGACCTTCCCGGAAGTTGGTTTTAATCGGCAAGTCAATAATTTCCCCTTGGGGATCTGCCATCAAGCCGCGCATCCCGACCAACTGACGCACTTGGGAGAGATTACCCCGGGCACCACTAAAGGCCATCATGTAAACGGAGTTGAGGGGGTTGGTTTCCCGGAAGTTTTTGACCACTTCATCTTTAAGGGATTCAGAGGTGCTGTTCCAGGTGTCAATAACCTTTTGGAAACGCTCAACCTCAGTAATTTCACCACGGGAATAGCGAGCTTCTGTGGTCTTAATTTCCTGTTCGGCACTGTCTAGCATTTGCCGCTTGATGGGCGGTACCTGGAGGTCATCGACACTAATCGAGACACCAGCCTGGGTTGCGTAACGAAAACCAAGGGTCTTCAGTTCGTCGGCCATGGTGGCGCAGTGGGCAGAACCAAAACTCGTGTAGGCCCAGGACATCAGCTTTTTCAGACGTCCTTTATCGATGATGCGGTTGTAAAAAACGGCGGGTTTTTCCTTGGTCATGGTTTTTTTGTGATCTCTGGTGTTAATAACTTAAGAAGAAAAACTTAAAGAAAGCAAAAGGCGATCGCCCTTTTCTTTCCGCTTACAGTCACCTTATACAGGTAGTCCTTCTGGGAGCGTCCGCTCGGTTAAATCAAGGGCATCTTGGATCGTCTTGTTGTAGATGATTCGTCCCGGCGTTGTGCGGATAAACTGACTAATCATTTCACCCTCTGCCGTTTCCCGAACCTTCCGTTCACGGTAAATTTTCAAAATAGAACCATCCTCTAACGTTTCAGATTCCAACACCCGATCATCCGCCTCATTGGTCTCAACATCGCCGAGGTAGCGCAACCATACATAGGCATGCAAATCCACATCCCCTTGCTCATAGGCCCGCAACGCATCATCCATACTGCTAAAGTAGCGTCCCGCACCCCGCTGTGCCCCTGGATTTTCCGCCGTCAAATAATAACAACCTAAAACCATATCCTGGGAAGGAGCCACAATGGGTTTACCCGTAGCGGGCGAAAGAATATTATGACAAGCCAGCATCAACAGACGAGCCTCAGCTTGGGCCTCCAAAGACAAAGGCACGTGCACCGCCATTTGGTCGCCATCAAAGTCAGCGTTAAACGCAGGACAAACCAACGGGTGCAACTGAATCGCGCGACCTTCCACGAGAATCGGTTCAAAAGCCTGAATCCCTAGTCGGTGTAGCGTTGGTGCCCGGTTGAGTAGTACAGGGTGACCCGTAATTACTTCAGCGAGCACATCCCAAACACTTTCATCCCCCCGTTGAATCAGCTTTTTCGCCGCCTTAATATTGCTGACAATAGTGCTCTTAATCAGTCGCTGAATTACAAAAGGCTGGAACAGTTCAATGGCCATCTCACGGGGCAGACCACACTGATAAATTTTTAGCTTTGGCCCAACCACGATGACAGAACGACCAGAATAGTCAACCCGTTTCCCAAGGAGGTTTTGCCGGAAACGACCTTGCTTCCCTTCAATAATGTCCGATAAAGACTTGAGGGGACGGTTATTTGCACCGACAACTGTCCGACCACGACGGCCATTGTCAATTAGCGCATCCACCGCCTCTTGCAACATCCGTTTTTCGTTGCGGACGATAATTTCCGGTGCCAGAATTTCTTGTAATCGAGCGAGACGGTTGTTTCGATTGATAACGCGGCGATAAAGATCATTCAAATCGGAGGTGGCAAAGCGGCCCCCATCGAGCTGCACCATCGGGCGCAGATCCGGTGGAATGACAGGGATACTGTTCAGAACCATCCATTCAGGGCGTGCCCCAGTCGCAATAAAGTTATCAATAACGCGCAAACGTTTAATTAACTTCGCCCGTTTTTGACCTTTAGAATTAGCAATGCCTTCCCGTAGTTCCTCAGCAACCGCCTCTAACTCAAGCTCTTGCAACAAACGCTCAATCGCTTCAGCCCCAATGCCAACTTCCACATCCTCTAACTGAGAATCTTCGCTGTAGAGTTGCTCTTCAATTTCTAACCACTGATCTTCCGTCAATAGTTGCTTATAGCTGAGGTTAGTCGCATTACCCGGATCGAGGACGACATAGGCATTGAAATAAACAATCTGCTCCACATCCCGCAGTGCCATATCCAGCAAAATGCTGAGGTAGCTGGGGATCCCCTTGAGATACCAAACGTGGGTAACTGCCGCAGCGAGCTTGATGTACCCCATGCGATGACGACGCACCCGGGATTCAGTGACCTCTACGCCACAACGCTCACAGACAATTCCCCGGTGTCTAACCCGCTTGTATTTACCACAGTGGCATTCCCAGTCCTTGGCCGGGCCAAAAATCCGCTCACAAAATAAACCATCCATTTCCGGTTTTAACGTCCGGTAGTTAATAGTTTCTGGTTTTGTAACCTCGCCGACGGTTTGACCATTTGGTAAAGTCCGCTCTCCCCACTGGCGTACCCGTTCAGGAGAAGCAATACCAATTTTGACGTAATCGAAATGTTGCTCTTGTTGACTTTTCATGCCCGTAACTGCTCTTTAAAAACGACTCGACGAATAAAATTTGGCCTATACAAGCTTCAAAAAGCATGGGGCACATTTGGCAAAATGCTGGCCCCACTACTTTTAAGGATGCTTACTCTGCTGCCTCTTCTACTAAATCCTCTTGATCTTCATTGGTGACTGACTCATAGGTGGGCCGGTTAGGGGCGCGACGTTGGTTGTCCATCATCAAATCTACTTCCACATCACGACTGGTACCATCATCGGCTGCTTCCACTTTATGAACAGCAATGTCGAGACCCAGGGATTGCAATTCTCGCATTAGAACTTTGAAAGATTCGGGAGTACCTGGGCGAGGAATCGGCTTCCCTTTGACAATCGCATTTAAGGCTTCGTTACGTCCTTGCATATCATCGGATTTCACCGTGAGTAACTCTTGGAGAGTATAGGCGGCTCCATAGGCTTCGAGAGCCCAAACCTCCATTTCCCCGAAGCGCTGACCACCCTGTTGGGCTTTACCACCAAGGGGCTGCTGCGTCACCAGAGAGTATGGCCCCGTAGAACGCGCGTGGATCTTATCGTCAACCAAGTGAACAAGCTTAAGCATGTACGCTTTACCGACAGTCACGGCTCGATCAAAGGATTCCCCAGTCCGACCATCGTAGACTTGGATTTTGCCAGGTTCATCTTCATTAAAGACCCAGTCTTTGTTTGGCTTTTTCGCTGCTTCGCGAATTTTGCCATGTACGGTTTCCCGTGATGCTTCAGCTCCGTGCATTTCGTCGAAAGGCATCATCTTAAAGCGAGCATTGAGATGTTCACCGGCCCAGCCTAGGAGACACTCAAAAACTTGGCCTACGTTCATCCGGGAGGGAACCCCTAGGGGATTGAGCACAATGTCGACAGGGGAACCATCGGGTAAGTAAGGCATATCCTCAATCGGGAGAATCCGGGAAATAATCCCCTTATTCCCGTGGCGGCCTGCCATTTTATCCCCAACTTGGATTTTTCGTTTTTGAGCCACGTAGACCCGAACCACCATATTGGCACCCGGGGGTAATTCATCACCCTGCTCACGGGTAAAGACGCGGACATCAACCACACGTCCCTTTTCACCGTTGGGAACCCGGAGGGAGTTATCCCGTACATCCCGTGCCTTCTCCCCGAAAATTGCCCGTAGGAGTTTCTCTTCCGGTGGCTGATCGGACTCACCTTTCGGAGTGACTTTACCCACCAAAATGTCACCAGATTCTACCCAAGCACCAATGCGAATAATCCCTTGTTCATCGAGGTGACGCAGGGCATCTTCCCCAACGTTGGGAATTTCACGGGTAATCTCTTCAGGCCCCAACTTTGTTTGACGGGCTTCAATTTCGAATTTTTCAATGTGGATACTGGTATACACATCGTCATAGACAAGGCGCTCACTGATGAGGATTGCGTCTTCGTAGTTGTAGCCTTCCCAGGGCATGTAGGCGATGGTCACATTTTGACCGAGGGCAATTTCACCACCTTCAGTTGCGGAGCCATCTGCGAGAACCTGACCAGCGACAACATCTTCACCAATGTCTACAAGGGGACGCTGATTAAGACAAGTATCTTGGTTAGAACGCTGATATTTTTGCAGAGGATAAACAATTTCAGCGGCGTCCTCGGTGCCTTCACCGGTTGGTTGCACGCGGATTACGGTAGCGTCAACGAAGGTAACAACACCATCACACCGGGACACAATGACCATCCCAGAGTCACGGGCTGCTTGTGCCTCCAGACCGGTGCCAACAAGGGGACGTTCTGGTCTGAGGAGGGGAACAGCTTGTCGCTGCATGTTAGAACCCATCAGAGCGCGGTTCGCGTCATCGTGCTCTAGGAAGGGAATCAGTGAGGTTGCCACAGAAACAATTTGTAGGGGCGAAACTGCCACATAGTCCACCTGTTCGGGAGTGGTGGTCGAGAATTCCCGACGATAACGCACGGGAACTGTTTCACCGAGAATGTTACCGTCTTCATCCCGTGGTACATCGCCGGGGGCAACCCGCAGATCGTCTTCTTCGCCTGCCGTGAGGTAAACAGAGCCTTGGTCAAAAAGGATTTTGCCATTTTCGACTTTGTAATAGGGCGTTTCGATAAAGCCATATTCATTAACACGGGCATAGGTTGCTAGGGAACCGATGAGACCAGCGTTGGGACCTTCTGGGGTTTCTACAGGACAAATCCGACCATACTGGGTGGGGTGAATGTCTCGCACAGCAAAGCCTGCCCGTTCACGGGTTAAACCACCAGGGCCGAGGGCGGATAGACGCCGTTTGTGGGTCAACTCAGCGAGTGGATTGGTTTGATCCATAAACTGAGAAAGCTGGGAGGAGCCGAAAAATTCCTTAATCGCCGCAACAAGGGGTTTTGGGTTAACCAAGGAGGCTGGTGTTAGGGTGTCGGCTTCGCTAACGGTCATGCGTTCACGAATGATGCGTTCAAGACGGTTTAGACCAACACGTACTTGGTTTTGTAGGAGTTCACCCACAGACCGAACACGACGGTTGCCCAGGTGATCGATGTCGTCAATGTTTCCGGTATCGAATTCTAGGTTAATGAGATAATCAATCGCCGAGAGGATATCGGTGGGGGTGAGTACCCGTACGGTATCGGGGATGTTGAGCCGTAACTTTTTATTGATTTTGTAACGACCGACTTTACCCAAGTCGTAGCGCTTGTTGTCGAAGAAACGGGATTCTAATAACTGCTGACCACCGCTGACCGTGGGAGGTTCACCGGGGCGGAGCTTGCGATAGAGTTCGAGGAGTGCTTCTTCTTCGCTGGGATTGCCTTCTTTTTCGAGGGTTTTTTGGTAGAAGTCAGCATGGCGCAAGGCGTCAAGGATTTCGCTGTCGGATAGACCCATAGCCTTGAGGAGTACCTGGGCTGAAAGCTTACGGGTTTTATCAATCCGCACCCAGACAATGTTGTTTTTGTCTGTCTCGAATTTCAACCATGCCCCACGGTTAGGAATGAGGGATGCGGAGTAGGTGCGACGACCATGTTTATCGACTTCGGATTTGTAATAAACCCCAGGCGATCGCACAATTTGGTTGACGATTACCCGTTCTGCACCATTGATGATGAAGGTACCACGGTCTGTCATCAGAGGCAGATCCCCAATGAAGACTTCCTGTTCTTTGATTTCGCCAGTTTCTTTGTTGATGAGGCGGGTGGGCACATACATCTGGACACCATAGGTGCTATCCCGACTCTTGGCCTCACTCATGCTGTACTTGGGTTCTTTGAGACGGTATTTTTCCCCAATGAAGTGCAGCTCTAATTTGCCGGTATAGTCGGTGATGGGCGAGAAACTGTTGAGCTCCTCAATTAACCCTTTTTCAAGGAACCAACGAAAGCTTGACCGTTGAATATCAATTAGATCAGGAAGCAGGCTTTGGGTGATATGAGTCATAGGTATTATCTTGGGTCGGGATAACTGGGAGGCAATGGTGCAGCAGATGGCAGGCGATCGCCTTGGGTTAGGTAGAGAATTTGCGTAGAAACAATAAGGCCCTTCAATGATAGTTCGGGACAAAAGCTCCTACAGCAGAATGCGACCTTCTCTGATCCCTAGGTTGAATCCTAAGGTGACGAGAATGCCGACAAAATAAAAAAGATATTTAGAAATGCAGCCGAAACAGCTGGCGGGCATTAGCTGTCGTTTGTTGGGCAAGGGTTTCCAAAGAAGTTTCCCGTAATTGGGCAAGGTATTCTGCCACATGGCGGACAAAGGCTGGTTCATTTCGCTTTCCCCGTTTGGGTACAGGGGCAAGAAAAGGACAATCTGTTTCGATCAAAAGGCGATCATCGGGCACTAGACGAGCGGAATCCCTGACCTGTTCAGCATTTTTAAAAGTCACCACACCACTAAAGCTAACGAAAAAACCAAGGTCAAGAAACCATTGAGTTTCTTCGGGGGTGCCACTCCAACAATGCATTACACCGCGCACGGGTTGATCATTCGCCTGAAACTCTTTGAGGATTGCTAACAATTCTGCCGCTGCATCACGACAGTGAATGATCACCGGCAAATCGAGTTCCGCCGCCAGCTCAAGTTGCGCCCTGAGTACTTTTTCCTGGTGACGGTGATTTTCCGCCTTAAAAAAGTCTAGGCCCATTTCCCCAAGGGCAACGATCCGCGAATCACTCTGGGCCAAGGCCTTGATTTCTGCAGCCATGGTCTCTGTCCACTTATCTGCATCGAGGGGATGCAGGCCGACAGAAAATTTTAGCTCCGGAAACCGATCAACCAGGGCTTGAATTTCAGTGAACTCTTGGGGTTCGACGCAGGAATGGACCAAGTGGGCAACACCAGCGGCACGCCAACGACTGGCGATCGCCTCGATATCTTCTTGGAAAACATCGAAGTTGATGTGCACATGGGTGTCAACAAGTTGCATGGTAAAAGTGACAGCGGCTCCTTCAAATGATTAGCAAATAGGGAAAACCCCAGAGAACGCGACCGCTCTCTCGTCCTAGGCGGCCACTTGTCCAGTTGCTTGTTTAAATTCCTTTGCGAGCCGTGCCTTTTTCCGGGCAGCCGTATTGTGATGGTAAACTCCCCGTTTTACAGCTTTATCAATTTTGCTGTAGGTTGCAGAGAGATATTTTTGTGCTTCTGCTTGGGCATCTGCAGAGGGAGCCGCTGCATATTGTTCAATCGCTTGGAGGCACTTTTTGGTGAGGGTCTTGACCGCAGACTTATAGGATTTGTTGCGGAGACGATTACGTTCAGCAGTTTGGATACGCTTAATCGCAGATTTAATATTAGCCACAGTGGTCTAGGTTAATTTAGGTGGACAGATAAATATAGATGATCAAAAATCTCATTGTAGCAAAAGTTGCCCCACTGAGATCAATCACCGCAGAATTTAGGTTAGGAGTTGGAAGTCTCTAATTTCAGAGGTGAAATTCTACCACGAAAACCGAGGATAAGCGCGGAATGGCTGCCATTGGTTAGAAAAATTCAGTAGAATGAGACAAGATTTTAAGCAATGAGTGATTGATATTTTCTATGCTGCGCATTCTCTATCAGCAGACTGATGCCCCTTCTGAGTTACAACGTATTGCGAACCGCACCTCCCATGATGTAGCTCTAACCCAAGAGGCGGCGGTGAAAGAGATTGTCACAGCGGTAAAAAATAGTGGCGATCGCGCGTTGGTTGATTTCACGGCAAAATTTGATCGCCAAACCCTCACCCCCGAAAAATTAAGGGTTTCTGCCGCCGAGCTAGATGCGGCCTACCAACAAATTGATCGTCCCCTGCTAGAGGCGATCCAACTGGCCAGTCGCCAGATCGAAGCCTTTCACCGCCAACGGGTACCCAAATCCTGGGTGCAATTTGGCCTGAATGATGTGGTTTTAGGGAAACGTTACACGGCTGTGGATCGGGCAGGTCTGTATGTGCCAGGGGGCCGCGCGGCCTATCCGAGTACGGTGCTGATGAATGCGATTCCGGCAAAGGTGGCTGGTGTGCCAAAAATTGTGATGGTGACGCCCCCAGGGCCAGAGCTCAAAATCAATCCGGCGGTTTTAGTCGCTGCCCAGGAAGCAGGTATTGAGGAAATTTATCGCGTTGGGGGGGCCCAGGCGATCGCCGCCCTCGCCTACGGTACCGAAACAATTCCGGCAGTGGATGTGATTACTGGGCCGGGGAATATTTTCGTCACCCTTGCCAAAAAAATGGTCTACGGTCGCGTGGGGATCGATTCCTTGGCAGGGCCTTCGGAAGTGCTGGTGATTGCAGACAATAGTGCAAATCCGACCCATGTAGCAGCAGATTTGCTCGCCCAGGCAGAACATGACCCCCTAGCAGCGGCGATCCTCCTTACCCCCGACCAAGAATTCGCCGAACAGGTACAAGCAGCGGTAGCCCAACAGTTAGAAAATCACCCCCGTCAAGAGTTAACTGAAAAGGCGATCGCCCACTATGGCCTCGTGGTGGTGGTGGATTCCCTGGAGAAAGCAGCGGAACTCTCTAACCTTTTTGCCCCAGAACACCTCGAACTGGAAGTGGCAGAACCCTGGGAACTATTACCCTTAATTCGCCATGCTGGCGCGATTTTCCTGGGCCACTCAACCCCGGAGGCGGTGGGAGATTATCTCGCCGGGCCAAACCATACTCTACCGACGGCTGGGGCGGCCCGTTATGCCTCGGCCTTAGGGGTAGAAACTTTTATGAAGCACTCCAGCATTATTCAATATTCTGCGAAAGCACTCCAAAACGTTGCCAGTGCCGTACAAACCCTGGCCGAAGCCGAAGGTCTACCCTCCCATGGGGATTCCGTGCGGTTGCGGACCCAGAAAGGTCAATCTCTAGATCCCTAATCCCAAAAATTTACGGAGGTAGAGGCCCCATTGGGCGGCTAATTCAATTTGGGTAAAGGGAATTTCGATTGTTTCTTGATCCTGGGTTTCGAGTAATAAAAAGGCTTTTCCCTGGCGGGGTAATTCTTCTGATTCATCTAAGCGATCAATAATTTGTTGATCAACGCGGAGGACAATTTTTTGGATCGAGGCGATCGCCACCGTTTGCAGATCCACCATGCCTCGCCGGGTCGCTTTACCGTAGGTAATCTGACCATTGCGATAACCCAAGATCGAATACAGATCATATTTTGCTTGATCAAAACCTTCGGCCCACCGTTGATAGGCCTCAATTTTTTGGTATTCGGCCCAACCAGCCCAGGCTAGCCCGATAAATAGCGCCAATAGCGGCAGCCACAATAATCCCCTTTCCATAAATGATTCACACAGAAATTTTGTTTACGATTTTGCTGCTTTGGTTTCGATGAAACGACGTAAACTGAGCAGCGTCACTGTCTGACCCAAATTTAACGGTAACAGAGAAACGCCTTCTAAATGGGACTGGAGCCAGCCATCATCCCAAGACCACCCATGGAAACCGTCAATCCCCTGGCGCAATAGGAAGCGAATGCCGTGGTCATGGAGCGTCTCAACGGTGTGGTGAATCGGCACAACCCCAATCTGGGTCGTAAAGGTCGTCCCCGTCGTCAATTGGGCGGGCAGCTCCGGCCAGCGCTGCAACCAGAGCCATTGTTTGAGTTGCTGAGGCTGGGTTAGGCTCTCACGGATGGTCTGGCTAGAAGCGTTGATTTCGAGGCGAATGTTACTCTGCTGAAACTGTCCAAACATGCAAAAATTCTGGGCCTTCTCAAGGGAATGCCTATGATTATAACGAGGGATGCTCTGGCCATTGGAAACAAACGACCCCAAGCGCGCGTCTTTAAAGACTGACCTATGTAAATCAGTTTTTCAGTTTAATTATTCAGTAAAGGGATATTTGCCATGTCTACTACTTCAATCTCTCCTGGGAAAACCGGCACCATTACTTGTTTGAGTGCCTTGCTCTTGAGTACGGCGATCGCCCCCTTTGCTGCACTAAATCCAGCCCAGGCCCAGCTTTTTCCACGCCAGTCGAACCGCAACACGACCATTCAACGCCAGGGCCAATATTACGGCCAAACGATCACCATTGCGCGGGGGACGAGTATTCCGGTGATGTACCCTGACGCCGAGCGCATTCTCGTGTCTTCTGAAGAAACCCTTGATTTGACCGTGGAAGTAGCCGCCAACCTGCGGGATCGCAATGGCCAGATTTTAATTCCCTATGGCACAGAAATTGAGGGACAAATTCGACCCGTGCGGGGCGGTTCCCAATTCATTGCTGAACGCTTGATTTTTGACAATAACGACACCCAGCGTATCTATGCTGAATCCCGGGTCAATGATCGAGTTGAAAATATTAACCAAGGTGCCGATGGCGGTGATCTCCTAGAAGGGGCAGCGATCGGAGCTGGGGCAGCGGCGATTATTGCCTTGGTCACAGGCGATCGCAGCATTGATTTCGGGGAAATTCTCCTGGGTGGCGGCCTCGGTGCCCTGGGGGGGTGGTTGCTCGGCGGTAATAGCAGCGGTGAAGTAATCGCCTTTGATGCTGACCGTGACCTGGATCTAATCCTCAGCAGTGCCCTGAGCATTGAACCTTACAACTATCGCACTCCCCAAACCGTGCGCAATGACGATTTTTACTGGGAGTAACTTACTGGGAATAACTGATTTTTGTCAGCCCTAGGGCAGTCCGGTATGATGGATCGAATTCTGACTTTTATCCTGTTGTAACTGTTTTTATGGATATCAATGCCTTTATCCATCAGAGTGCGGGCAATTGGTTCGCCCAGCGCACATTTTATCAAGCCCACCACCCAGAGCCTGATAATGGCAAAGCTAATTTGGCCTTTGAGCTACTGCCCCTCGATCACCCAGAAGTTAGTCGTTTTGCGGCGGCGATCGCCCAGGCTCCCAATGAACATTGGCGTGTCTTCCAGAGCAGTTGGGACACCTCCGTGGATTGGGGTAAACCAAAAGCCGTTGGGAGTTCTCTCTTTGCCTTTGTGATTAACCCCGACCAGCCGACCCAAGGGCAAGCCTTTAGCTTGGACGAGCGCACCCTTGCCCAGGGTCAGTATCGCCTTGGGGAAGATCAAATTTTGATCGTTACCCTAGAAGCGGGAGAAGTAAAAATTATCGAACGGCAATGGTTTGGCAATGAAAATCTCCGCCTCAGAACCAACATCGTCACGGGTAAAACAGGCGTTTTACAGACTGCTTTTTACTCAGAAATCCGTCGGATCATTGAACCCGAAAAAACTGCAGAAGTAACCGCTGAAGCCAGTAACTAACGAACGCTTTTAGTGCTCGAAAACATTGTCATAAAAGGCAAGATCTAAACTGATAAAGGTGGGGAGACAACGGAGACATTCTTCCATCAGAGGCCAACGGTTTTCGCGCTGGAGCATAGCTGTTAGTTTGCGCATCATGGGAATGAGATAGCGCACATCGTTTGAGGCATATTTAAGCTGTTCCGCGCTGAGGACTGCTACATTTCCCCAATCAGAACTCTGGGCCGATTTGTCCAGTTCAACGCCCATTAATTCTTTGACCAACGCTTTTAGGCCATGGCTAGAGGTATAGGTGCGGCCTAATTTGCTGGCGATTTTAGTACAGAAAAAGGGCCGAGTTTCGATGCCAAAGACATGGCGTAGTTGGGCAAGATCGAACCGCGCAAAGTGAAAAACTTTTGTGATTTCAGGGGCTTCCATTAGGGCTTTTAAGTTGGGAGCGGCGGTCTGACCCTGGGCGATGCGAATCGCACTGACATAGCCAGCATCATCACAGAGTTGCACCAGACAAAGGCGATCGCGGTAAGGGTTGAGGCCCATGGTTTCGGTATCGATGGCGATCGCCCCAGATTTGAGGTAGCGTTCTAAAATTTCGAGGCTGAGGTCTTGGTCAAAAAGTGCAAATTGATCCATGGTTTCGGTCTAAGTTTGTAATAAAAAAATGGCGCAGTCGTTTTAGCACCCGTTAAAAGGAGGAACCTGGTTGGGCAAGGAAGTCCAATTCGGCCTCGGTGCTGGTGCGGCCCAAAATTTGATTGCGGTGGGGGAAACGCCCAAATTGCTGAATAACGTCAAAGTGGCGCTGGGCATATTCTAAAAAATCGCTGCCCATTTCAGTATTTTTTTCTAGTTGACGAAACAAGGCGAGAGATTGGTATTGATCATCAAGATTTTCGCTGTGCTCAAAAGGAAGGTAGAGAAATACCCGTTGAATTGGCCAAAGATCTTGATCAAATTTCTGGGCGATCACCTGTTTCGCTAGGGTTAATGCCTGGGGATCCGTGGCAAAGGCTTGGGGATCACCACGAAAGAGATTGCGGGGCACTTGATCAAAAAGCAAAATTAAGGCCAAGCAAGATTCGGGGGCATCACGCCAGGTACTAAATTTTGCGGCGATCGCCTTTCGGTATAAAGGCCCTAGGGTTTCAGCAACGGCATTGTCAAATGCTTGGCTTTTGCGGAACCATTCTTTGCGGGGTTGACCATAATCCGGCGCATCAGGTCGGCCAAACCAAAAATTTAAGACCGTTTGCCAGGGTTCCGCCATCGATAACCGTGCCTCCCACTGAAAATATGCCAGAATCTTACCATTAATGTAAGCAAGGAGAGAGGGTGTGCCGTTCTATCAAAGTTGCGATCGCCTCACGGAACTAGGACAGCAAATTTTACAGACGACCTGGCGCAAATTTCCCAGCCTGAGTCCCGAACAAATCGCCCTAACGTGGTTGGTCTATGACAATCCGGTGGTGGTCAATACCGATGGTGCCCTTTCGCCAGAAGCTTTTTGGGAGCACCCAGTCCGGGGGTTTCAATATCGGGGTGATGTGCGCCTTTATCCGGCGAGTGTGGTGAAACTTTTTTATTTAGTAGCGATCCACGAATGGCTAGAGGGACGAATGCTCCAGAACAGCACCGAGCTAGAACGGGCAATCCAGGACATGATTGTTGAGTCGAGTAACGACGCCACGAGCTACATTGTCGATAGTCTCACCGGAACCACCAGCGGCCCGGAACTCCCCCCAGAACCCCTGCAAACCTGGAGCCACCAGCGCAACATTATCAATCGCTATTATCAGTCCCTCGGTTGGGCGGAACTCGCGCCGATCAATGTCAATCAAAAACCTTGGAGTAATGGCCCCTATGGTCGGGAGCGGCAGTTTTTGGGGGCAAACTATGAAAATCGAAATATGCTCACCACCAATGCAATCGTCCGGTTATTTCACAGCATTATGGGCGGCGTTGCCGTCTCCCGTGAACGGTGCCAAAGCATGATTCATTTATTGAACCGCTCCCTTGATCCGGCGGATCTGCAGGAATTTGACGAGGAAAATCAAGTAACTGGCTTTTTGGGGGAAGTGCTCCCAGACGGTAGTCAACTGTGGTCGAAGGCGGGTTGGACGAGCCGCGCCCGCCATGATGCTGCCTACATCGAAGTGCCGGGGCAGCAACCTTATTTATTGGTTGTGTTCACAGAAGGGGAAGCCAATGCGAAAAATCGCGCCATTCTCCCTTTTATTTCCCAGGAAATCCTGGGGGCGATCGCCAATATTTAACGCACTTGAATGGTTGTCTCAAGGGAGACGGTGCCTGAAAGGGAATTCGTAATCAAACAATTGGCTTCTGCTTTATGGAGGAGGCGATCGCCTTTGGCTGGGTCACTCTCCGGGGGGATCACGAGGGTTGCGGTAATTTGGTAATGGGTAAATTGGGTCAAACGATCCGCTTTTTCTAGGGTGCCCGCCACGGAACAATGCAAAGATTCCCAAGCAAAATTAGAGGCCCGGGCTGTCCCCCGAAAGCTGAGGATAAAACAATCGGCGATCGCCCCTACCAATAAAGTTTCTGGCGACCAATATCCTGCTGGCCCACCGAATTCTACAGGAGGAGCAGACTCCATGGCGTTTAGGCCAGTACTTTCGAGGGTGACGTTGCTAGTGTTGCTTGCCCTAGCCTGGACGGCGTAATAGTGGGGAAGAGGTTGGCTCGTCATTTTTTACTAAAAAATTATGTATCGATACAATCATGGTAGCGGTGATTTTCTGGGATGCTCTACTGGGGCTGTAATTTGGCCGTGAGTTCCTGGCGTAGTCGGTGCAAAATAGAGTCTCGATCCAAAGATTCAATGATGTTTTTAACGACGACTTTCGGATCAGCGTCCCCCCAGGAACCACCATTGGCTAAATAGGTTTGGGTGCTTTTGCCGATAATTTGGGTCGTGAGTCCGGCGATCGCCCCTTGGGTCACTGCCACAGAAAGATAAGGCATGACCGATAATCCTCCCGTAAGTGGCGCACTAATCCCCAGGGCGGTTTTCAGGGAGCTGAGGCCAAGATTTGCCAGCACTTCCCCAAGGCTAATCCCCCCCATACTCAAGACAATTTTCTGGAGGAGGGCGATCGCCTCCCGTTGGTTTAAGGGCAAACCATACCACTGGGCCAAACGAATAATCAGGGCCACATCTACCACCGCCCCGCTAAATACATCCACAACTGTCACGGGATTTAAAGCCACAGCAACTGCTTTGGTGAGCATCGCCCGTTCAATGAGGCGATCGGCTGCCTGGGCACGCAATAGAAGTTTACGTTGGGTCAGTTGGCCATGGAGCCGATCCACAAAGAGCATGGAATTGAGCGCTAAAAGGGCTTTTCCCTCCCGGTCGAGGATTTCAAGAATTTTCAACTTGAGATCAATTACATTCGCGGTGCCCCGTTCTCGGAGAATGTGGCGTTGTCCCGTGGCATCGGTAGTGATTTTGGTGACGAGAGGAGCCGCTGAAACCATGACAATTTCTGCGGGGGAGAGCAATTCTTTCACCCGGCGATCACATATAGTTTGGTAAATCAAATCTCGGTCAGTGCTGGGGTATTGATCTACCTTGTTAAAAACCAAGATCATCGGCTTGCCCACATCCCGGAGCTGGGACAACGCTTCAAACTCGACCCGTGACATATCCCCAGCGATGACAAACAGCAATAAATCCATTTGCTTGGCGATCAGTTTAGCGAGCTGTTCGCGGGTTTCGCCGTTCACCTCGTCAATGCCTGGGGTATCGATCAACTCTAAACGTCCTTGACCTTCCCGAAAAAAAGTCGCCCGTTGAATTTCGCTATTGGCGATCGCCTCCGTCTGCAATGTCCAAGGTACCTGCTGAATATCCGTCGTGACACCATGGAGGGCCCCGGTCTGAAAAACCTCTTTCCCTAACAGTGCATTTAAGACCGAGGATTTACCTCGTCCCACCAAACCAAAGGCCGCGATTTGCAGACGGGTTTGTTCTAATTTATCCAGCATCTGTGAAAGCTGGGCAATTTCCCCCTCTAGGCCCTGTTGTTCTGTCTGGGTGAGATCCAGATGTTGCAATGCCTGGCGGAGTACATCCTGGGCGTGTTGGTAATTGATTTCCGTTTGAATCTCTGAAAAGTTGGCGATCGCCCCTTCCAAATCCGTCTGTGACCAGTCCACCATCGCTTTAATACAACTTTTCCATGACTATCTAGGGACAATCTCAGTTATTCAAACACATCTTTCAACGCTGTTCTGGCCGCCAAATGATTTCTCGTAGAAGTCAAAATTTCTACCTCCCGCCGCAATCTTTCCTGGGTGTCTTGTAATTCCAAGAGGGCTTGTTGCTCCTCCGCAACGCCATACAAACTACCCGCAATCCAAAAAGACAATTCCCGTGGCAGATCCGGCAATTCCTCCGGTAGCTCTAGATCTTGACCGGCGAGCTTGGCCGATAAACCCACCACATCCATTAACACCTGTTTTGCATCTACCGCCAAAGAAGATAAATTTCCTGTCGTTGGATCATCTTCGATCCATTCCACCAAACCGACCCGGTAGGGCTTTTCACGGACATAATCTAAAACCCGAAATCGCTGTTGGCCAATCGTCAACATTTTCATTCGGCCATCGGGTAATTTTTCGCAGTGGACAATTTCTGCGCAACAACCCACATTGGCGATCGTGCCATCCACAGGATTGACCATTAATACCCCAAAACGTCGATCATGCTCCAAAATCGTGTTCATCATAATGCGGTACCGAAACTCAAACACATGGAGCGGTAAAGGCCGCGATGGAAACAGCACCAATTCCGGTAACGGGAAAAGTGGTAGTTCTCGGACAGCAACGGAAAAAGAGGTCATGGGCGGTGACAAATACGATCTGTTTATACTGTAGCGGATATACAAAACCTAAAGGAAACGGAAAGGGTCTTCCCCGAAATAAATTCAGAAAAGACCCAGATTGAATATCATTCAAAGATGACTTTTTTGAGCTTGAAAAATACTGGCCTTAGCCTAAAGTTTCACTTCGATATCTACCCCAGCCGGTAGATCAAGCTTCATCAAAGCATCGATGGTTTTAGAAGAGGGCTGGTAAATGTCAATAATGCGACGGTGAGTCCGGGTCTCGAAGTGCTCCCGGGAATCTTTATCGACGTGGGGAGAGCGGAGCACACAATAAATTTTACGTTTCGTGGGGAGGGGAATTGGGCCGATCGCCGTTGCGTTGGTACGGTTAGCGGTATCAACAATTTTTTCGCAAGATGTGTCGAGTAGGCGACGGTCAAATGCTTTCAAACGAATCCGGATTTTTTGCTGTTGCAGAGTTGCCATTGTTTTTATTTGTCAAGGTGCAGGATAGACTACAAATCACACGTCGAAAAAGCGGCTGTGTAATTTTACCAAGCTAGGTTTTGAGCCTGAATGGGGAGTAGGCGTATGCTTTAAACCCGCTCCCCACCAGTGAATTCAGCCGTTAGGCTTACTTCAGGATCTTAGAAACGGTACCAGCACCGATAGTGCGGCCACCTTCACGGATCGCAAAACGCATCCCTTGCTCAATGGCAATGGGGTTGATGAGTTCTACGGTCATCTTGATGCGATCGCCAGGCATAACCATTTCAGCGCTGGAGCCATCATCGGCGGTGAAAGCAGAGATGGTACCAGTTACGTCAGTTGTCCGGACGTAGAACTGAGGACGGTAGTTGGGGAAGAAAGGCGTGTGACGACCACCTTCTTCTTTAGTCAAAACATAAACCTCAGCTTCGAAGTTGGTGTGGGGGGTGATAGAACCGGGCTTAGCAAGGACCATGCCGCGCTCGATATCATCCTTTTGTACACCACGGAGGAGTACACCAACGTTGTCCCCAGCCATCCCTTCATCGAGGGTCTTCTGGAACATTTCAACACCAGTAACGGTGGTGCTGCGGGTGTCTCTAATCCCAACGATTTCGATGGTTTCGCCAACTTTAACGCGACCACGCTCGATCCGACCGGTGGCAACGGTACCACGACCAGTAATGGAGAAGACGTCTTCTACAGCCATCAAGAAAGGCTTGTCAACATCCCGCTCAGGCAGGGGCATATATTCGTCAACGCTGTCCATCAGGGCCAAAATTTTGTCAACCCACTTGTCTTCGCCACGCTTGATGTTGGGGTTAGCAACGAGGGCTTCTACTGCCTTGAGCGCAGAACCAGTGGTGATCGGAATATCATCGCCAGGGAAGTCATATTCACTGAGCAATTCACGAACTTCAAGTTCAACCAACTCAAGGAGTTCTTCGTCATCAACTTGGTCTTCTTTGTTCAAGAAAACAACAAGGCTAGGTACACCAACCTGCTTGGCCAAGAGGATGTGTTCACGGGTCTGGGGCATCGGGCCATCGGCTGCAGAAACCACAAGGATACCGCCATCCATCTGTGCTGCACCAGTGATCATGTTTTTCACATAGTCAGCGTGACCAGGGCAGTCAACGTGAGCATAGTGACGATTTTCTGTCTCGTATTCTACGTGGGCAGTGTTGATGGTGATACCACGCGCTTTTTCTTCAGGAGCCGCGTCGATATCTTCATAGCTCTTCGCTTTACCGCCACCTTGAGCCGCTAAGGCCATAGTGATCGCTGCGGTTAGCGTTGTTTTACCGTGGTCAACGTGGCCAACAGTACCAATATTGGCGTGGTCTTTGTTTCTTTCAAACTTAGCGCGTGCCATGAGTTTCGTTATTCCTTAATCGTTAAAAGTTTGCGTTCCCTTTGTTTTTTGCGATGATGGCTTCAGCCACATGGCGAGGCACCTCATCGTAGTTGCTGAATTCCATCGAAAAGATACCACGTCCTTGGGTTTTTGAACGGATATCGGTAGCGTAACCAAACATTTCTGCCAGTGGAACCTTTGCAGAAACCTTAGCCAGGCCTTCTTCGGAATTCATACCTTGGATGTTGCCCCGACGGGCATTGAGGTCACCCATGATGTCACCAAGGAATTCCTCAGGGACTTCGACCTCAACCTGCATGACAGGTTCTAGCACCACGGGAGAGGCCTGGTCAACGGCATTACGGATTGCGATAGAACCAGCAATCTTAAATGCCATCTCTGAGGAATCTACGTCGTGGAAAGAGCCATCAAGCAGGGTGGCTTTGAGATCAATCATCGGGTAGCCTGCGATGATACCAGATTCGCATGCTTCTTTCATCCCCTGTTCTACAGACGGGATGTATTCACGCGGAATGGCACCACCAACAATCTTTGATTCAAACGCAAAGCCACTGCCTTCATCTCCAGGTTCAATCTGGATGACAACATGGCCGTATTGGCCTTTGCCGCCACTCTGACGGATAAATTTACCTTCGGCATCTGCTTTCTGGCGAATTGTCTCCCGGTAGGCGACTTGGGGTTGACCGACATCTGCCTCAACTTTGAATTCTCGCAGCATGCGGTCCACAAGGATTTCGAGGTGAAGTTCTCCCATCCCTGCGATTACTGTTTGGTTGGTCTCCGGATCGACACTGACACGAAAGGTCGGGTCTTCATCGGATAGGGCTTGGAGCGCTTTAGAGAGCTTCTCCATATCTTGTTTGGTCTTCGGCTCGACGGCGACGGAAATGACAGGTTCTGGAATGTAGAGGGATTCGAGGATGATCGGGTCATTTGCCTCGCAGAGGGTGTCACCAGTCATTGTGTCACGCATGCCGATGACGGCACCGAGATCGCCGGCACGAAGTTCGTCAACTTCAATCCGTTCATTGGATTTGAGGACAATCAGACGAGAAATTCGTTCTTTTTGGTCTTTTGTGGAGTTGTAGACATAGCTGCCTTTTTCGATAACACCAGAGTAGACACGGATAAAACTGAGTCTCCCGTAGGGATCAGAGGCAATCTTAAAGGCCAAAGCGGCAAAGGGGGCTTCGTCATCGGCTGGGCGATCGCCTAGGGTGCCATCGGGGAGTTCCCCTTGAATAGGAGGAACATCTAGGGGGGAGGGCAGATAATCGACAACGGCATCAAGGAGGAGTTGTACGCCTTTGTTTTTAAAGGCAGAGCCACACAGCAGGGGAACAATCGTCCCGGCAATGGTTCCTTGCCGGAGTGCGGCCATGATTTCTGCTTCGGTAAAGGCTTCTCCTTCTAGATATTTTTCCAGGAGGCTTTCGTCACTCTCGGCGATCGCCTCGATCATGATCGTGCGATATTCAGCGGCTTTATCCTGTAATGCTGCGGGAATTTCTGTGATTTCAATGTCCTGACCAATATCATCTTTGTAGATATGGGCCCGCATTTTCACCAGGTCAATAATGCCTTGAAATTCGCTTTCGGTACCAATGGGAATCTGAATCGCGATGGCATTGGCTTTGAGGCGATCGCGGATTTGCTCGTAAACTTTAAAGAAATTTGCGCCGGTGCGATCCATCTTATTGACGAAGGCAATCCGGGGCACGCGGTACCGGTCAGCCTGACGCCAAACGGTCTCTGATTGGGGTTGCACACCACCGACGGAACAAAAAACTGCGATTACACCATCGAGCACCCGCATCGAGCGCTCTACTTCAATCGTGAAATCAACGTGTCCAGGGGTGTCAATAATATTAACTTTGTGGTTGCGCCAGCTCGTGCTGATCGCGGCAGCGGTAATTGTAATACCCCGCTCCCGTTCTTGTTCCATCCAGTCGGTCACTGCGTTGCCATCGTGAACCTCTCCGATCTTGTGGACAATTCCGGAGTAGAACAAAATTCTTTCAGTTGTCGTGGTTTTACCCGCATCAATATGCGCGGCAATGCCAATGTTACGGACTTGTTCTAGGGCGATGCTACGTGGCACGATGACCTCC
Source organism: Picosynechococcus sp. PCC 7002 (assembly GCF_963860125.1). Taxonomy (NCBI): domain Bacteria; kingdom Bacillati; phylum Cyanobacteriota; class Cyanophyceae; order Chroococcales; family Geminocystaceae; genus Picosynechococcus; species Picosynechococcus sp. PCC 7002. Next base: position 2,147,891 of record NZ_CAWLFA010000001.1, read on the forward strand.
TGCAAACTGATTTTCTAAAGGCGATCGCACAATCAAAAAAAATCTTTTTAAAGTGTGCGCGCCGAAAAATGATGATGAAAACAGTTGCTTAATACTTCTTAGCAATGGCGACTCATTATTATAGTCTTGCTGTTTCGTTTCGTCTAGCACCGGGGAATTTTTTGTTGTGAAAAACAAACTGAAATCTTCCCCGGTATAGATTGTTTTTAGTAGCGGTAGTGGGCGAAAGCCTTGTTCGCTTCTGCCATCCGGTGGGTATCTTCCCGCTTCTTGATTGCGCCGCCCGTTTCGTTGGCTGCATCCATCAATTCGTTGGCAAGCTTGATCGCCATGCTTTTACCGGAGCGTTGCCGAGCATAGCCGATTAACCAACGGAGGGCCAAAGCAGTACCCCGGCCTTGGCGGACTTCCATGGGCACCTGGTAGGTTGCGCCACCAACACGACGGGCCTTAACTTCCACGAGGGGAGTCAGGTTACGGATTGCTGTTTCAAAGACTTCGATGGGATCGCTGCCAGTTCTTTCTTTGATGATGTCGAGGGCATCGTAAACAATCCGTGCTGCCAAGGATTTTTTGCCGCTTTTCATCACACGGCGGATAGTCATGCTGAGAAGACGGTTGTTGTACACGGCATCAGGCGGCACAACACGCTTTTTAGTAACTGAGCGACGAGACATATTTTTCTATGCTTTTACAGATAGAGGGTTTTCTTAGGGTGGTTGCGCTAGGCGGCCTAGGCGCGATTTTTAAAATAGGGGCAGCAATTTTATATAAAGGGAACACTCCACCGGTAGTCGTGAGCTTTGGGAGGTTCGCAACAAGCTTAAATAAATTCAATGGAGAATCTAAATTCTGGGAAAAATTGGCGATCGCAACTCTTGCCAATCATTCAACCGGATAGATTACTCTTTAGGGCGCTTAGCACCATATTTGGAGCGGCCTTGCTTCCGATCCTTAACACCAGTCGCGTCGAGGGTGCCACGGACAATATGATAACGGACACCAGGTAAATCCTTCACACGACCGCCCCGGATGAGGACGACGGAGTGTTCTTGGAGGTTGTGGCCGATGCCAGGAATGTAAGCGGTCACTTCAAAACCAGAGGTCAAACGCACACGAGCCACCTTCCGAAGCGCAGAGTTCGGCTTCTTGGGGGTGGTGGTATACACACGGGTGCAAACGCCACGACGCTGGGGGCATTGCTTAAGAGCGGGGGACTTAGTCTTTTTCTTGAGCTTGTAGCGCTCTGAACGAATAAGCTGTTGGATAGTTGGCATGGACAATTGCCCTACGCGGATGGTTTAACGTAGGTCATTAACATTGACAAATTACAATCTTAGTGACAAAGATCGGCTACTGTCAAGGTTCTTTCTGAAAGGACTGACCACAGTTGCAGGTTTTGATTGTGTGGGGATTTTTAAACCGAAAGCTTCCCCCCATTAAATCTTCGGAGTAGTCAATGCTGAGGTCTTTGAGCTGCTCGGCATCATTGTGATTAATCAAGATGTTGATATTGCGGATCGTTTCTTGGCGATCGCCGCTCTGGGGTTCAGCATCTAGAGAAAATTGGTAGATGTAGTCTAAACAGCCGCCGGACTGCACAGTGATCCGGAGATAACTATCAGTCGCTTGGCGACTACGCTGGATACGTTTAATTTCTTGGGCGGCGCTCGGAGTGATTTGAATCATTTCAAAAAAGGAAAAGCCAATGGGAACCAAGCTCTACTGGCGAGCATAGTCATCCTGGAAGCGAATAATATCATCTTCGCCCAGGTACTCACCATTCTGCACTTCGATCAAGATCAAGGGCACAACGCCAGGATTTTGGAGGCGATGCTTGGTACAGGCCGGGACGTAGGTGGATTGGTTCGGGGTTAATAATTCAGTTTTGTCACCACATTCAACGTGGGCCGTTCCAGACACAACGATCCAATGTTCACTACGATGATGGTGCATCTGGAGACTGAGGCGATGACCGGGTTTTACTTCGATGCGTTTGATTTTGTAGCCTGGCCCTTCATCGAGAACCGTAAAAGTACCCCAGGGTCGAGAATCAGTGGGGCATGGTTGAGTTGGGGCCGTGGTGGCAGGGCTACTGGATTGTCCCGTCAAGATCATGGGCACTCAAAAACCGTAGATGACAACATAAATACTTGCCTCCCATTATGCGTCAGGGACGGCAATTGTGTTGAAACCAATTCTGGAGAAGTTGCCGACATTCCATTGCTGCGATCCCACCAAGAACTGGGAAAGAATGATTAGAAAAGGGAGCATCGGGAAAATTAGCCATACTGCGTAGAGCGCCTGTTTTCGGATCATCAGCACCATAAACGACTTGCTTAAGACGGCTGTGAATCATCGCTCCGGCACACATGGGACAGGGTTCGAGAGTGACATAGAGGGTGCAGTCCTGGAGATGCCAATCTTGGCGCATCTGGCTGGCGGCACGGATCACCAGCATTTCGGCGTGGGCGGTGGGATCTTGGGTTTTTTCTTTGCGATTACCACTCTGGGCAAGGCATTGATTTTTGCCATCAACAATCACAGCACCGACGGGGATTTCTCCAGATTGTCCGGCAACTTTTGCGAGGGCGATCGCCTTTTGCATCCAGTGATAATGGCGTCGATATTCTGCTTGGGTAATCACTGGTGTAGTAATACGTTTAGCTCGCCTTTTTGTTCAAGGGCGAATAAATCTGTGCAACCGCCGATGTGGGCGTTGTTGATGAAAATCTGGGGGACAGTGCGCTTGCCATTGGCCCGCTCTGCCATTTTTTTACGGGCAATCTCATCCCCATCAATTTTGTATTCCGTGAAATGTACCCCTTTGAAAAAAAGCAATATTTTCGCTGCAATGCAGTAGGGACAAGTCCGCCAAGTATAAATTTCAACCTTGGCATGAATCCCCGTTGCTTTTTTTCCAAATAGCGACTTCAGGCAATTAAACATTTTTGACGTTCTCCCATACCCTTAATCATTGCTTTGCCGCCAATTATGCCCATTCACACTCAACATGGGACTGACAAAGTCAATGGACTTAAGGTTAAACTTTAGAATACTTTAAACACTGCTGATCCTAAGGAAAAATTCCATCTGAGCCATGCGAGCGAGTGGCATGATTACCGGATCGATATATTTCTAGATCAGCCACAATATATTTTTAATCACCTTTCTCTGGACATTAACTCAACAGCAAAACTATGAGCACTTCAACCCTCACCCGTGACTACAAGGTCGCCGATATTAATTTGGCAAGCTGGGGCCGCAAGGAAATTGCGATCGCCGAAGGCGAAATGCCCGCCCTCATGACCATCCGGAAAAAATACAGTGCAAGCAAGCCCTTAGCTGGGGCAAAGATTATTGGCTGTATCCACATGACCATTCAGACGGCGGTGCTGATTGAAACCCTGGTCGAACTGGGGGCCGAAGTGCGTTGGTCATCCTGTAATATTTTCTCTACCCAAGACCATGCCGCAGCGGCGATCGCCGAGGCAGGCGTACCCGTTTTCGCGTGGAAAGGGGAAACCGAAGAAGAATACATGTGGTGTATTGAGCAGACCTGTCGCACCCCTGACGGCGAACTTTGGGATGCCAACATGATCCTCGACGATGGTGGTGACCTGACGGGCTACATCCACACTACCTATCCTGAAATGCTCTCCCGCATCCATGGCGTCACCGAAGAGACCACCACTGGCGTCCATCGTCTCTACGAAATGCTCGAAAAGGGCAAACTAAAAATCCCCGCCATTAACGTTAATGACTCCGTTACCAAGGCGAAAAACGACAACAAGTATGGGTGCCGCCACAGCTTAAACGATGCGATTAAACGCGCCACTGACCACCTCCTCGCCGGGAAAAAAGCCCTGGTGATTGGGTATGGCGATGTGGGCAAAGGCTCGGCTGCGTCTCTCCGTCAGGAAGGCATGATTGTCAAGGTCACTGAAGTTGACCCCATCTGCGCGATGCAGGCTTGTATGGATGGATTTGAAGTGGTTTCACCCTTCATTAACGGCATCAACAATGGGCCAGAGAGCATCAATAAAGATCTCTTAGCGAATACGGATCTCTTGGTGACGGCCACCGGTAACTTTAATGTTTGCGATGCCAATATGCTTGCTGCCCTGAAGCCCAGTGCAGTGGTTTGCAACATTGGTCACTTCGATAATGAGATTGACACTGCTTACATGCGGAAAAACTGGCAGTGGGAAGAAATCAAGCCCCAAGTTCATAAGGTTTATCGCAGTGATGATCCCCAGGACTTTTTGATTCTCTTAGCGGAAGGTCGTTTGGTCAACCTGGGGAATGCGACAGGGCACCCCTCCCGGATTATGGATGGTTCGTTTGCTAACCAAGTTCTCGCGCAAATGTTCTTGTTTGAGCGTCAGTTTGCCAACCAAGATCCCAGTGAACGCAAGATTACGGTTGAGGTGTTACCGAAGCATCTTGATGAGGAAGTGGCCCGCTACATGGTGCAAGGTTTTGGCGGCGTGATCACCCAACTCACCCAAACCCAAGCGGATTACATCCATGTACCTGTGGCAGGGCCTTTCAAAACGGAAAGCTACAAGTACTAAAGCTTGATTTCTTTTTAACTTGAATAAACATGACAGGGGTTGATCTGGGTCAACCCTTTTTTGATGGCGGGTTTTAACCTAAAAATGTATTGATCACTTTGCCCGTGAGCGTTTTTTGCCACCAAGGGGTATTGGTCTGGGGACAGTGGAGATTTTCGTGGTTAACCTGCCAGGTTTTGCTGGGGTCAAAAAGGATTAGGGGTTGGCAATTTTCGGGGGCAATCGACTTTATTGCCTGACCTAAGCATTTCTGGGGATTGGTACTGAGGGCTTGCCAAAGTTGGAGGGGTTGCCATTCTTGGGAAACAACAAAATTTTGCCAGAGGATTGGCAGGGCAATTTCTAAACCAATCACGCCGGAAGGGGCTTCGGCAAAGCTGACGGTTTTTTCTTCGTAGAGATAGGGTTGGTGGTCAATGGCGATCGCCTCAATGACCCCAGTTTTCACGCCCTCGATTAATGCTTGTTGATCTTCGGGATTACCAAGGGGCGGATCTAGGCGGAGATTCGGGTCATAGGTACTGAGGGCCTTCGTATTCCAGAGCAGATGCATCCAAGAAACACTGGCAGTAATTGGCAATCCCCGTTGTTTGGCTTCCGCAATCAATTCCACCCCCCGGGCGGTGGAGATGCGCATGAGATGGACAGGGGTTTTCAGTTCGGCCACCAGTTCACAGATCGAAGCGATCGCCGTGGTTTCTACTGAGACTAATTCCTCCACGAGGCCATAGGCTAAACTCGCCTTGCCGTAGCGGGCCGTTCCCCCGTTATGGAGGGCTAAATTTTGCGGGTAGAGGGCGATGGGTCGGTGATGGGGGCATAAATATTCGAGGGTACGCCGCAGCAGGAGCCAATTGTTTAACGCTTGGCTGTCGCTAAATCCGGCAATATTTGCGGCCGCGAGTTCTCCTAATTCCGTGAGGCTTTCCCCTTGGCATTTTTTCGTCAGGGCAGCCCAGGGTAAAAAATTTGGTTTGGGGCCGGGTATTTGCTGGATGAGTTGTTGAAAGCTTTGCAGTTGGCCAAGATTATCAAGGGGAGGCTGGGTATTCGGCAAAATCCCCACTTGGGTAAACCCTCCAGCGAGGGCACCTTGGGCGAGTTGTTTCAACGTTTCGCGGGATTCGTACCCAGGTTCGCTACTGTGGCTATAAAGATCCACTAAACCGGGCGCCAGGATTAGATCTGCGGCTTCGATGGATTCTACTGCGGTGGGGAGATCTGACAATTGGGGGGTGATCGCCTGGAGCTGACCATCCTTAAACCAGACATCTTGGCGATGATCCAAGTTGGCCACGGGATCCAGAACCCGCACCTGCCGTAAAACAACGTTATCCATTGCCGCGCTTACCACCGAAATATTCCCCTTCCATGAAAATCCGTCCCCCATTCTACTGTTTCTGCCCCAAATCCCCCTGGACTTTGTGAAATTCAACAACATTTACGACAAAAGCGAATCGGTCTCACTATGATGATTTTGTGGTGATTTTGGAGTGAATCAAAAATGAGTGCATTGCGAGTGGGCATTGCGGGGCCAGTGGGGTCAGGGAAAACAGCCCTTTTGGATGCCCTATGTAAGGCGCTACGCGACCAATATGCGATCGCCGTCGTCACCAATGACATTTACACCAAAGAAGACGCCCAGTTTTTAACCCGCTCCGGCGCACTTCCCCCAGAACGCATTATGGGAGTTGAAACAGGGGGCTGTCCCCACACGGCGATCCGTGAAGATGCGTCCCTCAATTTGGCGGCGATCGCCGAACTCGAAGAAAAATTCCAGCCCTTGACCCTGATGTTCGTTGAAAGTGGGGGCGATAATCTGGCGGCGACCTTTAGCCCGGAACTCGTGGATGTGACGATCTATGTGATTGACGTGGCCGCAGGTGACAAAATTCCCCGTAAAGGTGGCCCTGGTATCACCAAATCGGATCTGTTGGTCATTAACAAAATCGATTTAGCCCCAGCAGTGGGCGCTGACCTAGACGTGATGGATCGCGATGCCAAAAAAATGCGGGGGGATAAGCCCTTTATTTTTACCAATCTCAAGACCCAAACTGGCTTAGAGGCGGTGCTTGATTTCATCAAAAAACATATTCTTGAGTAACGTAAAAAACAAAATAATTCTAATTCAAAGAACTATTTTTTTTGTCTCCCAAATGAACTCATAAGCGGTTTTAAAATTTCTCTTGATGGCATTTTTCGATACTTATCCAATTTAAATAATGGCGGCTTTTTAGGCGATTTGAAAAGTAAAAGAAGCCTCTTTCAATAATGTCTTACTTTTTTTCCTGGTTTATCGGTTTTTGGTTCATTCTCTTTGGGGGAATGCTCCTTAAAGCAACTATTGGTCAGCAACTACGTCCTTTACTGAGCTACCGTAAGCCTCCCCTGGGCCAAATTCGCCCTGGTGAGAAAATTTATTTTCAGGGACAATATAGCGTCGGCAAAAGTATTCTTTCTCCCTTAACAAAAACGACCTGTCTGAGATGGCAATTAATGGTGATAGAAACCCAAGGGAAACAGTCGAGACGCCTCATCGATCAAACTTCTAAAAGCACTTTTTTTGTCGCCGATCAACAACAAATCCTAGAAGTGCTCCCCCGTCAGCAACGCTCTGGCACGGCGATCGCCATCGGAAAAAGTCGAGTTGTGCTGTCGTCTCCCCAGCATGAACTGGATAACTACGTGGGCCTCGGCAAATGCCATTACCAAGTGCAGCAAAACATTTTCATGCCCCTCAAAGATCCCCAGGCGATCGCCTTTTTAGAAGCGAATCACATTAACCCCAAAGGCCCCCTAGGAAATCGTCGGGGGCTGGTTTTACGGGAATACATTTGGGTGGCGGGGGATCCGGTTTACATTTATGGCAAGCTGATCCGGCGCGATCGCCAGCATAAAATCCTCATCCCTTGGGTGATTAGCCACCAACCCCGCGCCCGTATTGTGATTATTTTGGGGAGCTTAGGACTCATTGGTTTGAGTTTATTAATTGCAGGGATTACGGTGATTCTTCAGGGGGGGTTGCCGCTTTAGGGGGAAGCTGCACCCAGAGGCTCCGGGGTACCGCCGCGAACTGGGCCATGGTTATTTCCTCTAGCAATTCTCCGTCTAAGAGTAGAGCCTGGGGCGACGTGGTGGTTACTGTTAACTCGGCGGTGCGCCAAGATTGGATGTGGGGATGATCAGCGGGATTGTCTTGGAGAGCCGCCTGGAATAATTCGTAGGATGCACTGAGCAAACCAAAAAGCTCTCCCTCGTCAGCCATGGTGAGAACGGTGACATCGAGTAGGGCATCTTGACCCGAGGCCCCGCCCGTTCCCTGGGCCAAAATTGAAGTGCTGGGGGCCAAGTTCGCTACGGTGATCGCGAGCACATCATCAAAGGTTTGTTGGCGATCGCCAAAATCGAGGGTCGCCTGGAAGGGTTGCAGCTTTTGCAGTTGTTGTACTGCCGTGGACAAATAGGCAAAGAAACCAAACCGTTGTTTACTATCCCGGTCAGTTTCGCCAATGGTCGCCGCCTCTAGGCCAATCCCAGCCAAAAGAATCATCGGTTGACCATTGCAGGTGGCGCAGTCGATCTGTTGGGGCTGTCCCTGCAAAATCACATCACAGGCTTGGTCGATAGCTGTGGGAATATCTAAGGCCGCCGCGAAGGCATTGGCCGTCCCCCGGGGAATAACGGCCAGGGGAATATTACTGTGCATCAAAACTGTCGCCACCGCTGAAACAGTGCCGTCGCCCCCAGACGCAATGATGAGATCAGCTCCCTGGGCGATCGCCGTTTCTGCCAAGGCCGTCGCACTTTCTTCGGGGGAGGTAAATTGAATCTCAAGCTCAACCTGATCGAGGAGCTTGGCTCGAATTTGTTCCAGTTCCTGGGGGGCATGGCCCGCACCGGATACCGGATTAAAAATGAGATGCACTTTTTTCATCGTGTTCTACGAGGGGATATGAAAAGTTCGCCCTAGACTTCCTAGAGTACCGTGGCGATCGCCGCTTGGAGTTGTTCCTGGGCGAGGTCAGTAATGATAAAAACCTCCTGGACCGATTTTCCCTTGCGGGCAATGACCTTAAAGCCCCCTTGCAATGGCACAGACACCCGCAGTTTCAACCGGGGAATATTGCCTCTGGTTCGACTGAGAGCCCCTGGGGTGATCGTGCGAATCCCCTCACAGTTGACTAATTTTTCGAGCACTGGGATCAGCCCCTCAATGTGGGTCGAATGATTCCAAACGAGTCTTCCTTTTTCCTCTGATGCCATCTACGCCGCCTCAAGGGGAGCCATGGTCAAACCTTCCCGTCGCAATTGTTGGTGATAAAGTTCCGCTGGTTCCTGGGGGCCTACCCAGACAATGGCCTGACCGTCGAAATGCACTTGATTGGTTAAATTCCAAGCTTGATCCGCCGTCATATTCGGGATGTAGGTCATTAAACAATGGGCAACATGCTCAAAGGTATTGAAATCATCGTTGAGGACAATCACCTTAAAGTTTGGGTAAGGCTTACGGACTGTTTGGCGATCGCTTTCTTTGAGAATACCGGGAGCAGGGGCCATGGTAACCGAATCAATCCTTGGGATAGACGAAGAACGTTAAAACAAATTTGTTAGAAAATTTATAGTGGGAGCATTTGGCTGATTAACCAGAATCGCTTCCTCTGGAGGCAAAAGTTGCGCCGATAATGCCCCTTATTCTAGAGAGAACCCCCCTGCTTGACAAGATGTGGGTGGCCCATTGACTCGGTTGGCGACATTTTTCAGAAAAAAGTTAACGCAAAACCTTGCGCTTTCAAAAATTCGGTGCTACATTGTATAACTGTGTTGAAAAGCACAACGGGTCGTTAGCTCAGCGGTAGAGCACTCGGCTTTTAACCGATTGGCCCAGAGTTCGAATCTCTGACGACCCATTTTTTAGGAAGTCCTGCAAGCATCATGTTTGTGGGACTTTCTCGTTTTTTCTCCACGCGGCCTTTGGGAAAGGTTCCGGTATGATGGGCTGTGTTTGTGTTTTGAGTAAGCTATGGTTTGGCAGCGTCTGGATAATCGGTTCTTCGATCAACTGCGTCCCTTTAAGTTTGAGCTAGATTTCACAAAATTTGCCCAGGCTTCTGTTTTAACAAGCTGTGGCGATACCAAGGTTTTGTGCACGGTTTCCGTAGAGGAAGGGGTGCCGCCATTTTTACGGGATAGTGGCCAAGGCTGGCTCACCGCAGAATATCGGATGATGCCCGGCGCAACCCCAGAACGGCAACGGCGCGAGTTTATGAAATTATCGGGGCGCACCCAGGAAATTCAACGGCTGATCGGCCGCAGTTTACGGGCGGCAATCGATCTCAAGGCTTTGGGCGAGCGAACAATTACCATCGATGCGGATGTGCTCCAGGCCGATGGGGGAACGCGGACCACGGCAATCACAGGGGGTTATGTGGGCTTGGCGATCGCCTGTGAGCGTTTAGTCAAAGCAGGCATCCTAGGAAAATCACCGATTATTGCACCGGTGGCGGCCATTTCTGTGGGTCTCATCGCCGGGCAAGCTTACCTCGATTTGAATTACCTCGAAGATGTGGCGGCGGATGTGGATTTCAATGTGGTGATGATCGGCGGCCAAGGGCTAAACCTCATTGAAGTGCAGGGCACCGCCGAGGCAGGCAGTTATAACCGCGCCCAACTGAATCAAATTCTCGATGTTGCAGAAAAAGGGATTCAAACCATTATGACCCTACAAACAAAAGCCATTCACTAATGGATTTTTTAGGAAAAGGCGATCGCCTTTTTCAGACCCTATTGCGAATTTTGGAGTTGTTGCCGGAGGGTTTGAACTGCTTCTAGCCAGGGAGCCTGTTGCTGCTGGCCATAGAGGGAATGGGCATAGTCCAACAGGGGCATCGCGGCGGCACGTTGATTATTTTTGATCAGAAGTTGGGCCGCCGCAAAGTAGGCATTGGCGTAGGTTGGGTCCCGCTCACTACTGGCCCGAAAAGCGGCGAGGGCTTCCGAAAAATCCCCCCGCTGGGTGAGCAAACGTCCCTGGAGATAATGCACAGCGGCGAGGTTTAACTGGCTTTTCAATAACTCTTGGATTAAAGGTTGGGCTGCTTCGGGGCGATCACCGGCGAGGTATAACTCCGCTAGTTGGATGGTAGCGTCAGGAAAATTAGGGGCTAATTCACGGGCCTTTTGCCACGCTTGGATGGCGGCGTCTCGATTGCCCTGGTGGCGATAAATTAAGCCGAGGTTGTAATGGGCGATCGCCAAATTGGGATCTAAAGATAAAGCCCGCCGGAGATAGGTTTCTGCCTGGGGCCAATTTTGACTATCGATGAGCACGCCCCCCAGATTGCCATAGGCCACCGCAAAATTAGGCTGGAGGGCAATGGTTTCAAGAAAAGCCTGGGCCGCGCTCGGTAAATCCCCCCGTTGCCCCAGGGCTAAACCCAGATTGTAATGGGCCTGCCACAGGAGCGGATCGAGGGCGATCGCCTGTTGAAATTGCGCGATCGCCCCGTCTAAATTTCCCTGCTGGATGAGGGCTAATCCCTCACTGAGCTTGGCTTTGGCTGCTGGGGTTGTTGGGGTAATGCTCGGCCATGTCTGCAGCGCTGGAGTCTGGGGGATTTCTTGGGCGATCGCCTCTCCCCTAGGCAAACCCAAAAAGAGCAGAGCGATAAAAACATTGCGAAGCGTAAATAAATTCAGCACAGATTTACAGATATTTATCCAACTTAAACTTAAACGCAAAATACCTTACAAGACATATCAGTTTTACGCAGCAGGCCGCCAAACGGCGTTAGGCTTACCACTAGGGCGTATCTTGTCCCTCTTACCCAAGAAGATTAGCTTTTCCCATAAGTTCCAGCGTTTTTCAGCGGATCATCTCCTAAGTTCACCGCAAAGATTGCCCCATTGCGCCCCCTGCTTCAATCACGAGACGAGAAAACCATGACCAGAACGACCGAAAATATCCGTAATATCGCGATCATTGGCCCCTATTCTGCGGGTAAAACCACCCTCCTCGAAAGCCTACTTTTTCTCACCCAAGCCACTACTCGCAAAGGCCGCATCGAAGACAAAAATACCGTTGGCGACAGTAGCCCCGAAGCCCGTGACCATACCATGAGCGTCGAACTGTCCATCGCCAGCACAAAATATCAAGATATCGAACTGACCTTTCTCGATTGCCCCGGCTCCATTGAATTTCTCCAGGAAACTTACAATGCCCTTGTGGGCGTCGGCACCGCTGTGATTGTTTGTGAGCCAGAAACCGAAAGAATTCTCACCCTGTCGCCCCTGTTTAAATTCCTCGACGATTGGAATATTCCCCACATCGTTTTTATCAACAAAATGGATCGGGCTAAGAATAACTTCCTCGATGTTCTCGCTGCCCTCCAGGAAGCCTCGAACCGTCCCTTGGTGCCCCAACAGTACCCTATCCGCAAGGATCAGCAAATCCTCCTGGGCTACATCGATCTAGTTTCAGAACAAGCCTACCACTACCATCCCGACTGTCCAGCGGATCCAGTACCTTTCCCGGAGGAACTGCACATTGAAGAAAAGATCACCAGGGAAGAAATGCTAGAAACCCTGGCCGACTTTGATGATGAACTTTTAGCAATGCTCCTGGAAGAGGTGGCCCCTTCTTCAGAAGAAATTCTCCAGGATCTCCGCAAGGAACTCAGCGCAGATCAAATTGTGCCTGTGGTATTTGGGATTGCCAGCGAAGATTATGGTGTCCGACCACTCCTTGATATTTTGGTGCAGGAAGCCCCGGCCCCTGTGGATACCACTGCTCGTCGGGAACTCAAAGCTTCCCCCCAGGAAACTGTTGTGCAGGTTTTAAAGAACTTCTATACGCCCCAGGGTGGAAAACTATCCCTAGTGCGGGTTTGGCAAGGGGAACTCCAGGAAGGCATGCTCCTCAATGGTCTCCGGCCAGCGGGCATCTATCAACTGATGGGACACCAACAAAAGCCGATCCAAAAGGCGATTACCGGAGAAATTGTTGCCCTGGCTCGCCTGGAGGATGTCAAGGTCGGCGAAACCCTCAGTAGTGGTGATAAACCCCTTAAACCGCTGCGGACAGCCACGGTGATGCAACCGGTTTATACTTTGGCGATCGCCCCAGAAAATCGCAAAGATGAAGTCAAGCTGAGTAATGCCCTCAACAAACTGGTCGATGAAGATCCATCCCTGGCCTGGGAGCAACATGGTGATACCCACGAAGTTATCCTCTGGGGTCAAGGGGATATCCATCTCCAGGTGGCCCTCGAACGCCTCCGCCGCAAATATAACCTACCGATGACGACCCATTTACCACGGGTGCCCTACAAAGAAACAATCCGCCATGGTGGTAGCTCCCATGGTCGTTACAAACACCAAACCGGGGGCCATGGGGCCTTTGGGGATGTGTACCTCGAAATTAAACCGCTCAATCGGGGCACGGGTTTTCAATTCCACGAAACCATCGTCGGTGGCGTTGTCCCCAGACAGTACATTCCTGGGGTGGAAATGGGAGTGCGGGAATACTTAACTCAGGGGCCTTTGGGTTTCCCGGTGGTGGATGTGGATGTGACCCTCACCAATGGTTCGTATCATGCCGTAGACAGTTCTGAGCAGGCTTTTAAACAAGCGGCGCGCATTGCGATGACTGAAGGGATGCCCCTCTGTGATCCTCAGTTGCTAGAGCCTATTCTGCTGATCAATATCTATATTCCCAATGAATTTACCTCCAACGCCTTGCAGCTCATCAGCAGTAAACGGGGTCAAATTCTCGGCTACGAAAGTTTGACCGATTGGCGCGGTTGGGACCACATTACGGGTTATTTCCCCCTCGCTGAAATGCACAATTTAATCATCGAACTGCGATCGCTCACCTTTGGGGTCGGCTTTTTTGATTGGCAATATGACCACCTCCAGGAGGTACCGGATAAAGTTTCGGAGCAAGTCTTGGCAACCCTAAAAGATCATTAAATCTAATTATTGCCAAAAAGTAATAAATCCCTGGTGTGTGCGGCATTGGGGATTCTTCTTTGAGGCGATCGCCTCTGGGGATCTCGCTATACTAAAACAAAGTTTCGTAACCCCTGGAGGTGCGCCCCATGTGCATTTGCGTGGACTGTGAATATGTTGACCGCTGCGAAACCTACCATGTCGTTGAAACCCAGCACCAACAGCCCCATCTAACCGACCAGCCTGATTTTTCGCCCATCGAACCGATGATCAACGTCAATATCCGCTCTGAAGGGGAAATGATCGAAATGGAATGGGATGTGGTGGGTTGCGCGAGTTTTTCCCAAGAAAAAGGAAAATGGGCGCGGCTCCGACCGGGGGAGGCGATTCCCACTTGAATAATCGCTTAACCCTTGGCAAAAGTCCACGGGTTTTCTCCAGTAAAATATGGGCGTGAACATCGCTGTGAGGAAACATCCGATGAAGATAAAGGGTTTTGTTTGGGCCTGTGCCTTGGCGGGAATGCTCCTACCGGGGTCAAAGGCGATCGCCCAGGCCAATATGAAAAATGGCTTTCTCAATGTTCAGATGCGAGAAGCCCTCTGCGGGCAAAACTGGCCCCGGGCGATCCAAGTCCTCGACACCATGAAGCGCATTAGTCCCAAAGATCGGTCTAGTCTGGAGCGATACCGGTCTTTCCTCGTAAATTTCCGCAATAACAATACCCGCATTGCCGCTTGGCCCGCGTCTGATTATTGTGCTGGGACGGTGGAGGCGTTGCCGAATCCCAATGCAACCAACCCCAACTCCAGTTCTGGCAGTAACCCCAATATGCGCACTGATACGGTGCCGACTTTTTAGGGTTATTTAAGTTAGCAAAATCAATCGTTAGTTCTTTTGGGCGATCGCCTCAGAATGGGTTTCGGCACCATGGGCGAAAATAATTGTGCTGTAGAGGTGCCAGGCCGGATCCCAATAGGTATCTTGGTGAGTTTCCTGGCGGAATAGATTCACCTGAGGTTGGATTTTACGCAGCAGTTCCGGAAAGTCACGGGCATTATTTGCGAAACTCTTAAAGTCTGACCATTTTCGACTATGGCTCAGGTGCTCAGTAAGACGGTGTTGCATCTGATTCCAGTTGCGGCGGTTACTGAGCTGTTCAATGGGATTTTGGGTTACTTCGAGAAAAGATAATCCCTGCTGGAATTGGTAGTGCTGGTCATTCAGCCGGAAAATCACTTGGCGATCGCCCCAATGTAAATCGCAGAATTGGGCATAATCAAGGACTTTTGTTTTGTAATAGGGTTTGCCGCGACCGTCTTTTTCTAGGGACTCTTCAAAAATTGGCAACATGCCCGTTACCCATTGGGAAATTTCTGACCAAGGCACTGTATATTCAACGGCCTGTTGGGTTTCATCAAGGCCCCGGAGCAGCAAATGGGGATCGAGTTGTTCAATGGTCTGGACTTGGATCACCGGAATATTTTGTAACTGGGCCAAAGAGAGACAAAAACTGGGAATATTACCCTGGGTGAGGGCTTTCTTTAAAAAACGGAGTTCTCCCAAGGCACCTGTGCGGAATAAGCGCCAAGATTTCAGGGGCAGCTGTAATCCCGCCGAGTAGGCATCGGTGCGTAATACCGTCGCGAAATATTGGGCGGCTGTTTTCTTTTGTTTGGGGCTAATGGGCTCTAACACCATCAGACCATAAACTTCTCCGCCGGGGGCAGCCTTTTCTTCGGCGATCGCCGTCTGGGTCAGAGCTAATGCTCTTGCTTCAAGTCGTGCCAAACCCTGCCGTGCTTGGGTAACCACTTTGGGCACAGTAACGCCTTTGAGTAACCGCCGATAACCTTTTTCGGCCTTTTGCCATTGTTCTGTCGCTTCATACCACCGCGCTACATATAAGCGAAACCAAGGATTTTTTGGCTCTACTTTTTGCCATTGCAACAGCAGTTGACGCATCTGGCTGTAGTCCTTTGCGGCAAGGGCAACCTGGATTTGTTTGAGGATCGGAACAGACTGGGCCATAGCAATACAAAGAAAAAGGCGATCGCCTCTGACATTTCCCTCATTCTAGCCACTCTCCCCCACAAAAAAAGGGGCATAATTGCCCCTCTCCCAAATAATGAACTCTGCAAAAATTGCCAAATAATATTTAGGCCATCCGAGAGTAGTATTCCACAACGAGTAGCTCGTTAATTTGGAGTGCAACCCATTCCCGTTCGATGATGCCGTTAACCTTACCGGTTAGAGTGGGCTTATCAAATTCCAAGTGGCTGGGAATATTCGCTAAACCAGGAAATTCCATGTTCGCTTCGATCAATTTCCGAGAGCGATCGCGGTCACGCACTGTGATCACATCTCCAGGACGACATTGGTAACTCGGAATATCCACAACCCGGCCATTGACCAAGATGTGACCATGGTTTACCAACTGGCGTGCCCCAGGAATGGTACCAGCCATCCCTAGACGGAAGACAGTATTATCCAAGCGCATTTCTAACAACTGCAGAATGGTCTGTCCTGTAGAACCAGTCGTCCGCCGCGCTTTACGCACATAACGAATAAGTTGCTTCTCAGACACACCATAGTTGAAGCGTAGCTTTTGCTTCTCTTCCAAACGAATTGCATATTCAGAACGCTTGCGGCGACCCTGGCCATGCTGTCCCGGGGGATATTCCCGACGGGCGCTTTTACGGGTTAAACCCGGTAATTCTCCGAGTCTACGGGTGATGCGTAGACGTGCTCCACGATAACGAGCCATAAGGTTTTCTTTCTCCTTACAAGTAAAAAATGGATGTAGAAATAAAGACCTCAAACCGCTTACTACGGCTCTTTTTGAGATTTTTACCCACGGGAGGGAGGTCGAAACTTGACGTCCCACGGGCTGTAAACATTCTAAAGTTCGACTGTCTTTCCAATAGAGACAATCGAGGATTTTAGAAAATTCCACAATTTAACAAGCATATCATGCTCTCACTCGAAACAGTGAATAAATTGCCTTTTCGGGGCGATCGCCAGAGGTGAATGCTTGTCGAAACCTAAAAACTATGATTTACTTGTAAGAGTGCCCAAATGGGGGTGTGGCGGAATGGTAGACGCTGCGGACTTAAAATCCGTTGACAGTAAAATGTCGTGAGAGTTCAAGTCTCTCTACCCCCATCAAATAGTCGAATTCGTACTTTCAGATTAATATTTGTGTCACGACCCTCAGTGCTTTTCAAAGGAAACTGGGCCGATTCTGAGCTGTACGGTATCAGATAAATCACTGGACAATGTGATCCGATGAAGTTCAAATAATTCCGAGAACGAAATATTTTAGAAACGCTCAATACTACCGAGAAATACAGGTTCTACCCGAATGGCCTTGATACTAGAAGGGCGAACAACCATAAATTCTCCCTGCATATTCTTAATCGGCACATTAATAAAGTCGTCGGCCTCAGCCTTGGGAATTAGAACACTGCTGTACCATTTTTGAAATTCTTTGATGTCGCTAAAGCGAACTTCCTCGCGGTGACCACCTTCGATCAGGAAAAAAATAGCGTATTCGTCTGCTTGTCTGGGCATAGGGTCTTGTACTCAGCAGGGGTCAAATTCAGGAAAACCAAAGGGTAATTGATTCTTGACCTAGTGTATCTCAGGTTGTGGGATCTGCCATAGGGCTGTGTTTCTCATTGGCAATACATATTGATGTCTTCACCGGTTTCAGCGAGGAAGGTGAGGGCTCGGAAGCGGAGTGCGACCAGTTCGTTATAGAGGGGGTTGAGTTTGCACAAGGGCGGAATACTAAATAAAACGCGCCCTAAAAGGCTCACATCGCGGGCAAAGGGACATTGGGCGGGAATCAAGCGGCAGACGAGGTGGGCGGCTTCGGGGGTCGTGAATTCGATGGCATTGAGCCAAAATCGTAGGGATTGGAATAAATCAAAGCGTCGGTTGCGAAAAAGGCCAGAATAATGAAGGTGATGACGATTACTAGGAGAAGAGTGCATTGAGATGATCCCTTGATAAAAATGATGGGTGTGCGGAGCGATGATGGGAAAATTTGGTGTAGGGGATTTTGGGGCGATCGCCAAACAAATGCTGACTTGTTTCGGGGGTTAACTCTATTTTAGTATCGATAAATTGGCTTGGAAAAAACGTGATTGAATTGACAATTTTCCGGCAAATCGAGATTTTTTCTGGGATTCTCCGCTGTTTTTTGAACTTTAAGCGCGTTTTGAGGTCTGGGGTTTGATGTTCTCGCCTGAGGCGATCGCCGTTGTGTTGCCTGCCCTATGGATTTCCCTCAAGGTGGCCGGATTCGCCACAATTTTATCGACGTTTTTTGGGGGAGGGTTGGCCTATGGCGTTGTGCGCTATCAGTTCTGGGGGAAATTTTGGCTAGAGGCGATCGCCACTTTACCGTTAGTGATGCCGCCCACCGTCGTTGGCTTCTATTTACTACAACTCTTGAGTCAACAGGGTTTACTGGGATTCTGGTTAGATCAATGGTTGCAAATTCGCCTAATTTTTTCCTGGCAAGGGGCCACCATCGCGGCGACGGTCATGGCTCTGCCACTTATGTTTAAAACCACCAAAGCAGCCCTACAAAGCGTCAATCCTATTTATTTGGAGGCAGCGGCGACCCTGGGGCAATCGGAATGGCAAATTTTTTGGCGGGTGTGGCTGCCGTTGGCAAACCGTGGCGTTTTAGTGGGAATTTTGCTGAGTTTTACCCGGGCTCTCGGTGAATTTGGCGCGACCTTGATGGTGGCTGGCAATATCCCTGGGTTAACCCAAACGATGCCCATGGCCATTTATGAAGCGGTGCAAACGGGAGACCAGACCCTTGCGGCCATATTTGTGGCGATTTTGACAGGGATTTCTTTCCTCAGCCTATTAATGACCCAATACCTAGAATCTCGCACCGCGACAAAACCACAGTTTTTCCGGTAATAATCCCTTGGGGAAGAAGAGAAAAAATTTATGATTTTTCTGGTCAAAGTGACTTAAAGATGCTAGATTTGTGTGAGTGTCTAAACCGCTTGCGGGTGTAGTTTAGTGGTAAAACCTCAGCCTTCCAAGCTGATGATAGGGGTTCGATTCCCCTCACCCGCTTAGTTTACAGAAAACCGAAAGCTGCAATTGTCCGAGAAGGAATTCTGGGTTAGATAATTTATGCTGGCCCAGACTAAATTTTGCAACTAGACAGGGCCAAACTCAACCTACTTGTCGCTATAGGAAGCCATGGGTTCTTTGATAAAGCGGATGTAGAGGTGCCGAAAGGTAGACTTGAGAATGCGGGGTAGGGCAAAGTCGATGGGCATCAGGGCTTCGGGGAGTTTCCAATCGGCGATCGCCAACTGTTGCGGCGTCGCTAGGGGAAAGTGAATGTTTGCCAGATCACTACAGAGTCCTAGTTCCATAGATTTCGCCACCGTCGGCACCAATTCCGGTTCAACGCCTAAAATATCCACCATCGCCCGGTCTAGGGCAAAAACGTCCGCAGAAGCCCCCAATACGCCCAATTGCTTCGGTTCGCCACCACTGGGGCCATTTCCCTCATGGCCAATAATCCCATCAAGAATTGTCAAATCCGGGGCGATCGCCTGGGCCGTTTCGATGAGCATCGTTGCAAACTGTTCAGGATCTTTGCCCGCTTCCATATGCCACCAAGCTTTCATTTTCCCAGGCACACAACCAAACAAATTTTTCACGCCCAAAGTCAGGGTGAGTTGCACGTGGGATTTTACCTTGGGCAGATTAATCACCACATCCGCCTCCATTGCCTCTTTAGAAAGACGCAAATTTTGGTAGTTGTCCCCTGCCGTGCGGTACCGTTTGCCGTGGAATTCCACCAGGGGAATCCCCAACTCTTCGAGCAAGGGTAAATAGCCGTTATTTTTCGCGACCCCCTGGGCCGACCCAAACGCCGGACTGTCACCAATAAAGGGTTTGCCGCCTGCTTCTAAAACCATTTGGGCGACGCAGTAAACCACTTCCTTACGGGTAATGCATTCTTTGGTCGGCCGTGCCCCGGTGAGCATATTCGGTTTTAGCAAAACGCGATCGCCTGGTTTCACAAAAGCCGCCATCCCCCCCAAAGGCTCCAGTAAAGTTTCAAGGGATTGGCGCAGTTCGGGCAGTTCGTAGGCTTGGGCCGCAAGTAAGCTAACGGTAGACATGGCAAATGAACGGAGATAATAGGCGACAAAAAAGCATTTCCCATAGATTAACGTAGGAAATGCCAGGACTTTATGTTTATCTCAGCAGTAATAACGGTAATGCCAGAAATTTTACCAATTATTTACCAAGGGTCAACTCATCTTTATTCCCCAAAATCCCCTGGGGCCGCCATACCATCAACACCATCAAAATTAGACCAATCACCATTATCCGTAATGCGCCGAGGCGGGCATCGTCCACCAAATTTAACTGGGGCAACACAAACCGCGTCAGGGAGTCGTAGGCAAAGAAAATGAGCGCACCAATTAAAGTACCGGGATTCGTGCCAGCGCCGCCCAACACCACAATCGTCCAAGCGTTGAAGGTGACTAACGGATCAAAATTAGCCGGATAAACATTAGTCAACTGCCATGCATAAAAAGAACCCGCTCCACCGGCGATCGCCCCACCGAGCATAAAGGCCTGCAACTTATACCAAAAAACATTTTTACCGAGGGCACGGGGGATTTCCTCATCTTCGCGAATCGCCTTTAGCACCCGACCCCAGGGGGATTGCACTAAATACTCTAGACCGGCATAAACCAAAGTCAAGGCGACCACCGACAGCAACATCAGCCCTGCTTTGTAGTTGTAATTTTGGAGGGCAATGCAGCCGTTGATAAACAAACTGGTGATGATGCCGCCCCCAAGGATGCCCCAGACAATCACCCCTAAACCAGATTTTTCCTGTTTTTTGAGTTTTTTCCAGCGCCAGCGCAACCCCCGCCATAGTTGCCATGCCGCAAAAATTGCAATGATCGTCAACCAAAAAATCAAAGAAATCTTACCCACCTGATTCGGTCGAAAACTTCCCAGGGGCAACGGATAACCCTGCACCCCAAAGGCTCCCCTGGTTAACCATTCTTCGTTGAGGGCCACCAACCGCACCAATTCAGACACCCCAATGGTCACAATTGCCAAATAATCTTCCCGCAGCCGCAGGGTTGAGAGGCCAATGAGCAGCCCCAGTAAAGCCGCGACCCCAGCCCCAATGGCGAGAGAAAGCAGTAAGGGCACGCCTTGGCTGGAAAGTAAAACTGTGGCATAGGCACCGACGGTCATAAAAGCCACATGACCAAAGTTAATCAGGCCCGTAAAGCCCCATTGCAAATTGAGGCCCAGACAAAAAATGCCGTAGGTTGCCGCTGAGATGGTGAGATAGACGAGATAGCCGACCATAGTGATTTGTGATTTTTATAGGGATGGAGATTAAAAAGCTTGTTTTAAAAAGACGAAGTAAAGCCTCAAGCTGCCCCATCATATAGCATCCATTCCCCCCGGTTTGTAAACTGGGCACCGGGTTGATCAATGGCGATCGCCCCCCAATGATCAGCGTTGGGTGCAAACAGCGATAATGACCAAGGCTGTTGCTCTGGCGTCAGGAGTTGTGGCGTCGGCGTTAAGCGGACTTCGACGCGGTCTAGGCCCCCTTGGAGACCGCAGCCGATTCCCTTTAGATAAGCTTCCTTCGCTGTCCAGAGTTGGAAAAAGGCTGATTGTTGCGCTGTTTCTGGGAGCTGTTGCAGGAAATTAGATTCTGTCGCTGTGAAAAATCGTTTTGCGAGCCCCAGAATGTCACTTTTTCGTCTTTTTGCTTCTAAATCCGCCCCTAAATGGGCTTGGGGAACATCTAAGCTAATGGCGCAGAGGGCTAATTTTTGTGTGTGGGATAAATTAAACGCAATGTCTGGCAACAGCGGTTTGCCGTGGTCACCATAATCAAAGGCGATCGCCCTGGGATCTCGCTGGAGATAAAACCCAAGGATTTGCCGTAAACCAGCCCGTGCCAGAATAAAACGCCGTTGCAAATCTAGGAATTTAAACTCCTTGGCCCGCTGTTGTTCGTCGTCGCTCAAGAGCCACCACAGCTTTGTTGACAGTCCCAGTTGCTCCAGGGAAATTAACCAATATTCCACCGACACTGCCATGGATCGATCTGTTAAAGACTCAGTTTAGAGAGGGCTTTATCGAGGCTATCCCGTACCGAGGCCGCAGAGCGATGCAATTGTGCCAGTTCAGCATCGGTCAAAGGGATCTCAACAATTGCTTCTACGCCCCGGCACCCCAACCGACAGGGCACCCCCAAGAACAAATCCGTCAAACCGTACTGACCTTGCAGATACACCGAGGCAGGTAACAGGCGGGATTGATCCTGAATGAGGGACTCAATCATGTGACAAACAGACGAAGCAGGGGCATAGAAAGCACTGCCCGTTTTAAGGAGGGACACAATCTCTGCGCCACCGTTCCGGGTGCGTTCAATTAACCCTTGAATTTTAGTGGCATCCATCAACTCAGTAATTGGGATACCACTCACCGTACAGTAGTGGGGCAACGGCACCATCAAATCCCCATGGCCCCCAAGGACGAGGGTTGAAACATCCCCAGTACTGACTCCTAGTTCCATCGCAATAAAGGTGCGTAAACGGGCTGAATCTAGGACGCCCCCCATCCCCAACAAATGGTTCACTGGCAAACCCGTCACTTTCCAGGTGAGGTAGGTCATCACATCCATCGGGTTTGTCACCACGATAAAAATGGCTTGGGGGCTGCGCTCCATGGCTTCCCTTGCGGCATGGACAACGATCTTGGCATTGTAATGGAGCAGATCTTCTCGGCTCATGCCGGGCTTGCGGGCCAGCCCAGCAGTAATCACCACAATGTCGGAACCCGTTGTATCAGCATAATCATTGGTGCCGAGAATGGTTTTATGGTGCCCTTCTAAACCCTGGGCCTCGTATAAATCAAGGGCAATGCCTTGGGGAAGACCTTCAACAATATCGAGCAAGACCACATCCGCGAGGTTTTTTTCGATGACCCGTTGGGCTAGGGTGCTACCGACTTTCCCGGCACCGATCACCGTCACTTGGGGTGCTTTACAGGAAATGGAAGGGACGGCGATCGCACACATGGGACTATTCCAAATTTAAACAGCTTCGAGTTGATCGAGACGGAGCCAAACACTGGGAGTTGGGGTATAGAAACGCACAAAGGCGTATTCATCGTCGAGATCGAGGATTTCGCCTTGGCTTCCGAAAAAGTAGGCGGGTAAACGGGAATCACTCGCTTTCGCTTCGAGGCTATTGGTGAATTGTTCTTTAATCACCCGCACAAGGCTTCCTTTCTTTAGTTTAGCCGCCATAATTTTTGCTTCTCTCCTAATTGTGATGAATTTTATTTTAGAGGTTAATGGGGTTGAACTTCCCCAGAGAAATTGTTGATCTTTTCAAACTCAAACGCCCCCGCCAGGGAGCCCCAGAGGATTTCATTGGTGACCGGATCACGACCGCGATCGATACTGATCAAGGCGTTATCGGTGATTTCAAAGCTGTTATCGAGGTAACTCTCTTTGTTATAACGCACAACCCGGCAGCCTTTTCCGGCCTGGACAGTGCCTTTGAAGCTCGTCCCACTCCAGGTGACGATCATGTCGCAACCGGGCATGGGGTCTAGATCAGCCATGTCAAAGTGCTGCATCATGGCAGGGTTGCGGGCAGCGCCCATATATTTGGTTTTGGCGTCATCTTTGGGTTTGTAATGCACCAGTTCCATGTGGTCATCGACGGGTTTGATGTGAAACAGGCGCAGACGATAGGGGGCAGAGGTATCGGAGCTGTAGGCCTGTTCGAGGTAGAGGCCATAGCCATCGAAAAATTGATTGGGCAGGGGGCGCATACAAACTTTGATGTGGGCCCAGAGGGGCGGATTGGCGAGGGCCTGGGCTTCGTTAGAAAACTCCCCTGCCATCCAGCGGGCAAGGGTATGGGCATCGGTAGAGTGGGACATAGGAAATTGCTTTGATAATTTGATAAATGGTTTGGTAAAGGATTTTCTAAAAAGATTGGGGTCAGCTTTTGGGGCTGATTGTCTAAGCTTAGGAAAAAGGGGGACAGCTAGGCAACATTCGTCGTCTTGACTTTCCCTAGCAGAAATCGACAGCTTAGGTGGGGCGATCGCCCCTTGGGGAGTGCGGCATCCTCCCTTTCCTTTTCGCTGACCATCCCAGACAATGAGACATCCCAAGGTTTGATTTTTGCAATCGTTATATCGTGAACAAGTCTCAGCGGACACCCGTACACCAATAAGATTTAGGAAGTGAATGGTCAAAGCAATTGAACAGGTTCGTCGAGATTTAGCCACCATTAGTGAGCGGGTAGTGGGGGTGCGTGAAGCCCTGACCAGCGCCTATGGCGATTACCTCAATTGCCTCGGAGATAGCCTCAAACGTCAATTGGTTCTCGCCAGTTACCAACTCTGCACCCAGATTTATCCTCAAAAGTTTTTGCAACTTTCCCATAGTCAGCGGCAAGCCCTACAACAGGAACTGCGTCAACTGGGGATCGATCTCCAGACACGCCTACACACCCTCCTAACAGAGCCAGAGGATGATCAGCCGAGTGAAGCGGAATCGGAAGTGATGGCCGAATTTTTCGTTGATGCTGGCGACATGGAAAATAGCGAGGATCTTGATCAAGAATTGTTTGAAGTTTTTGAAAGCCTCGATCAGGCGATCGGCACCGATGAGCCGCCAGAAGACAAAATAGATAAAGATGATCAACTACCAGCCCAACTCGAAGACAAAGAAAAGCGGCGGGAATTGTCCCAGTTGGCAGAGCGCATCGCCGATAGTTTGGCCGAAATGATGCAGGGGCCTGCGGTAGAGGTCTCCACCGATGAAAATAGCCCAGACTATTGGCTCGAATGGTGCAAAACCACTGAAAAACGTATTCGTCGCACCCTTAACCAAGTCTCCCAAACGGTTAATCACCAGCTCCAGGGCGCCAAGATTCTCCCGGAAAATATCCCAACCACCGTCCTCGATATGGCGATCCAAGCCGACAATCAACAGCATGGCGGTCAGATGCCGAGCCATTTAGTAAACGTCGTCATCGAAGCTGAACTAGGTAAAAAAAAGAAGAAGAGGAAGCACCGTACCCACCTAACCGCTGTGCACCTCAAAGTTTCAGAAGTCGAGTTTACGGAACCGGAAGTTTCGGCCCAGCGCCGCCGTCTCCGGGAACAAGTTGATAAGCTCCGTAATTTGCAAAAGTATTACCAAAAGGCGAAACAGGATTTGGCGATCGCCGAAGCAGAGGCCGCCTGGCGCGCCAGTTGGTACGAAAATTCCTAGGCGACTGGGGCGAATTTCCAGCTTAATTCCTGGCCAGCCCAAAGGGGCACAAGACTTGATTCCGGAAAAGGCAGCGCGTCGGGAATCTGCCAAGGGGTTTTCGTCAAAGTAATTTTTTCGGTGTTGCGGGGCAGTTGGTAAAAATCTGGCCCATAGAAACTGGCAAAGCCTTCAAGTTTATCCAGGGCGTCTGCTGCTTCAAACACCGTGGCATATAGCTCTAGGGCATGGAGCGCCGAATAACACCCCGCACAGCCACAGTCACTTTCTTTGCGATCGCGGCCATGGGGCGCACTATCGGTGCCGAGGAAAAATTTTGGATTGCCAGAGGTTGCCGCTTCTAGCAGGGCTTCCCGGTGGGTCTCTCGTTTCAAGATCGGTAAACAGTAGAAATGGGGCCGAATGCCGCCCTGGAAAATACTGTTGCGATTGAACAGCAAATGTTGGGGTGTAATCGTCGCCGCCACTTTTTCATCGCTCGCCAGGACAAATTCCACCGCATCTTTGGTGGTGATGTGCTCTAAAACAATGCGTAGCTGCGGAAAGCGTTCCTTCAGGGGACGGAGATAGGTTTCGATAAAAACTTTTTCCCGGTCAAACACATCCACCCGATGATCGGTCACCTCTCCATGGAGTAGCAGGGGTAGATCAACCGTTTGCATCGCCTCAAACACCGCATCACATTTGCGGATATCTGTGACGCCAAGGTCAGAGTTGGTTGTGGCACCAGCGGGATAATATTTCACCGCTTTCACAAACCCGGATTCTTTCGCGGCCTGAATTTCAGCAGGACTGGTATTGTCCGTGAGGTAGAGGGTCATCAGGGGTTCAAAGGTTCGCCCTGGGGGAATGGCAGCCAAAATGCGATCGTGATAGGCAGCGGCCTCAGCAACGGTACGCACGGGGGGCTTGAGGTTGGGCATCACAATGGCCCGGGCAAATTGGCGCACCGTATCGGGCAAAACAGCCTTGAGCGCTTCCCCGTCGCGGAGGTGCAAATGCCAGTCATCGGGGCGGGTGAGGGTGATTTTTTCCATTATTTCAAGATAAATTGGTCAAAGGAGGGGAAAAAGCGGCGATTTAACGCTAAAAATTAGATTTTAGGCTTCAAGGCAGTGGGTAAACAACGACGTAGCAGTTCGGGGGTAATCAAACCCTGGGGATAAAAAATCGTCCCCAGCAGCAACAGCAAACCGAAGAAAATTAACCGGGCATCCCCTAAACCGCGCAATATTTCCGGGAGCGCCGTAAGGACAATGCCCCCCAGGATCGGCCCCAAAAAGGTACGACTCCCCCCGACCAACACAAAGGCAAGGTAGGTAATGCTGGCGTCAAAGGTGCCCTGGCGGGCATTCCAGGTGTTGAGAAAATGAGCGGCGATCGCCCCGACAATACCCGCTAAAATGGCCCCCAACACAAAGGCCAAAACTTTATATTGCGTCGGGTTAATGCCCATGGCACTAGCGGCGAGTTCGTCTTCACGGATGGCGTTAAAGGCGCGGCCCACTTTCGTATTTTCTAGACGCCACACTAGAACGCCCACGATAATTAACAATGGCCCCACCAACCACAAATAACCCAGGGGACTGCGAAAGGGTTGGGGAATGCCAAAAATCCCCACAGCGCCCCCGGTGATGGGCAAATTTAGCGACAATACCCGGACAATTTCTACTAAGGCGATGGTGGCGATCGCCAAATAAATCCCCCGCAACCGCAGCACGGGCACCCCAATGATCAGCGCAACCATTCCAGAGGCCAACCCCGCCAGGGCCATTTCCCCCAGGAGCCAAGGCAGTGGAAAGGTCGTCCCCGTAAAGGCGATCGCCTGGGTCGAGAGGATCGCCGCAATGTAACCCCCCAGGGCATAGAAACCCGGTGTCGCCAAAGAAAGCTGACCCGCCATCAGTGGTAGGTAAACCGAGATCCCCAACAGTGCCCCCAGAAGCGTAGAAACGATCAAATAGCCGTAGGTACTCAAAAATGCCGCCATCTCACACCTTTTGAATCGTTTTTTGGCCCAATAACCCCTGGGGCCGGAGCAGCAACATCCCAAACAGTAACGCAAAGGCGATCGCCTCCCGATACCCTGAAAAATCCGCTGGAATGAACGCTTCTGCCATGCCGATAATTAAACCGCCCAGCACCGCTCCCGGAATATTTCCCAAACCCCCTAGAACAATTACGCCTAATCCCTTCAAACCATAGCTAATGCCAAAATAAGGCCCCGCAATGCTCACGCTAGAACCCACCAATGTTCCCGCCAGTCCTGCCAAGGCACCGCTCACAAAAAACGTCACCCGCACCACTTGTTCCGTATTAATTCCCAAGAGACTGGCGGTTGTGCTATCCTCTGCCACCGCTTGGATCGCTTTCCCAAATTTCGTTCGGGTCATGCCGTAGGTCAACAGGGTCACAACCAGTGCGGACACCGTCAAGATAATGAGCTGTACTGTCCGGATCAGAATCGGTCGCTCTGGGGAGCCAAAGTTAATCGACTCCGGCAAACCACCGTAAATATCCGCTGGAAACGTATAAATCTCTGCGCCCACCAACAGCTGAATCCCATTCACAATCACCACGGCAGCCCCCAGACTAGAAACCAAACTCAGGAGGGGATCGGCGCCCCGGAGGCGTAAAGGGCGAAACGCGAGCCATTCTACTAACATCGAAACGCAGCCCGCGAAACCGCAGCCAATTAACAACGCTAAACCAAAGGGTAGGGCAAAGGGTAATTTCACCTGGGCCAAGAAGCCATTGAAGCCAAATTGTCCTCCGGCAAAGAGATAAGTGAAGTAAGCGCCTAGGGTAAAAATCGCTCCGTGGGCAAAATTGATAATGCCAAGAATCGAAAAAACAAGGGTATAACCCAGGGCAAAAATCGCGTAGACACTACCAATGGAAAGACCATTGAGAAGTTGCTGGAGGAACAGGGTAAGATCCATGTTGTCAGGCGAAGAACGGCACGGTGGTTTCTAAATAGTAATACCACCAATGGGAAAGTCCTGCCCCATTCTCAACGCCATCATCCTGAGTAACCCCTAGCAAATAACGGCGATCGCCAAAAGCACCCGTATCAAAGCATGATTTGGATTCCGATAATCATTGGCTGTGGCACAGCAGGCATTATTTGTTTCACTTGGCAACAGCGCCAAAAGCAACAAGTCCGACAAATGCTTTACTCCTACGGTGAACATCCCAGTGACGAGCTTCTCTTTGCGCCTCTTTCTTCTCTCCGCCGGGAACTAAAAAGCCTCTACGAAGAAAAACAAGAACTCCAGGCAGAACTAGACCAATGGTATCGGGTGATCGAAAATGCCCCCTTTGGGTATCTGCGGGTTGACATGGATAATCAACTCATTTTGTGCAACCCAAAGGCCCGACAGCTCCTGTGCTTGAATCGTTGGCAGCCAGGGCAAATTCGTCTCTTGCTGGAATTAGTCCGCTCCTATGAGTTAGACCAGCTCATCGAAACCACCCGCAGCGCTCGCACCGCCCAAAGCCAGGAATGGGAATTTTTTCCGAGCCATGACGCCCAAACCCGTGCTGAAGGCCCCAACCAACCGATACACCTGCGGGGAAGCACTATCCCTTTAAGTCGTGGCGATGTGGCGGTTTTTTTAGAAAACCAAGAGCCGATTCACATCCTGAAACGTTCCCAAGAAAAATTACTGTCTGATCTGACCCACGAATTACGGACGCCCCTAACGGCGATGCGGCTCCTCGCAGAAACCCTAGAACAGCGTCTAACAGGCTTGGAATTGAAATGGGCTGGTCAAATTCTTAAGGAAATTAATCGTTTGTTTTACCTTGTCCAGGACTGGCTAGAACTGAGCCGACTAGAGTCCCACCCCCACCAGGTGCTGAGCTACCAAACCTTTGATCTAGTGCAGTTGATTAACGATGCTTGGGAAACCCTCACCCCCCTCGCCCAACAAAAACAAGTCACACGACAATATCAGGGGCCAGACGCATTAAAAATGACCGCCGATGGCGATCGCCTCACCCAGGTTTTTCTCAATCTTTTTGACAATGGCATTAAATACAATCCCGTTGGGGAGGCCATTTTTGTTACTGTATCTCCCCCTGAAGTCGATTCAGACTTCGTTACCGTAGAAGTGATCGATCAAGGCGTTGGCTTTGATCCAGAAGACTTGCCATTTGTGTTTGAGCGCTTGTACCGGGGCGACCAAGCAAGAACAAGACCGGGAGATAATACCGATTTGCGCCAGGGGAGTGGGCTAGGCTTAGCGATCGTGCAGCAAATTATTACTGCCCATGGCGGCACAATTACCGCCCGCAATCACCCCAAATATCGAGGCGCTTGGCTAACCTTCACCCTACCGCTGCAACTGCCTAATGAGGATCTTGATATTTAATTTTCTCCCACAGGATCGTGAATAGATAAACAACGATCAAGAAATAAATTTGCACTGGCATATGATCTTCCCCCACATATCTGAACTAGATGGTGTCTCTCTGTGCTGGACAGAGACAATCAACTGCAGCGAAAAGTTGCATTCCGAAGCACCAACTTTCCCGGTGGTTAATCTTTATGCCACAGGTAAAATTGCTTTTTTGTTCCCCATAATCCGAAATTACAACTGGAAATTACGCTAAGTCCTCAGATTTTTCCCAAAGGGATCGACCTGAGACTATTATTCGCTTTTCTTTACAGCTTTAATATTCCCATTCTTCGCTTTTTACACACACATTCAACGAAAATAAAAGCCACAATTAGGCCGTATTTTCCCGAACCAATTAAGATCTAAAATAGATCGACCCACTTAAGGGGGACTCCCCAAGGCAGTGCCTAAATGGCATTCTGCTTGGGCTTAAGGGGTTATTACTCTGTGTAGAAAACTAAAGTTTCAAAAAATTTAATTATCCCTATCCAATTTCATCCTAACATCTAACCCCCCCCTCCATTCAAGGGGGAATTTCCAGGGTAAGGTCTTTTGAGGGGCTAATGAAACTCATTTATGCCCACAATGATCACCCTTGTTCCTAGGACAAATATCGTTCGTTTGTACCTAATCATGGGGGTAAATCAATAGATTTTGGCGCGGTTGTCCTGGGCAACAATCCGTAAACTTCTATGGCAGACCCTGATTTTTGGAATATTTTCTGTATCATTAAATACAAACATTGCAGTGATTAGGCTGGCTAATCATCTATGCTCTGTATCTCAAATACTCGTCTCGGAGAAAATCCTGATGCAACGCACCCCTTCCCTTGATTTATCCAGTATTCGCTACTGCCCCAACACAACGGAACACCCCTTTGATACGACTTTTGCGCCGGCCCAAGCAAACAGTGATTGGGTTAAGCTAGCCCAAACCCCTGAGGCGATCGCCGAAGAAGAATATGCGCTTTTGTTATGTCCCCACGGAGAACAATCCTGGGTCGCTTGGCTCCCGTCCCAAGGGGAAGTTGTGCTCCACCAAGATCAACTGTGTCGCTTGATTTAGGGCCAGACTGATCGGCGAGTTTCCCTCCGAATGACAACGGTTTTTCTCGGCCACGGTGATGGCGCAAAATAAAATCGGTTGTCCTTAGCGTTTCCCTGTACAATTGCAGCCAACAAGGGCGATCGCCCCCAGGCAATGTTCAGGTAATAGCAGGATTTATGAGCAGTTCGGAAAAGGTTTCGGTCGGGATTGTCGGCGCGTCGGGCTATGGTGGTATGCAACTCGTCCGTCTGCTGAGTGATCATCCCCAAGTGGAGCTGACCTATCTAGGGGGCAACAGCAGTGCCGGAAAACCCTACGCAGAACTTTATCCCCATGTCGGCCACCGCATCAAAATGATCGTTGAGCCCATTGATCTCGATGTGATTGCCAGCCGTTGCCAGGTGGTTTTTCTCGGTTTGCCCAATGGCTTGGCCTGTGACCTTGCCCCCCAACTGATCGAACGGGGCTGCAAAGTCCTTGACCTTTCGGCTGACTATCGCTTCAAGGATCTCGACACCTATCAGGCTTGGTATAAAACAGAACGCACCGACCAAGATACGAATGCGATCGCCGTTTATGGTCTGCCAGAACTCTACCGGGATGACATTCGCCGCGCCCAACTGGTGGGTTGCCCTGGTTGTTATGTCACTGCTAGCCTCTTGGCCCTGGCACCCCTCTTCAAACAGGGCTTGATTCAGCCAGAAACCGCAATTATTGATGCCAAATCCGGCACATCCGGCGGAGGTCGCCAAGGGAAAATAAATTTACTCTTAGCCGAAGCCGATGCTTCCCTGGGAGCCTATGGAGTAGCCTCCCACCGCCATACCCCAGAAATTGAACAAATTTGTAGCAAACTCGCCAGCCAAGATATTCGCGTGCAATTTACGCCCCACCTCATCCCGATGCCCAGGGGCATTCTGGCGACGGTCTACGCAACCCTCCGGGATCCGGGTTTGGTGCGCGATGATTTACTGACCATTTACAGCGCCTTTTATCGAGCAGCTCCCTGTGTAGAAGTTCTACCCAACGGTGTTTATCCCCAGACGAAGTGGGCCTGTGGTACAAACCTCTGCTATTTGGGAATTGAAGTAGATCACCGCACGGGCCGCGTCATTGTGATGTCCGCCATTGATAATCTCCTGAAGGGTCAGTCGGGCCAAGCCGTCCAATGTATGAATATTATGCTGGGCTGGGAGGAAACGGCAGGCTTACCGCAGTTAGCGTTTTATCCTTAAATTTTTCCTTGTAAAACGTCAAAAATTGGACAGGGTTTCTGGGACTGCAATGAACTTTGGTGGGGTTTAAAGGTACTCCAGGAAAAGGGAGCTTGTTTGGCCGCAGAAAGCCACAGGAGTCGTTTGGCGCGGGTCATGGCCACGTACAGAAGTCGGTATTCTTCTTCGGTTTTAAGCTGCTGGGCTTCTTGCCAAAGGGTCGTAATGGTGGCTGGTGCCGTTGGCGATCGCCCCTGATCTTGGCCATGGACAAAATGGCGAATTTGGGCCCGGGCCACCTGCGCCAGGTTGTAATCGCCGAGAAATTGCGCCCCACTAGGCACCCAACTCATGCCGGGGATTTCGGAGTCGTGCAAAAAGGGAATAAAGACATAGTCCCAATCTAAGCCCTTCGCCTTGTGCATGGTGATCACCGTAATTTGCTGCGGGCGAGTGTAGCGGGCGTCGGTGTCGAGTTCAATGCCTTCAAAACCATCCCGGAGGAGCATCTCAAACACTTCGAGGCTCTGGCGTAGATTTTTTTGGCCCTGGGTTTGCTGGGCGATGCGTTCGGCGAGTTTTTGCACCGTGGCGAGTTCGACATCGCTATAGTCCAGGGTCATCGCCAAAAAGGGTAGTAGTTGGTAGTGGGGCAGTTGCCAGCGGGCCTGGAGCAGTTGAACACAGAGGGTTTGGGTGGCCTGGGCGGGGCCAGAGGAGAGGGCCGGGTCGAGGGGGCCTGGATAGAGAAATTTTTCGGGATAGGTGGCTAAACGAGCTAGATCTTGGGTGGGAATTTTTTGGCGATCGCCTAAAACATCGAGGGCACCCTTCAGGCAGTCAGGGGAGTGGGGCCGCTCCAGAAACCGCAGAATTTGATAAAGCTCTAGCACCAGATGGTTGGCATCATTACCGCTGCGGGCATCATAAAGGCGAATTGTTGTTGGCTGAAATCGCGCCCTTAATTGCTCAGTGACAAATTTGGCCTGGCGTTGTTTGCGCACGAGAATCGCCGCACTGTGGTCTGGATTTTCGGTTAATAAAGTTTCGAGGCGATCGCCAAGTTGTTGCACCGTCGCGTAAATATCCTGGGGGTAATGGCGTTCTACCCCCGCCCCAGTGGGATCAGGATTGGCATTTTGTTGGGGGTCATGGTTGGGCACCGGAAAAATTTCTTGCCAGCGAAACGCAAACCGATCCGGCGGTGAAAGGGTGTGACTGGCCCAGTGGAGCATCTGATTCGCCGCAGTGATAATTGGCAAGCTAGAGCGGCCCGCGTAGTGAATTTCGGCACAGTCTACGGCCTGACAAAAGCGATTGAAATAGAACGGGTCAGCGGGGGTAAAGGTGGAATTGATCGCCTGATTTGGATCGCCCACCCGCACGAGGTTACATTCTCCAGATTCGGGAGCTGTGGCCAGGAGGCGAATCAATTGCTCTTGGAGGGGGCTAGAATCCTGGGCCTCATCTTCAAAAATCCCGTAAATTTGTCCCTGCCAATATTGTTGTAACTCCGGCTGTTGCAGCACCCGGATAGCCCCTAGCACCAGATCGTCGTAGTCAAGGACATTGTTCTCCTGGAGCAGTTGTTGGTAATTCTGATAAATGCCAGCGGCGATCGCCAAGGATTGATAGGGATCGTCCAGGGTTTCTCCCAGTTTGGCTACGGCCTGGGGCGAGAGATTAGAACTTTTACTTTCATGGATCACCGTATGGGCAAGGTCTGGCAAAATTTCTGTGCTGAGGGCAAAACGGCGGCGCAATTGCTCCGTTTTTTCCTGATCAGAGCGTGCCCCCTGACAAAGACGTTCATATTGTTCCCCATGGGCTTGAATCCACTGCTCAACGGCGGCGCGGAGAATGGGGTGATTTGCGGGAATATCCTGGAGAGAAAGGCTATCTAGATCCACGCCAGAAACCTCCGGGTGGCGACTGGCAATTTGCAAGGCTAAACCATGGATCGTTTGTACCGAAAAACCCACCACAGGTAACTGGGCGGCCTTGAGGTGGGTCAGAATTTTTTGCTTAATCCCCTCGGCTGCGGCTCGTGTAAAGGTCACAATGACCAACTGTTGGCCGTGGTGCAAAGATTGCCGGGCAAGGGTGAGGACAGCGGCAACGGCTAGGGCATGGGATTTTCCGGAACCGGGAACGGCGGCGATCGCCATTTCTCCAGACCGCCATTGGGCCAACGCATCTTGACCAGGGCGGAGGCCAGCGGCCAGTTGCGTTAAAAATTGCTGTTGATGCACACTAAGGTGGTTCATGGGTCTCACTTACTGCCTGGAAGTTTTGTAGCGGAACGAACAAAATAGCGGAATTTTAAATTAGCTTTCGTTATCAGTGGCGATTTTTTGCATTAGTAAAAACATTAAATAAGAAATCATAATGTCGTGTTAACCAGAGATTTGCCCAGCGGTGCCTAAAGGTGGTCACAGTAAGCGCCTGGAAGAATTTTTGGGATGACGGAGAGGGGGATTTCCTGTCAATTCAGCCTCGGATTGTCGCTGAAGGCCAACTTTTTTCGGAAATTCATGGGCTATAAAACATAGAGCAATTTATCTGATGAACCTGCAATGTGACGCGGCACCTAAAACCCAGTTTCAGATTATCTCTGCTAAACAATGGGTGCTGTCTGTGATTTTTAGCTTTTCTTTTATTCTGTATGCATTTACCGAAATTCACAGGATTATTATCTACTTTGGGCGCTTCCCTAGTGATGGGCCTCGGCGCGGCAGCCGTTAACCTCGCTCCCTTTCAAACTAAGGCGATCGCCACCAGTGCCGACCCAGCCAAAACAGTGAGCCTCAACGCCCAACGGGAAACCCTGGCCGAAAATCCCCTGTGCCGTTTAGCGAGTACCCTGGATAAGGCCCCGGAAGCGCAACTCGTGGCCGATACAAACCCGGAACAACTCACGCCCCAGGTCTCTAAGTGGTGGGCCTTTAATTTATTTCAGCGATTTACCCAAAGTCTGGGCCTCGATTCTTTACTTCAGTTAGAAGTGCCGCTGGCCACTGCCCCCCTCGTCGCGGTGGTGCCTACGCCGGAAGCAATACCCCAAGCTGCTGCTGAGTCTGGGGCACAGCTGATTAGCTACGACACAGACCGCCCCGCCACCAACCCCCAAAGCCATCAACTTTGGCTCCAGAATAAGCCCGTTGCCACCATTCGCTCCCAACAGGAGGCCGAACGGTTGGCCCAACGCCTTGAACAACTGGTGGCGATGGCGGAATTTCAAGCCACGGCGATCGCCCCGACGTTACATGAAGACAAACCGGCGATCGCCTTTGGTGATGACATTCTTTTAGTTGTGGACGAAACGATTACCCATGAGGACGTTCTCAACCATGAGATCCTCGCCATTCAGTGGGCGAATAATCTCCGCCTCGCCCTCGGTGTGCCAGCGCTGGATATGGTCACCGCCCAGCAGCAAATGTATCAGCTCGAAGAAACAGGTCAATCCCTCGAAGGACTAGCCTCCTGGTATGGCCCCTACTTTCACGGTCGCCTGACGGCCAATGGGGAAACCTACGACCAATACGCCCTGACGGCGGCCCACCCTTCAATGCCCCTGAATACTTACCTCAAGGTCACCAACCTCAACAATGACCGGAGTGTAATCATCCGCCTTAATGACCGTGGCCCCTATATTCCGCCCCGGAGCCTGGACTTATCCCTTGGTGCCGCCCGCTGTCTCAATAGTGTGGAAACAGGCGTAATTCCCTACAAGGCCACGATCATGGAACAAAAATCGCCCGAACCAGAGGCGATCGCCCCTGATATGATCTAGGTCTATCTTGAGTGCTGCCTAGGCCCGTTCCCTGACCATGCCAATTATTGAAGTCGATTCCCTCAGTAAAATCTATCCCGTCGCCCTCAAGCAACCCGGTTTTAAGGGAACCCTCAAACACTTTTTCCAGCGGCAATACCGACAAATTAAAGCCGTTGAGGAGATCACCTTTAACATTGAACCCGGCGAAATTGTGGGCTTTTTGGGGCCAAACGGGGCCGGCAAAACCACGACCCTCAAAATGCTCACGGGGCTAATTTATCCCTCCACGGGGGTAGTACGTGTGGCAGGGGCGATTCCTTTCCAGCGGCAACGGACATTTCTTAAGCAAATCAGCCTGGTCATGGGGCAAAAACAGCAGCTCCTTTGGGATTTGCCTGCCCTTGACTCCCTCCGTATCAATGCCGCCGTCTACGACATTCCCGAACCTGTTTTTGAAGAACGCCTGGAAGAACTCAGCGCGATGCTCTCCCTAGAAGGGAAACTGACTCAGCCCATGCGCAAACTCTCCTTGGGGGAGCGGATGAAGGCGGAACTCCTGGCTGCCCTATTACACCATCCCCAGGTGCTCTTTTTGGATGAGCCGACCCTCGGTTTAGATGTAAATGCCCAGGTGGCTGTACGGGATTTTCTGCGGGAATATAACCAGCGTTATGGGGCGACAATTCTCTTAACCAGCCACTATATGGCGGATATTACCGCCCTCTGCGAGCGGGTGTTGCTCATCTACCAGGGAAAACTGATCTACGATGGCAATTTAGAAAAGTTACTGGATCGCTTTGCGCCCTATCGAGAAGTGCGGGTCGAATTAACAGAAACCTATTCCCGCGAGGCCCTGAGCTTTTTTGGGGAAGTGGAACACATCGATGGTCAAGCGGTACGTTTTTTGGTGAAGCGAGAAAATTTGACCCAGAGCATCGCCAAAATCTTAGAAAATTTGCCTGTGGCGGATCTCAGCGTCAATGATCCCCCCGTTGAAGAAGTAATTGGCCGGGTGTTTAGTGAAGGCATCGTCGCCTAGGGGCAAAGTACAGCATTTTTTCGGTGATATTTTCAAAAAGGCGATCGCCTTTCTGATTTCCAGGAAACCAAGGGCTTAGGGCAGTAACCCAGAGAGTGACACACTCCCGACGCTGCTCTACGAGACAGCGTGGGCTTCTTAAGTCGCCTTAAGAGATTCCTGCTTCAAAGCCTCCCTACTGGGCGTAGCTCCACAGGATTGAACGGTCTGTCCAACCGCTACACTTCGACATGCTCAGCAACATGCTCAGCAACATGCTCAGTGCTAGCTAGTCCACGATTGCGAATCACTTGCCCGCTGGCTACATCTCGATTAGTGGTGTAGCCGCATTCCGGGCATTCATGCCGACGCATAGACAAATCTTTTTTCACCGCCACTCCGCAGGCTGGGCATTCCTGGCTAGTGCCATGGGCGGCAACTTTCTGGAAATACACACCACGCTTAAAGCAAACCCATTTGAGCGTATCGAGGAATTGTCCCCAACCAGCGTCAAGGCAATGCTTACCCAGCATTCCTTTAGCCAGTCCTTTAAGGTTCAACTCCTCCGCAAATATCATGCCTGCTTGATCACAGAGATGATGGGCGAGCTTGTGATGGAAGTCTTTACGCCGGTTAGCAATTCGTTCGTAAAATCTTGCGACTCGTTGACGAGCT
Organism: Picosynechococcus sp. PCC 7002; assembly: GCF_963860125.1. Taxonomy (NCBI): domain Bacteria; kingdom Bacillati; phylum Cyanobacteriota; class Cyanophyceae; order Chroococcales; family Geminocystaceae; genus Picosynechococcus; species Picosynechococcus sp. PCC 7002. The sequence continues at coordinate 2,184,890 of NZ_CAWLFA010000001.1, forward strand.
TTTTGCTGGTTCTTTGACCCTTTTTGCTTTCTGGCAACGGCACGGTTCAGCACTTTCAGCCTGTGTTGTGCCTCCACAAAGAATCGGGGTCTCCCAATTAACTCGTTGTCTGATGTCGCAACAAAATGATTTAACCCCACATCAATCCCGATGGCATAACCACCAATCGGGGGATCTGGAATCTTTACATCGCTTTGGATTACCAACTGGATATACCAGCCAGAAGCGCGTTTAACTACCCGTGCTTGCTTCACCTCAAACCCATCAGGGATTGGGCGGTGCATCACGGTCTTAACCCAACCAAATACAGGCAACTTAATTTGATTGTCACCAATTGGGTTTTTGCCCAACTGTGGGAAGTTAAAGCTGCGAAAACGCTTCTTAAACCTTGGGAATCCAAACCCACTATTCCACAGGGCGTTAAATGCCCTTTCTAGCCGACCCATGACATCTTGAAGCACTTGAGAATGGACGTTTTGCAGAAAAGGATTCTCTTTTCGCGCAGCGGTCAAATTTCGCTTTTGACTGTAATAAGTCGGTTTTTCCGCATCCATGGGATAAATAAATTCCCGCTGGATACTACAAGCATTAACGGGGCACTTACGGGCCTGAATCCAATCACGACGTTCCGCCAGCGCGTAATTATACACACGGCGGCAGGTGTTCAACCATTGAGCCATTTGAAGGGCTTGGTCGGCAGTTGGATAAGCTCTGTACTCGTAAGTTAGGTTGAGCATGCTCCTATTGTAGCAAATACTTAGGGACGTTGCGCCAGTCCCTAAGACTACTTATTGGAAGTTTGCTTCCTCCCGTTGGTCAGTCGCTCGCTCTTCATCCCGATGCTGACGCTACGCATACAGCGCGGGCTTCCCCGCGACTCAGCTAAATTTTTCTAACGTTCCCCCCCATCGGCCAAAGGGTGAAACCTACCATAGGAGTAGAAGTAGCGACCACTACCGTAAGGGTCAGCCTTTTCCCAGCATTACTACCTATGACTATTGCATCTCCAGGCGATCGCCATCTGCCCTATGCAGGGTTGACGGCCGCACAAGTTCAGGCGAATCGTGCCGAATATGGCGCCAATGTTTTAACCCCGCCCCAACGGCGTCCCTGGTGGCAACTTTTTTTAGAGAAATTTACTGACCCGGTGATTCGCATTCTGATGATTGCGGCGGCGATCGCCCTTGCGGTAGGGGTGTTGCGGGGCGAATATGCCGAAGGTCTGGGGATTATTGTCGCGATCTTGTTGGCTACCGTCGTTGCTTTTTTTAATGAATTTAAAGCGAACCAAGAATTTGCCCTCCTCAACCATGTTTACGATCAAGTCATGGTCAAGGTGATTCGCGAGGCTCAATATCACAGTCTGCCGAGCCAGGATTTGGTGGTGGGCGACATTATCTACATCGAACAGGGCCATGAAGTTCCCGCCGATGCCAAAATTCTTGAAAGCGTTTCCCTTCACATTGATCAAGCAAAACTCACGGGGGAATCAGAACCCGTTAACAAATCAGCCCAAGCGGATCCTTTCCAGGTAGAAGCCGAGCAGTCCGCTTACCCGTTTAATTGTGTCTACCGCAGTACCATCGTCACCCAAGGCCATGGTTTTTGTGAGGTCATTGCCGTTGGCGATCGCACCGAAATTGGTAAGTTAGCCCAAGCGGTGGCCACCGTTGAAGATGATCCCAATACGCCCCTCAATCAACAACTCGAAACCCTGAGTAAAGCAATTGGGGTGGTGGGTTTAACCGTAGCTCTCCTAACGTTTAATGCTCTGTTAATCCGGGGTCTCCTCACCCAAGAACTGAGGCTAACAGGCTCCCAGGGTTACGTGATGGCCTGTTTACTGGGGGCGATCGCCATGATGTCAGCACCCGTGTGGCTGCCGGTGCTCGAAGATGGCCAAGAACTACTCGAACGCTTGGGGAAGTTACCCGAAGTTTTCGCTGTTCCAGCCCCGGCGACCCTAAAAAATACCCCCTTGATGTTGCTTGGGGGTAGCCTCTGGTTAGGGGGGAGTCTCGGCTATGGTGTTGCTACCCACTGGCTGTCCCCCACAGTGAGAGAATGGCTCCCCCTAGATGTGGGGCTGGCCCTCCTCAATTACTTCATGGTGGCCGTGACGATTATCGTGGTGGCTGTGCCGGAAGGACTGGCCATGAGTGTCACCTTGTCTTTGGCCTACAGTATGCGCCGCATGACCGCCGAAAATAATCTGGTGCGGCGGATGCATGCCTGTGAAACCATTGGCGCAACCACCGTGATCTGCTCCGATAAAACCGGAACATTGACCTGTAATCAAATGCATGTCCATGAGACCTGTATCCCTGGGCTGGTGGAGGCTGAACCGGCGCAAGCCACCCATGTTCGTCAGGTGCTCGCCGAGGCGATCGCCGCTAACAGTACCGCCGACCTAGAGTACGCCACCCAAGCGCTGCCCACGGTCATTGGGAACGCCACAGAGGGAGCCCTTTTACTCTGGCTCGATCAACAAAACCTTGACTACCTCGACTACCGTTACAATTTTGACCTCAGTTCCCAGGGGGCATTTTCTGCCGAAAAAAAGTACATGACCAGCCTCGGCAAATCGCCCATTTTGCAAGAGGAAGTTCTCTACGTTAAAGGCGCTCCAGAAGTCGTACTCAAACGCTGTGATTATCAATTAAGTGCTGGTGGGGTTATGCCCCTCACCGAACGGGCTGCCATTATCAAAACGCTCCAAGACTACCAAAGCCGGGGGATGCGGACCCTGGGTTTTGCCTACCGTCCCCTGGGGGATCTCAAGCATTTTAAAATCACCGAAATCGAACGGCACCTGGTATGGCTTGGTTTTTTTGCGATTATTGACCCCCTGCGGGACGATGTCCCCGCCGCCGTTAAAGCCTGTCTCCGTGCCGGCATTCAGGTCAAAATTGTTACCGGTGATAGTCCCCAAACGGCGAGGGAAATTGGCCGACAAATTGGCCTCTGGCACCAAACAGAAGAGGTCAACTTTAAAGCCTTGCACCTGACGGGGCCAGAGTTTGCTGCGATGGATGATGATACTGCACGGGAAGCCGTGAAGTCCTTAAAGATCCTCTCCCGCGCTTGCCCCCTAGATAAATTACGCTTGGTGAAGTTGCTCCAACAATCGGGAGAAGTGGTTGGTGTGACGGGGGATGGGACGAATGATGCGGCGGCCCTCAAACAGGCCCAGGTGGGTCTCGCCATGGGGAGTGGTACGGCGATCGCCAAGGAAGCCAGTGACATTATTCTTTTAGATGATTCCTTTAGCAGCATTGTTAATGCGGTGCTCTGGGGGCGATCGCTCTATGAAAATATTCAAAAATTTCTTCTCTTTCAGCTCACCATTAACGTGGTAGCCCTGGGGACAGCCCTTTTGGGGCCATTTATTGGCATTGAGCTTCCCCTAACGGTGACCCAAATGCTGTGGGTCAATTTGATTATGGATACCTTTGCTGCCCTGGCCTTAGCCACGGAACCCCCTAATCCAGAAGTCCTAGGGCGATCGCCCCGTCAAGCCGAGGCATTTATCATCACCGGGGCCATGGCCAAACAAATTGCCTTCTTAGGGTGTGGATTTTTGGTGCTGATGGTAGGCATTTTGGAATATGAAATGCGCGATGGCACCATCAATACCTACGAGCTTTCCGTCTTTTTCGCGATTTTCGTCTTTCTGCAACTGTGGAATTTATTTAATGCCCGCTGTTTTGGCCTCTCGATTTCTGCGTTTACAGGGCTCTCGAAAAATCCAGCTTTTAGCGCGATTATTGCCACCATTTTTATCGGTCAAGTGGCCATGGTGCAGTGGGGAAGCAGTGCCTTTCGTACCGTCCCCCTGGCCTGCCGCGATTGGCTATGGATTATCGGAGGAACCTCTTTTGTGTTGTGGTTCGGGGAAATTTGGCGCAAAGTGCAAGGCTCGTCTCAATAATTTTGACTATTGTCGCCAGCCAAACCAGCTCCGCCACCGTTGGAAGCGATCGCCCTGGCGTTTTTGGGCCATGTGCTGCGCTAATTCTGCCCGTTGGGCGGGGGTGAGCACTTCACGAATGTCTAACATCTGCCGGAAATGGAGGTCTGCTAAATCTTGGCGCAGGTTTGTAATGGTACGGTGTTGGGCCTCTAATTGATTGCGGGTAGTCGTGCTATTGCGCATTAATGTCCGCATGGTATTTTTTGCCTGTTGAATTGCTGCCCGTTTGGCTCCCATTTGGCTACGGTAATTGGCGCGGATTCCCTGAATTTGTTGTCTCTGGGCGGTACTGAGGTCAAGCCGATCAACGAGATCTGCTTCCTGCTCATCCCCTTGGCTCATGAGGACTGGTGCTGGGGCAACGGTGAAGTGGGTGGCTTTCGTGGTTGAGTCGGCGATCGCCATTTCCCCTGTCAACGAGAGGGCCACCGCAGAAGCCATTAATACTTGTTTTTTAAACATGATTAAAATTCATCTCCAAAACTAATCACAGATTCCGCTAAGACGGCATTAGCCCAGTGTTGAAATTTAGGAATGTTTTGCGAAGCACTAGGGATCAGTATTGACAACAAAATCAACGTACTCGTAGGACAGTTCCTGTTCCTGGTAAAGGTGCTCCCCAAAGGAGTAAGACCAGCTTTCTTCAAGAAAGGCCTCCAGTTCTTCATCGGCTCCCCCGGCGATCGCCTGTGGCTGGGGTTGTTCAACTCTCCCCCAATACTGTTGCGGCATCACCTCCGGCAGCGTCCCAAATTCCTGGTGCAGTTGTCCATGGCCAACCACGAGCACAAACCCGGCAGCAACCACTGTCGGAACCCACCATTTCCCCTGGGACGAAGCTGTCAGGTTTGACGGTTCTGTTTGGTTGAGTCGTGCCAAAAGCCTTTCTTCGTGATCCCCTGGTGGCGGTGGCCCGTAGGGTTCGTGGTTCTTTAAAAACCGAATTAAGTTGTCATGGTCATGGAAATTCATAGACTGACTCCTTGGGTTTCTAAAAACTGACGCAGCGATCGTCGGGCATGGTGGAGGCGAGATTTCACCGTTCCTGGCGGAATCCCAAGAATTTCAGCCACCTCCTTTTGGGGCAGATCCTTGAGATCATGGAGCACCAAGACCGCCCGGTGTTCCAAGCTTAGCGATTGCAAACCCCGTTGCACCAAATCTTGATAATAAATTTGACCCAGCCCCTCCGGCCTAGGATCTGTCACCGCACCAATTTGCGCCTCTAAGCCTGTGATTAAGGTCATCTGCTTCGCAAAGCGTCGCCGTTGATCCGTCGCCACATTCCAAGTAATGCGGTACAACCAGGTGGCAAAATAGTCCGGATTTTTGAGGCGCGGGAGCCCCTGCCAGGCCTTTAAAAAAACCTCTTGAACTAAATCATCCAAGAGCGCCACCCCACAGAGTTGATACAGGGTAGACCGTACCTTTTGGTGATAGCGTCGGTACAGGATTCGGAAACTTTGGCGATCGCGCCGCCCCCGAATAGACCCTATTTTCCCTTGGCAAAGACAAACCAATTCCCTATCCGAAATGGCAGTAGGGTGGTCAACAGCTTGATCGGGCATATCCCTCTCCAGTCATCGCACGTCCCTTTAGACTGAACCTTTACCCAAAAAGTTCAACCGGCTCAAAAAAAACTTGAACCAAGGTATTGCCAAATCCAAAAACTGTGGCTACAATGTTAAACCGTTGGAACACAACGCGCTACACAATCCTCAGTAGCTCAGCGGTAGAGCGGTCGACTGTTAATCGATTGGTCGCAAGTTCGAATCTTGCCTGGGGAGTACAAAAATTAAATCACCCGATAGTCTTGCTAATTGGGCCATAAAATTTCACGATTCTGGAATTTGTCGGTTTACGTCAGGATTCAAAAAAAACTGTAGGCTGCTGTTCCGTTTTATAGCGTCAGTGGGATTTGTGCTGAATTTGAAGGATAAGGGTAGTCTAGTAGAAGGTTTTTGATTTCCGCCTACAGCACGATGACATCACCCTCTTCCCAACGCCTCAAACCGAAATCCTTTGCGGATTTAGTGGCCCAATTGCGTAATTTTCCCAAACCCCAAAGCGAAGATTCCGTACTGCTGCGGGCCTTGGTACAGCTATTGGTGGTTGTCGGCATTATTGCGACGGATGTGGCTTCAGAAGGAAACATGATCTGGTTTGGCTGGCCGATCAGTGTTCTAGCGGTGCCCTTAACGCTCCTGGGGGGAGTCTGGAGTTGGCAAAACCGTCAGAAGGCGAATGTGGGGGCAAAATTTTTTATTGCCATCGGCATGTTGGGCATGCTGTTGCTCTTTTTCCGGAATCTGTATGCCAATTTAAACGATACGCGCTTGGTGCTGGCAGAGCTCCTCATTCAACTGCAAATTCTCCATAGCTTCGATTTGCCCCGCCGAAAGGATCTGGGTTATTCGATGGTGATCGGCCTTATTTTGTTGGGGGTGGCGGGCACTGTTTCTCAAACGCTAACCTTTGCGCCCTGGTTAATTCTATTTTTGGCGATCGCCCTCCCTGTTCTAGTTTTAGATTACCGTTCGCGCCTTGGCCTAGCTGGCTTGGAGACGCTCCTTTGGCCGCAGCGCTCCAGTGCCCGTAAAGGCCGCGCTGACCTCCTGAAAAATTCTCCCCTGTCGCCCAAACGCCTGGGCGCAATTTTGGGGATTACCTTGGTATTGGGCTTGGGACTCTTTAGCATCATGCCCCGTTTTCCTGGCTATCAACTCAGCACCTTGCCTGTGAGTTTGCCCGCCGATGCCCCTGAAAATGAACGTTTTAGCCCGACTAACCTTAGCCTCGTCAATCCCGGTTACGAGAATCCTGGCGGCGAAGGAAATGAAAACGCCGATGGTGCGACCTTTGGGAATAGTCCGGGTACTGGGGCAGGCACGGGTGAAGGTAGTAGTCCCAGCGAAGGTCAAGGGGAACTCGATAAAACTCAGTATTACGGTTTCAATAGCAAAATCAACCAAAATCTCCGGGGTGAGATGGAAAAGGTGCTGGTGATGCGGGTGCGATCGCAGGCCCCTGGTTTTTGGCGCGTGATGTCCTTTGACCGTTACACAGGCCAGGGCTGGGAAGTCACCAATGCCGATGATTTGCAACTCACGGAGCGTTCCCGTTGGGCAGGACGTTTTTTCCTAACGCCTTTTATCCCCAACCCAGTGGAAAAGAAAAAAATTATCCAGAGCTATACCGCCGTTTTGTCTTTGCCGAACATTGTCCCGGCGATGCAGTATCCGACGGAGCTTTATTTTCCCACGGCGGAGATTGGCCAAGATCCAGAGGGAAATTTGCGATCGCCTTTGGGACTTTTAGAAGGTCTAACCTATACCGTTGTTTCTAAAGTACCCTACCGTAACCGGACGGAATTGGCGGCAGCAGGGACAGATTATCCGCCCTTTGTCACCGAGAAATATCTAGATGTCCCCCCAGAGATAAAAGCGGAGGTAAGGGCCGTTGCCGAGGAAATTCTCTCCCAGGCCAATAGCCCCATCACTTCCCCCTACGAAAAGGCTCTCTATCTCGCCCAAGGGTTGAAGCAACGCTTCCCCCAAGCCCAAGAAATTCCGTTCTTCGCAGACGATGAAGATCTTGTTGAGGCCTTCCTGTTCAAATACAAGGGGGGCTACGCCGATCATTACGCCACAGTCCTCACAATTATGTTGCGCTCTATTGGGATTCCGGCTCGGTTTGCAACGGGATTTGACCAGGGAGATTTTAATCCATTTACGGGCTATTACCTCGTCCACAATACCGATGCCCACGCTGTCACAGAAGCCTATTTTCCTGGTCAGGGTTGGTTTGCGTTCAATCCACTGCCGGGTTATGAAGTTGTGCCGCCTTCCTTTGAGGATAGCGGCGCTTTTGGCGTATTGAGATCATTTTGGCGTTGGGTTGCGGGTTGGGTGCCGTCGCCGATTCTTGGCTTCTTTGAGGGGCTTTGGTTTACGACCTTGAAAATACTGGGATATGTAATTTCGCGGCTGTGGGGCTTTGTTTCCAGTGGCCTCGTTGGGGCCATTACGGGGGCGATCGCCGTTGCTGTCGCCAGCATGGGTGGTTGGTTTGTCATTAAACAAATTCGCAACTGGTTCCAACGGCGTCGCTTTGCTCGATTACCGATGATGGAACAGCTCTACCAACAAATGCTCCTGCTGCTCCAAAACAAAGGGCACCAAAAACAACGTACCCAAACTCCTTGGGAGTTTTTGCGGACGATTCAACCACAATATCGTCCTGAAACCTTAGAAATTTTGACGGAACTGACCGAAGCCTATGTCAACTGGCGCTACGGTGAACAGCCTGCCAATACGGACTACCTCCGGCAGCAACTCAAACGCTTACGACGTTCCTTTTATCGAGGTCAATCTTAAAACGGAGAGGGGGGGATTCGAACCCCCGACTGAGTTGCCCCAGTAACGGTTTTCGAGACCGCCGCATTCAACCACTCTGCCACCTCTCCAGGGACCTAAACTATTCTAAGCACAATTCAGGGTCTTGGCTAGTCCGATTGCCATAAAGAATCCAAAAGTTACTGGCTCCCCGCAAGCACTCCGGGGCCAACAGTTCATTCGTTCTATAATTGTATTAATGATGGGTTACTCCTTCTCTGACAAAAGGTAAAATTCAAGCGATTCGGTATTAATTCATTGTAATTTTTTACGTCATTGGAGTTTTTGAGTTTGTTTTTTTGAAAGCTATTTCTTCGAGAAATTTAGTTTTAAAATGACGTGACCTAAATACATGAGATATTTTTGATTAAAATATTATTTCCATGATTGAACAATCATCCTCCAACTCGTAGTCATAATTGAGATGGTTGATTTGTTGAAAAAGAAATTGCAAATCGGGTGATGAATGTGATCGAGCATAGGACAAGATTAACTGACGCCAGTTTTGTAGCCCAAATATGTTTTTGTTTTCATTGATAAAAAATTCATAGGTGCCATCGCTAAAAAGGAAAAGTCGACTTTCTTTTGTTACTTCAATTTCAGCCGATATAAAAGGAAAGTTAGAAAATAACCCTACAGCAATATTGCCTGAATTTAGACCTTGAACTTCATAATCTGCTTTTTGTTTATTTGGAGTCAGAAGAAAAGCCTCAGGATGACCCGCTGAAGCATATTTCAAGATATTAGATTTTTTATTTAAAACACCATACCAGATAGTGAAATAATCTTCACCACTCTCATTAATTTGAAACAATCGATTTAGATTCCCTAAAACAATTTCAGGCTCATACAAATTCATTTTTGTATAATCCTGTTGACGTAGGATGTTTAAAATTGATACTGAAAGCAGCGAAGATTTGATGCCATGGCCTGCGACATCTAAAACATAGAACATCAGGTTCTCTGGATCAAGCCATACATAATCAAAGATATCTCCACCGAGAGCATTGGAGGGCTTAAAAAGTGTTTCAATTTGTACTGAGGAGTGCGTCTTAGAAAGGGTTTCATGCGGCAATAGTGACTCTACATAATGTGCCGCCTGATCAAGTTCAAATTGCAGCAGATCATTTTTTTGTTGTAGTTCTTTTTCAATTTGTTTTCTTTTGAGGTACTGTCCAATTTGTTTTCCTAAAACCTCTAAACCCCTTGAGAGAATATCATTTCTTTTTTGTTGTTTTGTATCAAAAAATACCATTAAGCCTAGCGTTTCTTTGCTATGATTAAGGATGCAGTTTTGAGCATATTTAAATGAAATGATCTGGGAAGATTGATGCGTACTTTCGACCTCAAGGATTTCTTGTTGAGACTGGATTTCACTGATGTGAGATGTAATATCATAAATACTTTCCATCCAATCTTCTAGATAAAAAGAGTCAGGTACATTGTTTGAACTTTTGATTTCATATTTTTTTAAATGCCAATGAACAGTTTTTTTTAATTCTTGTTTTTGGGGATCTAATAGCCAGAATTCTGCAAGGGAAAACCCTAAATTTCCGCTAATTGCTTGTAATATGTATTGAATGGTTAGATTGGTACTGTCGGAGCGGGAAATAATTTTGTTAATTATATGTTCTAATCGACGATATTTTTCATTATAAAAATCTTTAGTAATATCGTATAGTCTGCCAGCGATTCCGGATGATTCTAGTGATTTTTTATCGATTTTTCCGGAAATTTGAATATTTACCCAACGAACTTCTTCTAGTTTCGTAATAAAACGAGTTTTATAGGCCCTTATCTTGCTATTTCCTAGTACTTTTTGCAGCTTTGTTTGATTATGATTTTTCTCTTTGGGATGAAGAAAATCGAGAAAATTTTGACCAATTGTTTCATCTGGCTGATAGCCCATGATTTGATACCAAGCCGGATTCACAAAAGTAATATATCCCTCTGGAGTAAGGTGAAATAAAACTTCTTGAAGACTGCTTACAAGTGTTTGATATACTTTTTTACTGTCGCGTAGTGCTTGTATTGTATCAACAAGTTTTAACATATGTTGAATCCGTCCAAGCAAGACTGAAGTGCGAATGGGTTTTGTAATAAAATCACTGACACCTATTTGAAATGCTTTATCGATAGATTGATTATCTCCAAGGGAAGTTAACATCATTATGGGAGTATCTTTGCCCTGTGGAAACTCTCTAATAATCTGACAAAAATCAAAGCCGTCAAGTTCGGGCATCAAAGCATCTACTAAAATCAAAGCTGGCGATCGCTCTTGAAAGAGTGAGATCCCTTGCTCTCCATTTTCCGCTTCAATCACTCGATAATTCGCTTTGATTAAAATATGTTTAACTAGCTTTCTGGATAGGGCATCATCATCAATGAGAAGGATTTCGGCGGCTGGTTTCATTTTTGTTTGACAGGACTTAGTAGATAACACAAAAAAGATATGTGTATATTGCGCTGGAGTAATCCAGGCAGGCTAAAGTAGTTATTTGTTTTGTTTAAAACTCAGGATTAATATTAGTATCAGACTTTGTTAACTAGAATGTTTTGCTTTTTAAAATATTGTTATACTGTCATTCTAATAAAAGTAAGCCAATGAGGCTAAGTCATCAAGAGTATTAATTATTTTTACGTATTGCTTGACACTTGGTGAGGATGTTTTTTGATTTATGGATGATGAGAATTTTGAAGCTCCCCCCACAATATTGGTTATAGGTACCGTAATTGCGGGGGTGCTATCTGGTATCGGACTGATTATTCTCTTGGAATACTTAAGTAAAAAAATCCCGCCCCAACCAAGTTCAACTTCTAATCATCGAGTTATCTCAATGGTTATTCCCTGGAGTGATTACTCTTCGTCTTCATTTTTCAGCCAGCCTCAATCTAAGTGCGACTGATATTGCTTTTCTATTATTTGAATTAAGAGCGCATGTCTTTTTCTTACATGATTCGCAGATCTAAGGTTATTCTCGTTTGTCTGGTTTTCGGTCTTTTTTTATCCTACGGGCTGAATTTTATGCCAACTCCACTGGTAAAAGCGCAATCTGCTCCAGAAATGTGTGGGGCGATCGCCATACCTCTGACCCCGGAAGAGCAAAAATATGCCCAGTCTGCTTGGCAATACTTTGTAGATAATGTACAACCCAGTACTGGATTATCAAATGCTGCTGGGAGTTTCCCAGCTAGTACGATGTGGGATTTAGGTAATTACTTAATGGCGATGAATGCGGCACGGGGGATAGGACTGATCAACCAAGAGGACTTTGATAGTCGATTAAATCAGTTTTTGACGAGCCTCGCCGAACTGCCCCTCTTTGAAAATACCCTGCCCAATAAAGTCTATAACAGCGCAACTAAAGAGATCGTAGACTATGGCAACAATGCCATTGAACGAGGCATTGGCTGGTCTGCCCTTGATATAGGCCGTCTCCTTGCTGCTTTTCATATCGTCCAAAGGTGCCATCCTCAATATTCAGACTGGATTTCTGGCATTGTTTCAAGTTGGAATGTTGCGGAGTCCGTTGAAAATGGCAGCCTCTATGGTGCAATGATTTTACCCGACGGCTCGACCCTCAAGGTACAGGAGGGGCGGCTTGGCTATGAGGAATATGCAGCCCGGGGTTATTCTCTCTGGGGATTTGAGGTACCAGCGGCGATCGCCCACGAACCTTTTGAATTTGTCGATATCTATGGTGTGCAAATTCCGGTTGATACCCGCGATTACTTTGAGACTAATGCTAATAACTACGTCGTCAGCGAAGCCTACATTTTAGATGCCATCGAATTTGGCTTACAGGGAGAACGGGCAGACCATGCTCGTCGGGTATTTGAAGCACAAAAACGGCGTTATGAAGAGACAGGACTGTTGACCTCTGTTTCAGAAGATAATATTAATCAGGCCCCCCACTTTCTCTACAACACGGTTTATGCCAATGGTCAGCCCTGGGCTGTGATCACAGAAAACAACGAAGCATATCCAGAACTACGCACTCTCAGTTCAAAATCAGCATTCGGTTGGCGCTACATTTATCCTGACGATGCCTATGCCCAGAAAGTTTTTGACCATATCAAAGACAGTACAAATTCCGGTAGAGGTTACTATGCGGGGATTTATGAGTCGGGCCTCTATGATCCGCAGCCGCCCCTCAACGATATTTTGACGGGGAATACCAATGGGTTGATCCTTGAAATTCTCTATTACAAAGCCAGGGGTTTTAAACCGATGGTTGAGGGGCAAAGCTCAATCGCTAGCTCCCCTGTTCCAAGGGTTTCAGTTGCTCCCATTGCGTCACTTACCAATAGTGCTACGGTTAGTTGTGCGCCCCAAGCTGAAGAAATTGATGTGGCGGCGATCGCCCCCGTGCGCCCAGTAAAATCCAGTAATTGTCCTGCCCCAGGCGAGGAAATAAATCCGGCTGATCGTCGTTACGCAGAAATCGCCTGGCAATATTTTGAAACCAACCATCGAAAAACGGGTCTGGTGCCAGATCGAAGCGATCTAGAAGGCATAACCGCGTGGGGAATGGGAGATTATTTGGCTGCACTCCATGCGGCCCGTACCCTTAATATAATTTCCCCAGAAACCTTTGATCAGCGCGTGCGCCACTTTCTCGGTGCCTTGCAAGAAATGGAGCTATTTGGGGCGGAGTTGCCCTACCGCGCCTATGATACTTTGACCCTGAAACCCATCGACTATGGTGGTAACCACAGCAACAATGGTTGGTCTGGCTTAGATCTGGGTCGGCTTTTGACCTCTCTCCATGTTTTAAAAACTTGCCACCCAGAATATCAAGAGGCAGTCGATCAGGTAGTTTTAGATTGGTCGTATCTACGGGTTGTGCGCGATGGCCAAGTTGCGAATATCAGTGTGGAGAAAAATAACCGGGGCAGACAACAGCGTCTCCAAGTTCAGCCAGCTCATCTGCTTGGTTATGAAGAATATGCTGCGCGGGGATTTCAGCTTTGGGGTTTTGATGTCCATCGTTCTGCCATTGGGGATGATTATGTAACCCAAACGGTTGCTGGGGAAGCAATCCCCATCGCCCACTCCCAATCAGACCACCGTCAGCAACAGAAGAGAGCCAGCACTATCACGAATCCCTTTCTGCTTTATGGTTTGGAATTTGGTTTTGACCCCCAAAGTCGTAATTTTATTGACAGTATCTATCGAGCAGAGGCAAAACGCTATGGAGAGACGGGGGAGTTGAGCGCATCGGGAACCACACTGATTCAGGAACCCCCCTATGTGATCCACAGTACGGTCATTAATAATGGGAAGCCTTGGGCCGCAGTGGATGACGGGGGAAACCTGGTACCACAAGGCCGTGTTGTCAGTACGGCGATCGCCTCTGCTTACCATGCGTTATTTCCAGATGATGACTATGGGAAAACCCTATGGCAAGCCACATTAGACCTATACGATCCAAACCTAGGCTATTACGAAGGTTTGTACGAAGAGAGCGGACAGCCTAGCCTCGGACTGACCAGCGGTACAAATAGCTTGATCCTGCAGGCTTTGCTCTATAAATACATGGCTCAACAGCCGATTATTCGGCCCCATCAAAATCTAGAAAGTCGCTGGTGGCAGGAAATCAAAAATGGCGATCGCCATGGCTTAGGACTCCCTAGTCGGAGCTTTCCTCGCATCGAACTTAAAGGGACTGGAAATCGCCAATATTGGGATCTCAAAACCAATGTAAATAATTAACTACAAACGTCTCACGTTTATTTCTATTTATTAAGTAGAATTTTTTTTTCGTATCTCGAAATCTCAGAAATCATTAGTTAAAAAATCAAAGCTGTACCCGCAATATTATTCTCCATGTTTCGCTGTTATATCGACTGTTACTGTTGTCTCCTAAAACATTACTAAAACGATAATCTAGATCCCAGAAAATATCTTCAGCAATTGTTGTGGTACAGCGACCACCATAGCCATATACAAAATCCCATTGTCCTTGGAGGCGTTGCCGGCCAACAGATGTGGACAAATTACAATCCAACCAGGAAAAAATATTTTTATTCCAAATCAATTCACCATTGATAACAAGAAAATCTTCTGGTGAAAAATAGCCACTTTCTATTTCTTTATCTTCGCGATAACGCCAGTTAAAAAGATTCGCTGCTAGCTGAAATTCACCGCTAGTATGTTCTAATCGACTAAAGGATTGTTGTTCATGATTGCCATCACTGTAACGACCCCAACGAACCAAACTAAAAAAGCTTGTATCTGGAGAAATTTGCCAGAATAGATTGGGGCCATAACGCCAATTTGTGATTTCATTTTCAACGGTTTTTGCATTAAATTTATAGGGAGCATGTTCGACAAAAAAAGACAAACTGGCTCGTTCACCGATATTCACACGGCTATTGGCCCGAAAACTAAGAGCTGGCGTAACGCGATCAAACCAATCAATTCCAGTCCCAATATCACTCTCTAAACCAGCAATTTTTCCTTCCCAATCAAACTGTAAAGGAATATTTTGGATCGAATCAATCTCTGGTTGCTGGAATCGATTAAAGCCGCTTGTCAAACTCAGGCGATCGCCATTAGGTAAAGTACCAGTAATGCTGGGTTGAATTAAAAGATTATCCTGCTCAAAATTGGTGGTAAAGTAGCGAAAATCTATGGTGACTGATTCCGGATCCCAAAAAGATGTTGAATTTTTTGTTTGTTGTTCTTCATTGTCTGTAGAAGAAGTCTCAGGAATAGTCTGTAAACCTTCCGTTACATCTTCAGAGGATGTAGATGTTTCTCGTAAACTAGGGTTTAAATTTTGCGGTGCCGCTAGATACCAAACCTTTTTTATCTCTCGTTCTTCCCTGTGGATTGGTGCTTCAATCGGGGTGGTATTGCTGTCAATATTCAGTAACATAGTGAAGATAGACAAAATGATTTATAAATATTTTTCTTAACAGAGATTATAAACTGTTTTTTTGGATGTAATATAGACTCAATTTGAGTGTGACTTGTCTAAGGAAAGCCATAGGTCATGAAATCATTGCTAATATATACTAATTAAATAAGTAAGCAAATGATCTATCTAGAAAAGAGTAAGTCAAAATTTAATTGGCTATTTTTCATGAAAATCATTCTTCTTACTAGAAGCTTTTCTTGTCATTAATAATTTTAAAGCAAAGTTCTATGAAGGCCATACAAGAGAAATGCGATTAAAAAAAAGAATACATTCTGCAAAAAATCAATTTAAAAATACAATTAGCTTGTCTCATAAAACACTATTTTTTGAGTCAAAAAAATATAAATTAAACTTGAGCGTTAGACTAAACCGAATTTATTTTTCTTTAATTTAACTTCTTGGCGAGCTTATTTTTATTCATTTTATTTATCAATTATGTTGGAACTAGTCCCTTCATTTAAAAACAAACGAGTCACACTCCGAAAGCATACATTATTAATGCGCTACATGATTTTAATCAATCTGATTATAGGTGCTTGGTATTTGTATTGGCGTTGGACAGAGTCATTAAACCTTCAGGCATTATGGTTTGCCATACCCCTCGTTTGTGCAGAGACCTATATGTTTCTTGGAGGAATACTTTTTTTCTATTCTATATGGCGACCAATTGAGCGTAATAATAAAAACTTATCTGCTCTCAAGCCGCAGTTTTTATCAAAAAATTTCCCCTCAGTTGATGTTTTTATTACCTGTTACAATGAACCGAGTGAAATGGTCTACACAACGGCTCAGGCAGCACTATCAATGGACTATCCATTGGAAAAACTCCGAGTCTATATTTTAGACGATGGCAATTCTTCCGAAATGAGAGCAATGGCTGAAAAGCTCTGTCTTCAAGATTTACAGCGGCCAGCTCTACAAGAAATAGCAGAAACAATTCAAAGACAAAAATATTTACGTCAATCGTATATTGCTCAATTGAATGCTATTAAAAAAGATCTAGTCGAAATAGAAGGATTTATTAATAGCTATCGCTTGATTATTCCTAGCGATCACCAAGAATTAAAAAATGCCCTTGATTGGCTTAATCATCTTCGTCCAGCTGCAGTTTCAGATCGAGACTGGATCATTTGTCAAACAATCCTTGGCGAGGGTTTAGACAATGCCATTGTCCATGCCCATAAAAATTCACCTCAAAAACAGTCGATTACCCTGGAAATTTCAATTTTTAATTATGCTTTTATTCTTAGAATTTGGGATAAAGGTGATTTTTTTGACTTAGAAAGCCATCTAAAAGGGCTCAATGATGACATTGAAGAAGAAGCCGAACATGGGCGCGGTATCTCTATTATTCGTCAATTGGTAGATCAGTTTTTTTATATTCGCACTGATGATCAACAAAATTGTTTAATGATAATCAAAGAACTTTCTCCCGTTGATACTGGAGACAAAAAAGAGAAATATCAAAGCTATATTCACAGTCTTAAACAGTTAATGTTGAGCGATTCTCTGAATTCTCAAAGCATAATTGATATCTACGAACAAAAAATCAAAAAATTAGAAGCCGAAGTTGATAAGTATACACAGCAATTGATCGATCTCCCCAGATGTCGCTACATTGCTCGTCAAAAACCAAAAGATCGCCCACACCATGCCAAAGCTGGCAACATAAATCACGCAATTTTTTCTGGAGAAACCAATGGCCAGTTGATTCTCACTCTGGATGCTGATCATATCCCTAAACCAAATTTTTTACAAAGAGTAATTCCACATTTTTATAGATTCAATATAGAAAATGGCTGCTATGAATTAAATCATGTCGCTTTTGTACAGACACCTCAGGCTTTTTCAAATCTTCCCAGTGATGATCCTTTTGGTCATAATGCCCACTTTTTTTATGGCCCTATCCAACAGGGAAAAGACGGCATGAATGCAGCTTTTTATACAGGAACAAATGCTGTTCTAAGACGAGAAGCCTTGGTTCAAATGGGACTGCAACATTTTTCCGATGATTATATTAGTAATGAAAATAAATTAGAAGAATTTGAAATGATTGGGGCTTTGTCTAGCATTAGTATTACTGAAGATATGAATACAGCGATGCGTTTACATGCGACCGGGTGGAGATCTATTTATCATAATGAAATTCTTGCAGAAGGTTTGGCTCCAGATGACCTGCGATCTACGTTGCAGCAAAAACTACGATGGGCTCAGGGCACAATCCAAGTCTTACTTCGAGATAATCCTTTATTTAAAACTGGTTTAAGTTTTGGACAACGTATTCAATATTTCCAAACTATGTACAGTTATTTTTCCGGTTTTTTTGTTTTGATTTTATTATCTTGTCCGCTAATTTCTCTGGGGACAGGACTAATTCCAGTGGGCTCCTTTGGAGCTGATTTTGCGTGGCATTTTATTCCAGCATATATGTTAAATCGAATAACATTATGGATTTCTGCTTGGGGAATATCATGGCGTGAGCTTTGGCGTAATGAACAATATATGATTGGTCTTTTTCCTTTGCAGATACAGGCTGTTCTGAGCGTTTTTACTGGAACATCGATTAAGTTTGAAGTCACCCCAAAACAACGCCAGTCTGGTATATACTTCAGTCTAATTCCAGTTCAAATATTTTTCTTTTTGGCAACAATAATGGCCTTGATCTGGGGAGGATTTCAGTTATTATTCTATGATGGACTTTCTGAATTGACTTACTTCATTAATGCCGTATGGTGTGTATACCATTTAGGTCTTTTGTGGAGTATTATCAGAGCTGCTTACTGGCAGCCAGAAGAACAATAACTTGTTTTAGGAGACAAGTAAATCATCATTATTTGCATTTGGAGAAAAGCTCATGTCTAAGGAATTTGTGATTCTTGAACCTCAGGGGATATTAGATGGCCCCAATACAAATGAACTGAGATTGCAGATAATTGATCTATTAAGGGGAGAAATAGATAGTATTTTGCTTGACTTAAATCAAATTGAGTTTATGAATAGCTCAAGTATCGGTGCCTTGGTCGCTATTCTGAAAGTAGTTCGTGCCGAAAATAAAAAATTATACTTATGCTCGTTGACAGACCAAGTAAGTATGATTTTTGAGCTAACAAAGATGGATCGTATTTTTACTACCTTTAAAGATCGTGATGAATTTAATAGGAAAGTGATTGAAGCTTCTGAGGCATAGTATGTTTGTCTTCTTGAGCTTGGTTTGTTATTGGTGATTGCTGCTAAAAAAATCATGATAGGTAGGGCTTTTAAGCAGAGTATATCGAGCAGCAACAAGACTGAATCAAGAGTTCCAATTACATATTTTATCCTGAAATTTTTCTTGTCTATTTTATAGAGTGTGACTTCTTGACAGACGGAAGTTAAAGGAGTATTGAAACATGATTTTGCTTCTCATCCATTACTAAAATTCTTTTTTACTACTTTTTGATCAGCTTGATTTTAGTTGTGCTTGAGTCTCCTTCGTGTGCATCGCTATTGGAGATTATGGGCATCATTGCACCCAAAATAGACAGGAAAAAACCTAAAGAAGTTAAAAAGATTACATTTCCCCAATGATCCCCGCGCTAGGTTAGCAATACCCTCCGATTGCTTATCAAGCTAGACCGTCCTCACCCAGTGGCGGTTTTTTATTGCCCAAGGGCTGGCCCCCCCGACCGGAAAATTAAGGCACAATAGTTAAACGTTGCCCGCCCTCACCTTTTATTTCTCCATGAGTCAGCCCCACATCGTCATTATCGGCGGCGGTTTCGCCGGACTCTATACGGCGCTCCGTCTGTTGCAATTTCCCTGGGAGACCTCCCAGCGGCCAGACATCACCCTAATTGATCGCCAGAATCACTTTGTCTTTAGTCCCCTCCTCTACGAGCTGATCACGGAGGAAATGCAACCCTGGGAAGTGGCCCCCACCTACACGGAATTGTTGCGCCATGGCCCGGTTAAATTTGTCCAAACCCAAGTACAAACCGTTGACCCGGAGCAAAAAAACGTCGTCTGTGGCGATCGCCAAATCACCTATGACTACCTCGTCATTGCGGCTGGGGGCACAACAAAATTTGTGAATTTGCCTGGCATCAAGGAATACGCTCTGCCCTTTAAAACCCTCAATGATGCCCTGCACCTCAAGGAAAAATTACGGGCTTTGGAAACTAGTGTGGCGGAAAAAATTCGCATTGCCATCGTTGGGGGTGGTTACAGTGGTGTGGAATTGGCCTGTAAATTAGCGGATCGCTTAGGCGATCGCGGCCGGTTACGGATCATTGATCGCGGCGATGAAATCCTCAAAAATGCGCCTAAATTTAACCAATTAGCCGCTAAGGAAGCCCTGGAAGCACGGGGAATTTGGGTAGACTACGCCACAGAAGTCACAGAAGTCACCGCCGATAGCCTGAGCCTACGCTACAAAGGGGAAGTAGATACCATTCCCGCTGATCTCGTGTTGTGGACTGGCGGAACGGCGATCGCCCCTTGGGTAAAAGATCTCGCCCTGCCCCACGCAGGCAATGGCAAACTCGATGTCAATGCCCAACTCCAGATCCAGAACCACCCGAACATTTTCGCCCTTGGGGATGTCGCCCAAGCAGAGGACAATTTACCGATGACGGCCCAGGTGGCGATTCAGCAGGCCGATGTCTGCGCCTGGAATTTGCGGGGCCTGATTACAAATAAGCCTCTTTTGCCGTTTAAATTTTTCAACCTCGGTGAAATGCTCACCCTAGGCGAAAATAATGCCACCCTCAGCGGTTTGGGCCTAGAACTCGAAGGCAATCTCGCCCATGTCGCCCGTCGCTTGGTCTATCTCTACCGTTTGCCGACCTGGGAACATCAGGTGCAGGTGGGACTGAATTGGCTTGTGCAACCCCTCACAAAATTATTGGCCCAGTAGACGAAACAAGCAAAATGATGGCAACACAACCAAAGGTTATTTTTTTCGATGCGGTGGGGACGCTCTTTGGCGTCCAAGATGGGGTCGGGGCGACCTATGCCAAAATTGCCCAACGTCACGGGGTAACGGCGGATCCGGAGCGTTTAGAACAGGGGTTTCGTCAATCCTTTAAGCGTAAACCTGCCCCGGCATTTCCGAATATTGATGCTGAGTTGATCCCGAAACAGGAATTTCTGTGGTGGGAGGCGATCGCCCAGGAAACCTTTACTGCTGCCGGAGTGATTGAGCAGTTTCCTGATTTTCATGCTTTTTTTACGGATTTGTACCAGCATTTTGCGACGGCAGAACCCTGGTTTATTTTCACAGAAACCTTGGCTTCGGTGCAGACTTGGCATGCCCAGGGCATTGAGTTGGGTTTAATTTCAAATTTTGACTCCCGCCTGTTACAGGTGCTAGATGCTCTAGAACTAGCCCCCTATTTCCAGAGTGTGACCATTTCCTCCCTAACCGGAGCAGCGAAACCAGACCCCAAAATTTTCCAAACAGCCCTCGCTAAACATCGTTGTCAGCCAGAAGAAGCGCTCCACATCGGCGACAGTCGCCTGGAAGATTACGAAGCTGCAAAACGGTTGGGGATGCAGGCGCACCTCATCGAACGGGATCAGCCTTTTCCCTACAGTCGCCAGCCTTAACTCCCTCAAGGGATACCCCTCTAACTCCCCTTAAAGGGGCTACTGTGTACACACAAGTAGGGTGAACTAAAATGGAGGAGTCGAGAGGCAGGAAATTCCAATGGATAATCCAATCCTGATTCACGCTACACAAATGAGCGGCAGCTCCTTTGGCGACCCTCGCCTAGAAAAAAGGGGGCGGCATTGTATGAAGCGATGCAAGACCATCAATCAGTAAATATCCGCGCCCTGAGCCGAAATCGAGCAGAACAAGTGGGGTACTATCGTTTCCTTGACAACGACAATGTCAGCCTATGTGAGTTGATACAGAGCGTGTCTGACGCCTGCCAACAACAAGTGGGAGGACTCCACGTCCTGGCCATTAGTGATAGCAGTGAGGTTAACCTACAAGCCCATGTAGGACGAATCAACCCAGAAGGATTAGGAGTGGTAGGCAATAACCAAGATGTCGGCTTTTTTATTCACCCGACTTTAATCGTGAACGCCGAAACAGGGTTTCCCCTAGGTCTCAGTAATATCCAAATATGGAGCCGAAAAGCAGTTCGTCCCAATAAGCATCAACGACGTTACCTAAAGCTACCGATTGAAGAGAAAGAATCCTACAAATGGCTACTGTCTGCCGAAGCATCTGAGCCCTGTCTGAAAAACGGGGGAGTGAAACAAGTAACCCATGTGGGCGACCGCGAAAATGACATATATCAAGAATGGGTGCGAGTTCCCAATGACCAAACCCATGTTTTAGTGAGAGCTTGTCGGGACCGTCGCCTCTGGGATGAGCAGCAATCCCTGTATGAATACTTAAGCGCACAGCACTGCGAAGGGACTTATTCGGTGCAGGTAGTGGCAGATTCTCGATTGGGACGTACTGCCCGCGAAGCTTGGTTAGCGGTACGGATGACTCCAGTTCAGATTCAACGGCCAGATACAGTGGAAGCTCAGGATTATCCCGAGAAGGTACAGCTGTATGCCGTAGAAGCAAAGGAAGTCAATCCTCCCGTAGGACAAGACCCCATTCATTGGCGATTGCTTACAACTCATCGGGTCGTCAGTCTAGAGCAAGCTTTACAAGTGATTGAATGGTATCGTTGGCGCTGGCGAATTGAGCAACTTTTTGGCACTTTGAAGCGGTCTGGATTGGATTTAGAATCCACGCAGTTAGAGTCGGTTAGTGCCATTGAACGACTGACAGTTTTAGCTTTGTCCGTGGCCCTAAGGGTGTTGCAGCTTCTAGAGGGTCGAGATGATTCCAGCCTTGTTGCTCAGGTGGTATTTAGTCCTGAAGAGCAGGAATGTCTCAGGCAACTAGCTCCGACATTGCAGGGGAAAACTCAAAAGCAGCAAAATCCTCATGCTTCAGCTTCGTTGTCTTGGGCAACTTGGCTAATTGGCCGTTTAGGAGGATGGTCTGGGTATCGCTCCCAGTCTCCTCCTGGCATCCGAACTTTGTGGAGGGGGCTATACCAGTTTGAATCTATCTTCCATGGATGGAAGCTCGCTCAATCCACACTTGTGTGTACACAGTAGCCTTAAAGGGGAGAATGTTTTGGGGAGCTAGGGATGGGTTAATAGGTCTGCCAGACGCGGGACAGGGTTGGTGGTTGCGGGGAATAGAGCGATCGCCAATTTTGCCAAAGGGAGATAAACCAGCGTTTTACTTCCGTGCTGGAGGGGCCCCGGTAGCGACAGAGCACGCCTTTGGGTAATTGTGTGATCCCGCCCAAGCCCTGCTGAATGGTGGCCATGGTTTGTCGCAACTCCGCCATTTGAGCCTCGCTAATCTCTAGCCCCACCAAGGCCAGACTTCCCACCACCGGCTGATTATTCAGACCATTCCAGGCGGCGAAGACTTCTGGATGTCCCGGTAGCCATTGGCGATCGCCCCAGAGCAGTTCATCATCTTGCCAAATTTCTGTCAGCCCCCGCCAGTTACCAGAGATGAATTTTTCGCCCCGGGCCGTGCGCCCAAACCGAAGAACTTCCCAGCCACACCACACCGCACCGGGAGCCAGATTGACCCGCAGGCTCTGGTGATATTCCGCCCCATCGAAAATAATCATTTCCTGGGGAAAGTATTCCAAAATGCTGCCCGGTGCCTGGTGAATAATGCCGTCCTGTTGCGCCGTTTCCCCGTTAGTACGATAAATTTTGTTGGCTGCTGCCGTTGTGAGGAAAACATGACTTTCTGGCTTCAGTTCGAGATCCAGAGATAGGCGATCGCCGCCGACAATGCCCCCTGCCGTGTGGAGCAAGACCGTGTGACAAACTCGATTTCCTTCCGGATAAAAAGGCCGCTGGATGCGAAACGGCGCTTGGGTAAAACAGCGTTGCATTTCCGTCTTGCCCTGGCGTTGCCCGTAAATTAAGCCCACCTTGCCGTGCCAGGGCTGCGCTTTGTGAATCACCTGTTGTTGATCTTGCATTTTTGTCTGAAATTGATGGGATTAGGGGGACTAAAAATTACTGCCAAAACAGCCCCCAGCAGCAGTCTATTTTTTCGATCATCCCACTGATCCGGGCAGACCCAACGGCGATCGCCAAATATTTTGTTCCTAAAACAATGGAGCAAACAAACCTCAAGAATCCTAATCACACTTCCGCCCCCGTATAGTTGCCGCTCACAGACAGATGCTTTATCTTTGAAAAAATTTTACGAATTTCCCATTCTTTCAGAAACATAAGGAGTCCCTATGTACATCGTCCAGATTGCTTCGGAATGCGCCCCCGTCGCGAAGGTAGGTGGACTTGGAGATGTGGTTTACGGACTCAGTCGCGAGCTTAGTCTGCGCGGTCATTGTGTCGAAATCATTTTGCCCAAATATGATTGTCTCCGTTATGACCACATTTGGGGGATGCACGAAGCCTATCGGGATCTTTGGGTACCCTGGTTTGGCGGTGCGATCCACTGCACCGTTTTCTATGGCTGGGTCCATGGCCAACAATGTTTCTTTATCGAACCCCACTCCGGTGATAACTTTTTCAGTCGGGGCTTTTTTTATGGAGCCTTAGACGACCACATGCGCTTTGCCTTCTTTAGCAAGGCGGCCCTCGAATTTTTACAAAAATCCAACAAACGCCCCGATATTATCCACTGCCATGACTGGCAAACCGGTCTCGTTCCGGTGATGCTCTTTGAAATGTACAAGTGGCATGGCCTGTGGAATCAGCGGGTGTGCTACACCATCCACAACTTTAAACATCAGGGTATCGCGGGCGCTGACGTACTGTGGGCGACGGGTCTCAATAACGAGGGCTACTATTTCCACTACGATCGCCTCCGGGATAACTTTAATCCCTTTGCCTTAAATTGCATGAAAGGGGGCATTGTCTATGCCAATGCGGTGACGACCGTTTCTCCCCACCACGCCTGGGAAGCCCACTACACCGATATTGGTTGTGGCCTAAGCCATACCCTCCATCTCCACCAAGACAAGTTCAAGGGAATTCTCAACGGCATCGACTACAGCACTTGGAACCCAGAAGTAGACCACAATATCGAGCTGCAATACAGTTGGGATAGCCTCGAAAATAAGGCGAAAAACAAAAAAGCCCTACGCGATCGCCTATTACTTGAAGACAATGACCGACCGATCATCGCCTACATTGGCCGTCTCGATGACCAAAAAGGCGTTCATCTCGTTCACCATGCCATGTACTACGCCTTGAATCGGGGAGCCCAATTTGTCCTCCTTGGTTCCGCCACCGAAGGCTCGATCAACTCTTGGTTCTGGCATGAAAAATTCCACCTCAACGACAACCCCAACTGTCACATCGAGCTGGGCTTCAACGCCGAACTGTCCCACATGATCTATGCCGGGGCTGATATGCTTGTCGTCCCCAGTAACTACGAACCCTGCGGCCTGACCCAACTCATCGCCCTGAAGTATGGTGTGGTGCCCATTGTCCGTGGTGTCGGTGGCCTCGTGAGTACCGTGTTTGACCGGGATCATGATGATAAACATCCCCCCGAAGAACGAAATGGTTATGTCTTTTACCAAACGGATAACCACGCCCTCGAATCCGCCATGGAACGGGCCATTGGTTTATACACCGTGTACCCAGAGGAGTTCCGGAAGCTGCAAATCCAGGGGATGAAATATGACTACTCTTGGCATAACCCCGGCAATGAATATATTGATCTCTATGAGTTTATCCGCGCCTAATGGGTTCTTATCCAACACACTTTGAGTACATTTTGAGATCAAACAGCTCAGTCATCCCTGGGAAATATGTGCCCAAAGCCTGAACCAAGGCCCCAACAATTCCCAGGGAAGTCGCTACCATGGTAGGCAAGTTTCTCCTTTGTCCGTGCCTATGGATGCCTTTAGTCCCTATCCACCTGAGTGGATCAAAAATGCGAGCCACGCCCTCAGTTTCCATTGTCCTAGCTGTGAAGCGCTCCCCCATGATGCGAAACGGGCTTGGTTAAATCGCTATGCCCCCGTGACCGATGCGCTGCACCGTCGCCGCTGGCAGGAGTTTTATGAATGTCAATGCGGCACCGTTTGGTGGGCCTGGAGTAGCGATCGCCCCCCGTCTCGCTACCAAACAAATGACCGGGGTGAAAATGACGAATTTCGGCGGGGCTTGTTTTAGAGAAATCGCGAAAGTCTTTTCCGGGGCGATCGCCGCTTGCCGAGGGATACCCCTTACCATGATAATGTTGGCTACCCATCACACTGGGGACGCAAACGCCAACGGAACACCATGCAGTTTTCAAAGATTCTCATCGCCAATCGCGGAGAAGTTGCCCTACGCATTATCCACACCTGTCAGGAGCTCGGCATTGCCACAGTTGCCGTCCACTCCACCGTAGATCGCCAAGCCCTCCACGTTCAGCTCGCCGATGAGAGCATTTGCATTGGCCCGCCCCAGAGCAGCAAAAGCTATCTCAACATTCCCAATATTATCGCTGCGGCCCTCAGCAGTAACGCCGACGCAATCCACCCAGGCTACGGTTTCCTCGCTGAAAATGCCAAGTTTGCAGAAATTTGTGCCGACCACCAAATCACCTTCATTGGCCCTTCCCCAGAAGCAATGATCGCCATGGGGGACAAATCCACCGCCAAAAAAACGATGCAGGCGGCAAAAGTCCCTACCGTACCCGGTAGTGCTGGGTTGGTGGCCTCCGAAGAACAAGCCCTAGAAATCGCCCAACAAATTGGCTACCCTGTGATGATCAAAGCCACGGCGGGTGGTGGTGGCCGGGGGATGCGCCTTGTGCCCAGCGCTGAGGAGTTACCCCGTTTGTACCGAGCGGCCCAGGGGGAAGCAGAAGCAGCCTTTGGGAATGGCGGCGTTTACATCGAAAAATTTATTGAACGGCCCCGTCACATCGAATTTCAGATCCTCGCGGATCAGTACGGCAATGTAATTCACCTCGGCGAACGGGATTGTTCGATCCAACGGCGGCACCAAAAACTCCTCGAAGAAGCTCCCAGCGCGATCCTCACCCCCAGACTGCGGGACAAAATGGGGAAAGCGGCAGTAAAAGCGGCGAAATCCATTGATTATGTCGGGGCGGGGACGGTGGAATTCCTCGTGGATAAGAATGGGGATTTCTACTTTATGGAAATGAATACCCGCATTCAGGTGGAACACCCGGTCACAGAGATGGTGACGGGACTAGATCTGATCGCCGAGCAAATTAAAGTTGCCCAAGGCGATCGCCTCAGTTTGAATCAAAATCAAGTGAACTTGAATGGTCATGCCATCGAGTGCCGGATTAATGCCGAAGATCCCGACCATGATTTCCGACCGACCCCAGGCAAAATCAGTGGCTATCTTCCCCCCGGTGGCCCTGGGGTACGGATGGATTCCCACGTTTACACCGACTATGAAATTTCTCCTTACTACGATTCTTTGATCGGTAAATTAATCGTTTGGGGACCAGACCGAGACACCGCCATTCGCCGCATGAAGCGGGCACTCCGAGAATGTGCCATTACTGGAGTATCGACCACCATTAGCTTCCACCAAAAGATTTTGAATCATCCGGCTTTTTTGGCGGCCGATGTCGATACAAACTTTATCCAGCAGCACATGTTGCCCTAGGGGCGATCGCAAATAGTCTCTAACCTTGAGGGCAACCCCCATAAGTGACGATTGGGGAAATGCCCTTACTTTTTCGCGATGACTTGCACCAAAGTCTGGTCTTGGTCTGCGTAGATCATGATTTGGGAAGCGCGCTCTTGCTTTTGAAAGCCAAACATCGATTGCCCGTTGACGTCCATGGTCATTTCTTGAGTCCAACCATTTTTCGCCATTTCTGCGGTGTATTTGTCCTTGACAGCGGCCACACTTTCATTAGTGACAAAGGTGACGGAGACCCCCTCCGGTAAATCCATCGCCATTCTAATTTCGGCATTTTTATCGAAATAAATGTCCTTGGGGAAGGTGTCGGGGAGTTTGACATTGTCGCCACTACTGACGGACAGATTCCCTTCGTTGGTTTTGATATCGACGGATTCTTTGGACATATCGATATCGACTTTTTCGCCGGAGCCAGCTTCAATCGCTTTTTCAAAAATTATTTCCTGAACCATACCGCAGCCACCGAGGCTGAGGGCACAGAGGAAGAAGGCAGGGAGAATCAACTTTTTCACGGCTTTTGTCCTTAAATTTTGTTTGTTAATCATTGGCTTGCGGTACTTGCCATGGCCCTTTGGGTTATGTGCTTTGGTTTTAGGGGCAATGGTCAAAATAAACCGCCAATAATAATTTATAGTGGGCACCCAGGCAGACTGATGCAGTTTCTAAAAATCCCAGGTCGTTGCCCCATTCTCGATGGGTTCGGTAAAAATCAAGGTCGCAGTTAAGTTAAATTAAGTCTTAACGCGATGAATTTTTTGGTGAATGCGATGTCTTGGTTAGCTGTGACAAGTCTAGGGCTCAATCTGCTGTTGGGCGCGATGACCCTATTTTTTATTTTCCGCATTGTGCTCACTTGGTATCCCCAGGCGGAATTAACGAAACTGCCCTTTAGCTTGGTGGTTTTGCCGACGGAACCGCTTTTGGCCCCGACGAGAAAACTGGTGCCGCCCCTAGGAGGCATTGATATTTCTCCGGTGATTTGGGTGGGAATCGTCACTCTCCTGCGGGAGGTACTCTTGGGTCAGCAGGGTCTATTGGTGATGTTGTTGCGCTAGAGACACTGGCAAATGGCAAGGATTAGGCAGTTGGAACCCCAGGCTTTTGATCCGCGTCTAGCGAGGTAATGCTGGAATCAAAAAAGGATATTCGATATGTGGCGACGGTGCTTATTGGCGTTAACGGGGGCTTGGGGGATGGGACTGGCGATCGCCCCGGTGATGGCCCAACCGTTACCAAAACAAGCCATTTTTGAAAATCTCCAGTTGCGCCCTAATTTTGCCCCCAATCCCCAGCTATTACGGGGAGTCAGTGGGGGAAGTGAACCCGCCGCAGAATTTTTGGGCATCGAGGATACCCCCACGGGGTCTTGTGTTGGCTTTATCGATAACCATGCCGACCATCGCCTCAGCCTCATGACATTTTTTAATGATTTAGAACTGAGCGTTGAAAGTGCCGGGGATACGGTGCTTGTGGTCAAAGGCCCCGGTGGTGTGTGGTGCAATGACGATGCGGTGGGTCAAAATCCGGCAATTCGCGGCGAATGGCAAAAAGGACTGTATCAAGTCTGGGTTGGCTCCCGGGGACAACGGCAATATTATCCTTATATTTTAGAAATTCACCATCGGAAGTAGTTGATCCCTAAGTTGGGAGATCAGGTAATGGGGGATAATGGAAACATTATCTTGATGTTGCACTAGAGAAAACATTGTGGCTATCGGAATTGGTTTACTTGGCTTAGGAACGGTTGGCACGGGCACTGCAGAAATTTTGCTGTCGCCCCAGGGCCGCCACCCGCTGTTGGGGGAAGTGGTTTTGAAACGGGCAGGGGTGCGCTCCCTAGACAAGCCCCGCAACATTGATTTACCAGCGGGTTGCCTAACCACTGATCTAGAGGCCATCGTCAAAGATCCAGAGATTCAGGTGGTGGTTGAGTTGTTGGGTGGCCTGGAGCCAGCGCGGACTCTCATCCTGGCGGCGATCGCCAATGGGAAACATGTGGTCACGGCCAACAAAGCAGTGATTGCCAAATATGGCGAAGAAATTTACACCGCAGCGAACCAAGCAGGGGTCTATGTGCTCCTTGAGGCGGCGGTGGGCGGTGGCATTCCGATCATTAAACCCCTCAAGCAATCTTTAGGAGTGAACCGCATTACCCGTGTCATTGGCATTATCAATGGCACCACCAACTATATCCTCACCCAGATGGCCCAGCACGGGGCAGACTTTGGGGAAGTATTAGCGGAAGCCCAAAAATTGGGTTATGCCGAAGCCGATCCCAGTGCCGATGTGGATGGGGGCGACGCGGCGGACAAAATTGCGATTCTCGCTTCCTTGGCCTTTGGGGGACGAATTCGGCGCGAAGATGTCTACTGCGAAGGGATTCGTTCCATTAGTGCGGCAGATATCAGTTTTGCGAAAAAGCTCGGTTTTGTGATCAAATTATTGGCGATCGCCGAACGACCAGACCTCGAAGAAGATGCCCTACAGTTGCGCGTTCACCCGACTTTGGTGCCAGAAGATCATCCCATCGCCAGCGTCAATGGTGTCTTTAATGCGATCCTCGTGGAAGGGGAACCCC
Source organism: Picosynechococcus sp. PCC 7002 (assembly GCF_963860125.1). Taxonomy (NCBI): domain Bacteria; kingdom Bacillati; phylum Cyanobacteriota; class Cyanophyceae; order Chroococcales; family Geminocystaceae; genus Picosynechococcus; species Picosynechococcus sp. PCC 7002. Next base: position 2,214,437 of record NZ_CAWLFA010000001.1, read on the forward strand.
TCGGCCAGGTAATGTTCTATGGCCCTGGGGCTGGGGCTGGGGCAACGGCCAGCGCCGTAGTTTCTGACATTGTTCATGTGGTGGGTCTGTTGCATTCTGACCAGGTGATCCAGAAACTCAACCCTCTCCTGGGCTGCACCCATGAGCATTACAGCAAAATTTTACCCATTGATACCCTAAAAACTCGTTTTTATGCGCGCTTCTTGTCGCGGGATTTGCCCGGTGTGATCGGCGATCTGGGGACTTGCTTTGGGCAGCACCAAGTGAGCTTGGAATCAGTCGTGCAGATTGGTCTTCAGGATGATTGCGCTGAGATCGTCGTCGTGACCCATGATGTCCATGAGGCGAATTTCCGGGAAGCCATGCGAGAAATCGAAGGCCTAGAGGCGATCAAGGAAGTGCCGAGTATTCTCCGCGTCCTTTAGTAATCATTCAACTGCAAAATTCTTGATCCTCCACATTTCTGGAGGATTTTTTGTTAATTTGTCTACAATTCTGACGATGTTTTCCAGAGTTGGGCTAAGTTAGTGAATAAATGCCTCTTTAGCGATACTTTTTGAGGATACCGAGAAATAATGCCTTTAAGTTGGAATGAAATCAAAAGTCGGGCGATCGCCTTCTCGAAGGAGTGGGAATTTGAGGAGTCAGAAAAATCAGAAGCACAATCGTTTTGGAATGATTTTTTTCAGGTATTTGGCATTTCTCGTAAGCGAATCGCAACATTTGAGAAGTCAGTTAACAAATTAGGGAATAAGAAAGGTTCTATTGACCTGTTATGGAAGGGAAATATCCTTGTTGAGCATAAATCACGAGGCAAAAGTTTAGATAAGGCGTTTGAACAGGCAAAAGATTATTTTCCGGGGTTAAAGGAGCATGAGCTACCTCGATATATTTTGGTGTCGGATTTCGCTCAATTCCGGCTTTATGACCTCGAAACGGATCAGACCCATGAATTTCTACTAAAAGATTTCGTCAATTATGTTCATCTGTTTGATTTTATTGCGGGATATGAGCAGCGAACCTATAAGGATGAAGATCCGGTTAATATTCACGCGGCGGAGTTGATGGGTAAGCTGCATGACCGTCTCAGGGAGATTGGTTATACGGGTCATGATCTAGAAGTTTACTTAGTGAGGTTGTTATTTTGCTTATTTGCAGATGACACAGGCATTTTTGAAAAGGGAATTTTTGAGGAATATCTCGATATTCATACCAAAGAAGATGGTAGTGATTTGGCGATGCACTTGGGGCATATTTTCCATGTGTTGAATACGCCACCGGAGAAGCGGTTAAAAAATCTGGATGAGAGTTTAGGACAGTTTCCCTATGTGAATGGCAAGTTATTTGAAGAGCAGTTAGCGCCTGCGGCTTTTGATCGCAAAATGCGAGAAATGTTATTAGAAGCTTGTGGATTTAATTGGGGGAAAATTTCTCCGGCCATTTTTGGGTCAATGTTCCAAGCGGCGATGGATCAACAGACTCGACGAAATTTGGGGGCGCATTATACGTCTGAGAAAAATATTCAGAAGGTGATTAAGCCTTTGTTTTTGGATGAGTTGCACGAGAAATTTAAGAAGGCAAAAGGCAGTCCAACGGCGTTAAAGCGGCTCCATGATGAGCTTGGGGAATTACATTTTCTTGATCCGGCTTGTGGCTGTGGAAATTTTTTGATTATTTCTTATCGGGAATTGCGAGATCTAGAGTTATTGATTCTCAAAGAGCTTTACAAGAAGAAGGAGGGGTTTATTGATATTCGTTTGTTCCTAAAGGTGGATGTGGATCAGTTTGGGGGCATTGAATATGATGAGTTTCCGGCACGGGTGGCAGAGGTGGCGATGTGGCTCATCGATCATCAGATGAATATCAAGGTGAGTAATGAGTTTGGGCAGTATTTTGTCCGGTTGCCGCTAAAGAAGGCTGCCAGAATTGTGAATGGGAATGCGTTACGGATTGATTGGGAAGAAGTGATTCCAAAGGAAAAGTTAAATTACATTCTCGGTAATCCACCTTTTGTGGGTTCAAAGATGATGACGAAAGATCAGCGAGCAGATCTTTTATCTGTTTTTGAAAGTGCCAAGGGTGCAGGGGTAATGGATTATGTTTCTGCTTGGTATGTTAAAGCGGCAGATTTTATTCAAGAGAAAAAGATAAAAACAGCTTTTGTAAGTACAAATTCTATCTCTCAAGGTGAGCAAGTTGGAATTTTATGGGGACTACTTTTTGAAAAATATCAAATTAAGATTCATTTTGCACACCGTACTTTTAAATGGTCAAATGAGGCAAAAGGGAAAGCGGCTGTTTATTGTGTGATTATTGGATTTGCAACTTTTAACATTAAAGGAAAGCGTTTATTCGAGTATGAAGATATCAAGGGAGAAGCGTTAGAAATCAAAGTAAGTAACATCAATCCATATTTGGTAAATGGTGATGATTTAATTATTCTAAGACGGCGGCAACCTTTATGTAATGTCCCTAATATTGGCATTGGCAATAAGCCCATTGATGGCGGCCATTACTTGTTCACCACAGAAGAAAAGGAGGATTTTTTAAAACTAGAGCCAAAAGCAGAAAAATGGTTTAGGAAATGGTTGGGTTCTAGGGAGTTTATCAATAAAGAAGAAAGATGGTGTTTGTGGTTGGGAGACTGTCCACCTAACGAACTCAAAAAAATGCCCCATGCTTTAGAGCGAGTCAAGGCAGTTAAAGAAACTCGATTAAATAGCAACAGTAAACCGACCCAAAAGCTAGCGCAAACACCGACAAGATTTCATGTTGAAAATATGCCAGAATCAGAATATTTACTTATTCCAAAAGTTTCTAGTGAAAGGCGCAACTATATTCCTATTGGGTTTTTAAATCAAAGTACGTTATCTAGTGACTTGGTGTTTATTGTTGGTAATGCCACCTTGTTTCATTTTGGTATCTTTACTTCAGTAATGCACATGGCATGGGTTAAATATGTTTGTGGAAGATTAAAAAGTGATTATCGTTATTCAAAAGATATTGTCTATAATAATTTTCCTTTTCCGCAGAACGTAACTGACAAACAAAAACAAACAGTTGAAAAAGCAGCGCAGTTAGTTTTAGACACTAGAGACAAATATCCCGATAGTAGCCTTGCCGATCTTTACGATCCCCTCACCATGCCCCCCGACTTAATGAAAGCCCACCAAAAACTCGATAAAGCAGTGGATCTCTGTTACCGTCCTCAAGCTTTTACCAGCGAACTCAACCGCATCGAATTTTTATTTAACGAATATGAGAAACTGATAACACCACTCCTACAAAGTACAAAACAGAAAAAAGCCCGCAAAAACAAAACATCTTAATTTCACATTGAATAATGAGAACAATGACCATCAAAGAATTATTAAAAGACCAAGAAAGACTCTATTTCTACTATCAATCAGCGTTGAAAAAGTCACAAAAAAAATTTGAGATTAACAAAAATCATCAGAAAAATAGTCTTTATTTAGCCAAGCAAGCAGCAATAATTTTAAAAGAAAAATTCAATGCCTCTAAAGTTGCTTTGTTCGGTTCAATTCTTGATTTAGAAACATTTACCCAGTGGTCAGATATTGACATTGCTGCATGGGGACTAGAGCCAAGTGAAACGTTGTTAGCTATGGACACAGTACAAAGCCTTAGTGATGAGATTGAAATCAATCTGGTCGATATCAACACAGTCAAATCAGAAGTTTACCAAAGCATTCTAAAGAACCACCAGGAAATATGATTTCTTCTTATTTGAAAGTCGCAGGACATATTAATGATGAACTTGTTAGCTTAGAAAAAACCTACCAGAGAATTCATCGTGCCAATCAAGCTCGACAATCAAATGCCCTTGATAGTGACTTATTGATCGATGCGATCGCCTAATTATTCACTATTCTCTGCCGCTAGAATCACATCAGCATAAATATCTGCTACTGCCCACTCAAATTCAATACTGGGAATCACCAGCGTATCGTCAACACCAAAATCTCGATATCCCCACATTTCTCCCGTTTGCCGTTGATAAAGTTCTACATAAATATGCTCAGAATCAAGCAAAATATATTCCTCTAGACTAGGCATTTGTCGATAATATTTCAGCTTTGTTTTGCTATCGTAATTTGAAGTGCTTGGTGATAAAACTTCAACAATTACTTTCGGATACTGAATCCATTTACGGGCTTTGAGATCTTCAGGATGACAACTGACCACCAGATCCGGATAAAAATAACGCCGATTTGCTTTCCCTTGCACTTTTACATCAGACATATTTACCCGACAACCTCTGGACTTAAGGTGTGCTCTCAAAGCAACTAATAGATTGATTGCAATATCATTGTGAGGCAACGTTCCTCCAGTCATCGCAATAATTTCACCATCAATATATTCATAGCGAAGTTCCTGCCGTTCTTCCCACTGGAGATATTCCGCAGCAGTCATTTTTTCTGGAAACTTAGGTGTTGCAATCATCGTTATTTTCCTCATTCTAAGCTGAGTCACTTAGTGAAAAACTAGCGGCCCATTTTTTGCTTCATTTGCCGAATTTGTTCGTCCATTTCCCACTTTTGGAACTGAGCTTCGAGGGGATCGGTGGCACTGTTGTAGGTTTGGCGATCGCCATTGGTACCACTAAAGTTTTCCCAACTGCTGGTGTAGGCATCCTCTACTTTTTGAGACGCTTGCAGTTCATCCATTTTTTGCTTCACTTCCTGGCGTTTCTGCTGGAGCTGCACCAAAAGAGACTGGGCCTGTTCAATGCGTTTTTTAGTGCCTTGCATCTTGCCCCAGAGTTGATTCCCCTGGCGGAGGAGGGCCGCTTCCCTCGCTTTGGCGGCGCTGGCGAGATCCGGTCTCCGACCCGCTTCGGCCTGTTGTACCCGCTGGTGCCAATGTTGGATATCCTGGGCCACCTGGGCGATCTGTTGCTCCACCTGGGTCAGTTGCCGTTGTAGATCCTGGGTGAGGCGGTTGGCTTCTCGTTCTTGTTCTTGGAGTTGCTCGGCGATCGCCTGGAGTTCTAACTGGGGATGTGCCTTGAGAAATTCCTCTAATCGCGTCTCAAAAAACTGCCCAACTTCGCTAAAAAGACCCATAATTCCGCCGTTTTCACAATTGCTGACTTTAGGTTAGCTTTTTTTAGGGAGGTCTGCTACAATCATTTATCGTCACGCCAGGAGAGATGGCTGAGTGGTCGAAAGCAGCACATTGCTAATGTGCCGAGTCGTGTACGCGGCTCCGAGGGTTCGAATCCCTCTCTCTCCGTACCAAAATTAACTAAATATATTCCCCTGTATTTCCCGCAACTCCCTACGATTGACGGGATTTTTTAGTATTTCCCCGGCTCCTTGGGCTTTCAGAAGAAATGTGTGGAGTTCTATCGATTTATAAATTCCCCAGGGGCGATCGCCAGAAAATCAAAGGGAATTCGCTATTTATTAAAGACAGATCATCCCGTTGTCCGTTGAAGGATTTTTCCCATGAAACCGACCCACAAGTTTCAGGTCAAAGCCGTTTTACCCCCTGTCCTGGAACCCCTACGCCGCCTCGCCCATAACATCCACTGGGATTGGAATGTCGCCGCAAAAAGTCTCTTTGTTCGCCTCGATCCAGACCTATGGCAGCAGACGAGCCACAATCCGGTGGCGATGTTGGGTCGCGTTGACCAAGCCCGCCTCGATGAATTAGCCAAGGATGACGGTTTTATCGCCCACATGGAACGGGCCATTGAACAGCTCGATGACTACCTCCAACAACACACTTGGTACCACAAAGCACGGGGCGAAACCAAAGGGAAAGAATGCTATGCCTATTTCTGTGCGGAGTATGGCCTCAGCTACTGCCTACCGATCTATTCCGGGGGATTGGGGATTCTTGCGGGGGATCACCTCAAATCCGCCAGTGATCTCGGTTTACCCCTAGTGGCCGTTGGTTTACTGTACCAGGAGGGGTATTTCGCCCAGTATCTCAACCATGACGGCTGGCAACAGGAAGAATATCCGATCAATGATTTCTACAATATGCCCCTCCATTTAGAAAAAGATGACCAGGGAAATGAACTGATCATTGAGGTGGAATTTCCGGGGCGGATGATCTATGCACGGGTTTGGCGTATCGATGTGGGGACGGTGCCCCTCTATATGTTAGATACCAACATTGAGCAAAATACTAACCCCTACGACCACGACATTACCGATGAACTGTATGGAGGTGATCGCGATCTCCGGCTCCACCAAGAGATCCTCCTGGGTATCGGTGGCGTGCGCATGCTCGAAAAACTAGGCTATAAACCGACGGTCTACCACATGAACGAAGGCCACAGCGCCTTTTTGATCCTGGAGCGCATCCGCAAACTCATGCAAGAGCAGGGCTTAACCTTCCGCCATGCCCAACAGTTTGCCCTCTCGACCCAAATGTTTACGACCCATACCCCCGTGTCCGCTGGGTTTGATCTCTTTTCCCCGGAGCAAACCCTGCATTATGTGGGTCACTATGCCGAAAAATTTGGCCTCTCCCCAGACCGCTTCCTGGGCCTGGGTCGGGAAAATACTGGGGATCTAGAAGCGCCCTTTAATATGGCGATCTTTGCCCTCAAACACAGTGCTTTTATCAATGGTGTGAGTCAACTCCATGGCCAAGTTTCCCGGGAAATGTTCCATAGCTTGTGGCCTGATTTTCCCCGCGACGAAGTGGGGATTACCTCGATCACGAATGGTGTCCATGCCCGCAGCGTCACCGCCCCCGCCACCCAAGATCTCTACGACCGCTACCTGGCCCCCACCTGGGATGAAGCCCCCGCCGAAAGCCATATCTGGGAAAAAGTGAGCACCATTCCCAACGAAGAACTGTGGCGTAACCACGAGCGTCAACGCTCCGATTTGGTTGTTTATATCCGACAGCACCTCGCCAAGCAACTACAAAAACAAGGGGCCACTGAAGCGGCGATCGCCAAAGCCCGCCAGGTACTCAAGCCCAACCTCCTGACCATCGGCTTTGCCCGTCGCTTTGCCACCTACAAACGGGCTAATCTCTTTTTGTATGACATTGAACGAATTAAAAAAATTATCCTCGGCAATCCAGAGCGTCAAGTGCAATTTGTCATTGCCGGGAAAGCCCACCCAAAAGATATTCCGGGGAAAGAACTAATCCGCAACATCATCCATACCGTCCAGGAAGAAGGCCTCGAAGATTACGTCGTCTTCTTACCCAACTACAATATTCACATTGCCCGCAAAATGGTGTCTGGGTGCGATGTGTGGCTTAATACCCCCCGACGCCCCCGGGAAGCCTCTGGCACTTCCGGGATGAAAGCGGCGATGAATGGCTTGCCGAATTTAAGCGTCCTTGATGGCTGGTGGGATGAGGCCGACTATACCCGCACCGGTTGGGCGATCGGCCACGGGGAAATTTACGATGATCAAGATTACCAAGACCGGGTAGAAGCCAGTGCCCTGTATGAACTGCTAGAAAAAGAAATTGTGCCGCTGTTCTATACGCGCAACAGTTTCGATGTCCCCGAAGGCTGGGTCAATAAAATGAAGGAAGCGATTCGCCTGAATTGCCCCATGTTTAATACGTCGCGGATGCTCCGGGACTATGCCCAAAAGGCTTATTTTAAATTGAGCGATCGCCATTTTGAACTCAGCGACAATCACTACCAAGCCGTCCAAGAACTCGCCGATTGGAAATCCCAACTATTTAAAGCCTGGTACAACATCCGCGTCGAAGCCTTTGATGTCGGGGAGTCCGCCGAAATCGATATTCAACAGCCCGTCCATGTCAAAGCAATCCTCGATCTCGCGGCCCTGACCCCAGACGATCTGGCCGTGCAAATTTACCTCGGCACCATCAATGACCAGGACGAACTCATTAACGGCGAAAGTTACCCTATGACCTTCCAGGGCCTGACCACCGACCAAAAAGCAATCTACCAAGGCGTTGTGCAATACAAAAAAAGTGGCTACCAAGGCATGGCCCTACGTATTCTCCCCCACCACCCTCACCTAGATGATGCCACCGAGCCCCGGCTCATCCGTTGGGCCTAGGACAAACCGTCCAAGAGACGATGCCAATGGCAATTTACCCCTATACTGGGGAAGAACTTTCCCTGAGAGAGTTTACGTTTCTTAAAATTATCGGGCAATCATTAAAGCCCGAATGCCTTGTGAGACAATAGTCTAAGCTATTAAACTAAGCAAGAATCCATTTATTAAAACAGCAATAATATGAGCGTCGTTAGTCAAGTTATCCTGAGAGCCGATGACGAACTCCGCTATCCCAGCAGCGGTGAACTCTCGGGGATTAAAAACTTTTTAGCCACTGGGGCGGTACGGATCCGCATTGCGGAGGCCCTTGCCGACAACGAAAAGAAAATCGTTGACCAAGCCCAAAAGCAACTGTTTAGCATCCACCCAGAATATCGAACCTCGGGCGGGAATGCAGCCACCACGAAGCAATATAACCAATGTCTGCGGGACTACGGTTGGTACCTACGTCTGGTCACCTACGGTATCCTCGCTGGCGACAAAGATCCCATTGAAAGAATTGGTTTAATCGGGGTGAAGGAAATGTACAACGCCCTCGGTGTACCGGTGCCTGGGATGGTTGATGCGATTCGCTGCCTCAAGGATGCCGCCCTTGGTGTGCTTGATTCAGAGGAAGCAAGAATTGCTGCTCCTTATTTTGACTTCATTACCCAAGCAATGTCCTAGGGTTGAGTTCTGGGATTGCGGTCTAATTCAATTCAATTATTTCGTTGGGGATCAGGGTTGTTTGCGCACCCTGATTTTTATTGCTTTCGAGCCACCCCTCTAACTCCCCTCAAGGGCCACCCCTCTAACTCCCCTTAAGGGGCTACTGTGTACACACAAGTGTGGATTGAGCGAGCTTCCATCCATGGAAGATAGATTCAAACTGGTATAGCCCCCTCCACAAAGTTCGGATGCCAGGAGGAGACTGGGAGCGATACCCAGACCATCCTCCTAAACGGCCAATTAGCCAAGTTGCCCAAGACAACGAAGCTGAAGCATGAGGATTTTGCTGCTTTTGAGTTTTCCCCTGCAATGTCGGAGCTAGTTGCCTGAGACATTCCTGCTCTTCAGGACTAAATACCACCTGAGCAACAAGGCTGGAATCATCTCGACCCTCTAGAAGCTGCAACACCCTTAGGGCCACGGACAAAGCTAAAACTGTCAGTCGTTCAATGGCACTAACCGACTCTAACTGCGTGGATTCTAAATCCAATCCAGACCGCTTCAAAGTGCCAAAAAGTTGCTCAATTCGCCAGCGCCAACGATACCATTCAATCACTTGTAAAGCTTGCTCTAGACTGACGACCCGATGAGTTGTAAGCAATCGCCAATGAATGGGGTCTTGTCCTACGGGAGGATTGACTTCCTTTGCTTCTACGGCATACAGCTGTACCTTCTCGGGATAATCCTGAGCTTCCACTGTATCTGGCCGTTGAATCTGAACTGGAGTCATCCGTACCGCTAACCAAGCTTCGCGGGCAGTACGTCCCAATCGAGAATCTGCCACTACCTGCACCGAATAAGTCCCTTCGCAGTGCTGTGCGCTTAAGTATTCATACAGGGATTGCTGCTCATCCCAGAGGCGACGGTCCCGACAAGCTCTCACTAAAACATGGGTTTGGTCATTGGGAACTCGCACCCATTCTTGATATATGTCATTTTCGCGGTCGCCCACATGGGTTACTTGTTTCACTCCCCCGTTTTTCAGACAGGGCTCAGATGCTTCGGCAGACAGTAGCCATTTGTAGGATTCTTTCTCTTCAATCGGTAGCTTTAGGTAACGTCGTTGATGCTTATTGGGACGAACTGCTTTTCGGCTCCATATTTGGATATTACTGAGACCTAGGGGAAACCCTGTTTCGGCGTTCACGATTAAAGTCGGGTGAATAAAAAAGCCGACATCTTGGTTATTGCCTACCACTCCTAATCCTTCTGGGTTGATTCGTCCTACATGGGCTTGTAGGTTAACCTCACTGCTATCACTAATGGCCAGGACGTGGAGTCCTCCCACTTGTTGTTGGCAGGCGTCAGACACGCTCTGTATCAACTCACATAGGCTGACATTGTCGTTGTCAAGGAAACGATAGTACCCCACTTGTTCTGCTCGATTTCGGCTCAGGGCGCGGATATTTACTGATTGATGGTCTTGCATCGCTTCATACAATGCCGCCCCCTTTTTTCTAGGCGAGGGTCGCCAAAGGAGCTGCCGCTCATTTGTGTAGCGTGAATCAGGATTGGATTATCCATTGGAATTTCCTGCCTCTCGACTCCTCCATTTTAGTTCACCCTACTTGTGTGTACACAGTAGCCTTAAGGGGAGAATGGCACCCTCCAGCCTGACGGCCACCTCCCTCAAGGGAGAATTCCTTCCGGCGTTCAGCCACCTTCCCCAGGGAAGGATGGTTGTTGGGTATCCTAGCAAGTAACAGGATTTGTCCGTGGGTAAAGAATAGAGATGACAGCATCACGAACCCAAGATTATGGTTTTCCTTGGATTTCCTTGGGACTTTTTTGTTTGGCCTATGGGGTGTTTGGTTGGCTGGTGGGGGAAATGATTCCCGCGTGGCAGGCATGGCTCTTAGGGCATCAGACATGGTTTTTCTGGCCTATTGACCAGGCGATCGCCTTTAAGATGGCCTGGGGATTTGGCGGGGGACTTGTGCTGCTTTTGATGGTGGTCTTAGTGGCTCCTCTACGAATCATGCAATTGTTATTTGGGACTTGGTTGCGCTCCGATGCTAAGGCCTTTACATCGGTCTTAGCCTGGGCCTTTGCGGCGGTCTTGATTATTTGTTGGCTAGAGCAATTTGTCCGCTTTTTTGTGTTGCTTTCAGCGGGGATTTTGTGTCACTTAGATTTACAGATTCGCGGTTATCGGGTGTGGCAGGTGTTCCTCATTCTCAGTGGGATGGGCCTGGGGAGTTTTGCCTTGGGGGGATATTTATTTTCTCAGTTTCAAATTGAGATTGCCCAATTCTGGTCTATTTTCCAAGCCGCTTAGATATTTTCCCTGGGAAGTCAGTTTTGTATTTGCGACCTTTCTCCAGGGAAGAGCTCTCTCTATCCTATGGCATCTCCCCAAGGGGAAATTGGTTTAGGCTTGGGCAAGAATCGGCGGAATGCAGGGTTTGCCGCTGGGGGTGGTGAGGCTGGGGCTTGAGGTTTCGGTGCGACAGTGAATTTCGGCAGCGAGAATTGGGGGTTCAAAGGAGGCGATCGCCGCTGCGACAGTTTGAAACGTCACCCCTTGGGCGAGAATTGGCGGAATGCAGGGTTTACCACTGGGGCTACTTACCAAGACGGGGGTAGAGTCGGTGCGGGGTTGGATGGTGGCGGCCAGGATCGGCGGTTCTAGGGTATCCGGGACGGTGTGATCCTTCAAGCTTGCTGTTTCTGCCGGGGCCGGATTTTTTGCGGCGGCAAGTTGCGTTTCCAGGGTGGCAATTTTGCCTTGATACTCTTGCTGTAAGGTGGCGATCGCCTCCCGCAACCGTTGCTCGTGGTTGGTTTCGCTGGTTTGTAGATCCCGTCGTAGTTGACTCAGTTCCGTTTCTAAAGTGCCCAGCCGATTCAGGTCATCTTTTTTGACGAGGTAAAACGCCCCCGCACCAACACCACAACCAATCACAAAGGAAATAATCCACATAATTTCAATACACTCCAGGCAAAACCACTAAAAAAACAGATCGATTGTGACCTTTTTGCTGTATTTCAAGGCAATCGGCTTTTGATTTTAGCGAATTTTTCTGGATTTAGGCTGATTCGCTCACATTCAACCCCTGTAAGGCCTGCATTAACCCCTTTTGACTGGCCATGCCATAGACATAATTGAGGTAACTTTGGAAAGCTTGGGCATCCTCTGGATTAAGGGCAATCGCCCCCAAAAGATCGAGGCTCGTGGTGCCATCGGTGGGCGGCGTAATCACAACCAAATCTGGATCGAGGGGATGGTCATATTGCCAGAACTGTTTAATATCAATAGTTTCCGGGTTCTGTTGCGGTTGGGATGTTTCAATTTCTGCTTGATCATGGCTGGGTAAATTGGTCGCAGTTGCCGTGGCGAAATGTTGCCGTCGGTAGTCCCGGAGTGCATCGAGGATTTGTTGCTTGGTGCGGCCCCGCAGTTGAAAAATCACAAAGGGATCTTCGTTAAAGCGATCGCCGAGTTGATAATAAACCGCGCCAATGTGTTTACAGGGGTTGGCTTTATCGGGGCAAGTACAGCGGGAGTGGATATCTGCCAGGGTAAAGGGAAACAAATTCAAACCATTTGCCGTGAAGACCTGCTCAATGGCCGCCGGCATTTCCCCGGCTAGCAGTTGGGCCGAAAAGAGCGCCTTTTGGGCTAAACTTTCCACCACATAGCCCCAAGCTTCGTCACTAAAGGGGTCTAGTTTTAAAGAAACGCGGTAGGGTTCTGGTTCGCTCCCCTGCACGAGGGCGATCGCCTGGGCTTCGACGAAATCAATTTGCAGCACATTACCCGCTTTCGCATAGATACGCGCCCGTTCGAGACGTTTTTTAAAGCGGTAAGAATCCAGTAATTCTAGCCACCGTTGTACCCACCAACGCTGTTGATCGAGGGTTTCTACCATGATCTAATGTTCCTCTGAAAATGTACGCCCATCACCTTTTTCTCTCCCAATCGTTTCCCAAGAAAAGGGCTACGGATTCAAATTGCGGGATTTGTAAAACGTTTCCAGACTATCTTGATCCCCCACAAAGCGCCAATGCCAAGGCTCGTAGGCGATGCCCTGGGGATTATCTCGCGGGAAAGACAACTCAAAACTATAACGGGCGGCATTATTTTGGAGCCACTGAAACGCCGCTGTATTTTCAAAGTTTTCCTGGAGGTGGGTCGCTGGCAAATTTCCATCCCCTAGATCGATAGCGTAGCCTGTATGGTGTTCACTGTAGCGGGGGGGGGCACTCACCTCGGCCCGTTTGGTGGTGTCCTGGGCGCGCTGCTCTTTAATGTCAAAAAATAAATATTGTTGCTCTTCGATGGTGCGAAAGGCAGAAAGTAAGGCTAAGTTGATCCCGGCTTGTCTGGCATCAGCCTGCATTTGAAGAAATTTTTCAGCAGCGGCGGGGCGTAATTTCAAGCGACCATTGGCACTGACGGCGACCAGTTCACTGACCTCGGCTTCGGGGTAGGGAAAATGACCGAGAATTTGTTCGCTGGTTTCGGTATCATTGCTGCCTGATTCGGACGGAGAAACATCGCTGGCAAGATCCTCTGGCACAACGGGATCTGGGGTGGCCTGGAAAAACTGGCGCGAGGCGATCGCCCCGAACCCGACAATGAGGATTCCCCCCAACCCCAACAAGAGGCGTTGCTTGGGGTTAGATCCTGTGGTTTTTTCGCTTTGTTCTGGATCTTCATCCCGCACGACCTCAGGAATATCAATGTCATCCAGGACAGAGAGGTCATCAAATTCTTCGGACACGCTCAATTCCTACCGCTGCACTCCCTAAATATTTTGTGGTTCTATCTTATGTTGCTTTCTTCGCAATGGGGAAGTTCTCCGGCAAAATCATCATCTGGTGTTAGGCTCAAACAAGGATCAAAGGTTAGGGACTTTATGGCAGAATTGCTGCTGCAATTGGCGCTCATCTACGGCAAGTTGGGGCTCGGCATTGGGGGCGGTTGGCTCCTGGGGAAATATCTCCCTGCATCCCTGGGGCGCAATCTGGGCAAAGGTCTGTTTTGGTTTGGCATTCCCTTGAGTGTGTTTGGCTTTGTGCGCCAGGTGGATTTGACAGGCACTCTCTGGTTTGCGCCGGTCGTTGCTTGGTTGGCAATGGGACTCTGTTTTGGGGTGGCTTGGCTCTGGTTGCGTTACCGTACCCCCGATTTATCGCTCCCCTCCCAGGGCAGTTTCCTATTGGTTTCGAGCATTGGTAATACGGGCTATCTGGGCTATCCGATCAGTTTGGCGATCGCCGGGCCAGAAACCTTCGCCTGGGCTTTGTTCTACGACTTACTGGGCAGTCTGTTGTGGGGCTATGGGGTCGGGGTGATGGTGGCCACCTACTACGGCCAGGGGGAAAATCAAACTTGGGGGACGCGCCTGAAAAATATGGGTACCCAGGTGGGCATCAACCCTTCCCTCTGGAGTTTGGTGTTGGGGTTGGCCTGTAAGCCGCTCGTTTTTCCGGAACCTTTAGAATGGGGTCTAGAAATCGCTTCCTGGGTAGTCATTGGTTTGGCGATCATCTTGATCGGGATGCGCCTGGGGGAATTGGAACCGGGCCAAGAAATACCGCCAGTGCGCAGTAGTCTTTTGATCAAAATGGCGATCGCCCCGTTTCTGTTCGGCTTGATCTTGCCTTTTTTCAATTTGCCCAACGTTATTTGTCTAGTGTTGGTGTTGCAGATCGCGATGCCGCCCGCCTTTGCCACCCTGATCGTCAGCGAAACCTATGCCCTCGATCGCCAGTTAGCCGTTAGTTCTCTGGCCACTGGCACCCTACTTTTGTTGGGAACACTGCCCATTTGGCTCTTGTGGTTTCGTTAGCTGAGTGTGCGACACTGCCCTTGGTGCCGCAAGAGATGATCACACAGCACGAGGGCGACCATCGCTTCCACCATCGGTACGGCACGGGGTAACACGCAGGGATCATGGCGGCCTTTCGCGGCGAGGGTTGCTTCTTCACCGGCTCGCGTCGCTGTCTGTTGTTCTTTCCCAATGGTTGCAGTGGGTTTAAAGGCGACCCGCAGGACAATGTTTTCGCCGTTGGAAATACCCCCTTGGATCCCCCCAGAACGGTTGGTTTTAGTGCGGATCTGGCCCTGGTCATCCACGGTAAATTCATCGTTGTGTTCTTGGCCCGTGAGCAAAGTCCCCGCAAAGCCAGAACCAATTTCAAAGCCTTTGCTGGCTGGGAGCGACATGGCCCCTTTGGCTAAATCTGCCTCGAGCTTATCAAATACAGGCATCCCCAGGCCGACAGGGACATTGCGAGCCACACATTCAACCACCCCCCCGATGGAATCCTTTTGCTTGCGAATCTCATCGATCAGGGCAATCATTTTTTCCGCCGCCGCCGCATCGGGACAACGAACAATATTGCTTTCTACTTGCGCAAGGGTGACTTGATTCGGGTCAATATCAACGGCTTCACAGTCTTTGATCCGCTTGACATAGCCGATAATTTCTACCCCGGCCACCTGCTGGAGGATTTTTTTGGCGATCGCCCCAGCTGCTACCCGACCGATAGTTTCCCTTGCCGAAGAGCGACCACCCCCTTCATAGTTGCGAATGCCATACTTCGCATCATAGGTAAAATCCGCGTGGGAAGGGCGATATTTTTCCTTCATCTCCGAATAATCCTTGGAGCGTTGATCTTTATTGCGCACCAAAATTGAAATGGGCGTTCCCGTTGTTTTCCCATCAAAGACCCCAGACATAATCTCACAGCGGTCGGCTTCGTTCCGGGGGGTTGTAATGCGACTTTGGCCCGGACGACGGCGGTCTAATTCCGCCTGGATTTCCGCTTCAGAAATTTCCACGAGGGGCGGACAACCATCAATCACGACGCCAACGCCACCCCCATGGGATTCACCGTAGGTTGTAATCCGAAATAAATGTCCGAAGCTGTTGCCCATAGGTCTGATCGCAATGATGAAAGAGAAAGATTTGTGCCGAAATTGCAGAAAATTTCGAGACTGTATTGTAACCTAGTTCCCCAACTCTACCGTCTGTCATAACGTTAATTCCCCTCACTAGCCCAGAATAATTTTTCTGGGGAACGACCGCAGTTTCCTATAATTTTTCCAGTTCTATCTCTCCCCACCCATTGCCCATGGCTTCCCGCAGTAAAGCTCTCCAGTACTACATCTTGGTGCGTCTGCTCCTGGCTCCCTTGATGTTGTTAACCATTATCACTGTCGTTTTTCTACTACTCCGGGCCACCCCAGGCGATCCCGCTGATGCAATCCTCGGCAACCGTGCCCCTGAAGCGACCAAGGCCCTACTCCGGGAACAACTAGGCTTAGATCTGCCCCTCTGGTTGCAGTATGTCCGTTACCTCGGCAGCCTATTGCAATTTGACTTAGGAACATCCCTCACCAGTCGCGGCTTACCGGTGTGGGAGGTGATTCAGCAGCATTTTCCCGCAACCGTAGAATTAACCTTGTTTGGCATGATTGTTGCGGTGGTGGTGGGAGCTGGCGTGGGGATGCTCGCGGCCTCCCGCCAAGGCACTTGGTTTGATGTGGGCGGGCGATTATTCGGGATTATCACCTACGCACTGCCTTTGTTCTGGATGGGAATGGTGGTACAACTCATTTTTTCGGTGCAGTTGGGGTGGTTTCCCCTGGGGACACGCTTTCCGTTGGATGTGCCCCCACCGCCCACCTTGTCGGGCCTCTATACCCTCGATAGTCTGCTCACGGGAAGTTTTTTGCAACTCAGAACGGCTTTGTATTATTTGGTGTTGCCCTGCTGTACGTTGGGAATTCTCTTGAGTGGTATTTTTGAGCGCATTGTGCGGGTTAATCTGCGCCAAACGTTGCAGTCGGATTATGTCGAAGCGGCGCGGGCCAGGGGTATTCCTGAACGAAAAAT
This sequence comes from Picosynechococcus sp. PCC 7002, assembly GCF_963860125.1. NCBI lineage: Bacteria > Bacillati > Cyanobacteriota > Cyanophyceae > Chroococcales > Geminocystaceae > Picosynechococcus > Picosynechococcus sp. PCC 7002. The sequence continues at coordinate 2,231,031 of NZ_CAWLFA010000001.1, forward strand.
TCTCTGGAACCATGCCCTGAAAAATGCGCTCATTCCGGTAATCACGGTCTTGGGTTTAACCTTCGCGGCTTTGTTGGGAGGAGCGGTTTTAACGGAAGTGACATTTTCCTGGCCAGGTTTGGGGAATCGTCTTTATGAGGCAATTTCCCTGCGGGATTATCCAACGGTACAGGGGATTATGGTGTTTTTCGGGGCGATTGTGGTGGTGGTCAGTCTGGTGATTGATATTGTGAATGCGTTGATCGACCCACGGATTCGTTACTAACTAGCCCCAGAGGAAGCGCAATGACCAAAAGGGCAGCAGCAACACAAGGATCAGCCAATCCCAACGGTGGAAGCGCAGTTGATGCCAACGGACAAGGTGCTGGTTTGGACTGGTGAAGCCCCGGATATCCATCGCCGTCGCCATTTGTTCAGCCCGCATTAGGAGATTTTCGAGGAGTTTTTCGGAGACCATCAGCCACAGTTGAGCACTCTGTTTGAACCCTAGGGTCTTCCAGGCGATCGCCCTTGTGCGGACTGAACGCGTTAAATTCTGAATTTCCTCTAACACAAGGGGAATAAATCGGAGTGAGAGGGTCAGGGTGAGCAAAATTTCTGTCACCGGAACCTTGAGTCGGCGCAGGGGCCCCAGGAGAAACTCTAAACCCGTGGTAATTTCTTCCGCTGCCGTGGTCAACAGATACAGATTGGTGCTGTAGAGCAACGTGAAAATTTGTGTACTGAGCTTAATGCCCAGATCGAGTTTGAGGCGCGTGACGGAGATAAATTTAAACTGCCACACCACATATTCATAGTTTTGCTGAATATCTAGATCCTCTGCCGGTAAACGGGGCTGATGATCAAGCACCAAGCCATCGGGGGTGATTAACGTAACCCCAAACAACACCAAACAAAAAATTAATAGCAACCCCATCTGTTGTTTCCAGACCCGCAGGGGAATTAATGCCGTTAGGGTGATCGCGATTAATAACCCCACCAAACCCAAGCGCCACAGGTTGTTCGCCAAAATCGGCCCAATCAAAAAACTCATCAACCAAGCGAGTTTTACCCGAGGGTCTAGTCGGTGGAGCCAGGTTTGGGGCTGCTCCAGATATAACCCAATGGGCAGCGATCGCATCAAATCCATCGTGGTGAAAATTCCGTAAAAAAATCAACTTCCATTATGTAATAAGCCTTAAAATTTCCCGCCCTCAGAAGGGAGTATGCTGGATCCTAGGGATAAAAGCCCATTTGAAAAACCCCGTTAACAGTCGTCCCATGATTAGAAAAATTCTCTTCGCTGATTCTGGCACTGGGCAAGTCCAGGATATGTTGAAAAACTTGCTCAAGCTCCCTGCCTTCAAAGACACTAGCATTAATATTCTCCATGTTGTGAAGGAAGAGCTGACTCCCGACATCGAACAAAAAGGCTACGAAACCGGTGGTAAGCTCCTCGCCCAAGCGATCCAAGACCTCAAGCTCGATCCTGGCAACGTTAACACCATTCTGCGCCAAGGGGACCCTAAAGACGTGGTCTGCAAAGTCGCCGATGAGATTGATGCCGACCTAATTCTGATGGGCTCCCGGGGACTCAAACGGCTACAGTCGATCCTCGCTAATTCTGTGAGTCAATACGTCTTCCAGCTCACCAATCGCCCGATGCTCCTGGTTAAGGATGACATCTATGTGCGCACAGTCAAAAAAGTCATGGTCGCCATCGATAAATCCGATGCAGCAATGTATGGTTTGGATCTAGCCCTGCAAATGCTGCGGGATTATGGTGGCTGCGAACTGCTGCTCCTGCGGGTTAACCCTGATTTACCAGGGAATCTTTCCCTTTCCCAAGCAGAAATGGACGCGAATCCGGCCCTCGCCCCAGCGATTCAACGGGCTAAACAAATGGGCATTGCGTACAAAACGTTAGTCGTTGGGGGTCGTCCTGGGGCCACGATCTGTAATGTCGCCAAAGACCAAAACATTGACTTGTTAATCCTAGGTTCCCCAGATCGCCGTCCTTCCATTGCTAAGAGTATGCCTGACCTAGATCGCTTGCTGGGCACGTCTCTATCGGACTATGTGCGGGTCAATGCGCCTTGTCCTGTGCTCTTAGCTCGGACTGATGCCAGCTAAAAAGAAAACCGATTCACAGCCATAAAAAAGGGGGCGATCGCCAAGGATCTGTCCCCCATTGTTTTTTATCGTGTTTTTTTAAAATGGTTTTTCTTAGGAAGCCGTTTTGTTGGTCTGGATATAAAGGATCAACAAAAAAACGGTGGGTACGAGTACAAAAAGAATCGTTGCAATGAAACCGAGATCGTTAACTTGCATTGAATAATCGCCTCTTCATCGAGCTAGATCACAATGATATCAAGAATATCACCTCTAGCTCCTTACCAGGGGCGATCGCCACGGGGATTCCCAAAGAATATCTTCCTAAACAAAAAACCAAAGAGGCTGCCCTTAGGGTTTGGTTTTTACAACAACATCCCCATGGGCCAAGGTTTGGCAAGCAAGGCGATAGCTGGGGGGCTTACGCTTGAGACGCCGCTTCTCAAAATCAGTCTTGGGCGACAGGTTTTCCATCCCCTCCAGAATCTCGACAATGCAGGTTCCGCATTGGCCAACACCACCGCAATTCATCAATTTTCCGCCGAAAGTGTACAAATCCACGCCATTTTGCAGGGCTTTTTCCCGTAAATTTGCACCATCTGCCGCAATCACGTCCTTATTTGCCGGAACGTAGGTGATATTAGCCATGAACCCTCCTGTGTTGAATAAATGATCAATTCTATTTTAACAAGGTTAAGTTTTTATAAGAAAAATTACGAACCCAACGCTGTTTTGTCGATCCTAAGGCCTCTCCCTTGGGCAAATCAAAGCGGGTATGATAATCCAGAGCGACATCACCCCTCACCCATCTGTAATTTCCATGGAAGAACTGCTTTATCTCGAAGTCCCTACCCCCGACACTGACAAAGTTTGTCATTGGCTACAGACCAGTTGGCAACCCCGGCACGGAGAGAAGCAGCAGACCCCCACAGGCATTCGCCTAGTCGCCAATGGGGCCAAACTCTCGATTTTCACCTGGAATGTGCAGCGTACCACCTACTTAAAAGTATTTGCCTGGGCGTCAGGATTTCCCCAGCCCCAGAGTCTTTGTCGCCAACTCAAATCAGATTTAGAACAGGCTTTCCCCAATCAGTACCCAGCCCCCCCTGAAATTCAACCAGGCCAATCCATTTTTGACGCTTTGGCCGCAGATTATCCGAAAACAGTCGAATATTTCCAGAAATTTCCCCAGGGAGAGTTTGACTTGCAGCGGGCCTATTGGTGGGAAAAACGCTGGCGAGAAACGGTGAAAAATCCCCAAGCGCCCCAACCCGTTATTTTTGAAAAAAATCAGCCCGCCGATCCCCAGTTCGCCCAATATGACTTGGTTTACATTGGTGGCGCTTTAGGGGTGATTCATGCTGCTGTTATGGCACGACTGGGTTACAAGGTGTTGCTAATTGAGCGGTTGCCCTTTGGGCGGATGAACCGGGAGTGGAATATTTCCCGCAGTGAACTCCAAAGTCTGATTAATCTGGGCTTGTTTGATGAAACAGAAATTGAAACCTTAGTTGCCCGTGAATATAAAAATGGGTTTAACAAGTTTTTCGATGGGAATAATCCATCCCACCTCAAGGCGAATATTCTCTACACGCCGACGGTGCTGAATATTGCCGTAGCTTCGGAACTGTTGCTCGAAAAATGTGGTGAAAAATTACGGGCTGCTGGGGGCGAAATTTGGGATCAGACGGAATTTATCCGGGCAGATATTGGCCGGGAACGGGCGCAGATTTTCACGAAATCATTGGTGACCGGAGACGAAAAAATTGTTCAGGCGCGGCTGCTGATGGATGCAATGGGGACGGCTTCTCCCATTGCGGCGCAGTTGAACCAGGGACGTCCTTTTGATAGCGTTTGTCCGACGGTGGGAGCCGTGGTGAAGGGGTTTGACCCGGCGGTGTGGGATAGCGAATATGGGGATGTTTTAAATTCCCATGGGGATATTTCCCGGGGCAGACAGTTAATTTGGGAATTGTTTCCGGGTCAAGGGGACGAGATGACGATTTATCTGTTCCATTACCACGAGGTAAACCCGGAGAATCCGGGGTCTTTGTTGGAAATGTACGAAGACTTTTTCAGCATTTTGCCGGAGTACCGCCGCTGTGACATGGCCCAACTCACCTTTGAGAAGGCGACGTTTGGTTATATTCCGGGTTATTTCAATGTGGGCGCAGGCGATCGCCAAGTGGCCTTTGATCGACTCCTCGCCATTGGGGATGCGGCCTCCCTCCAGTCTCCGTTGGTCTTTACGGGGTTTGGTTCCCTGGTACGCAATTTAGACCGTCTGACGAAGCTCCTGGATATTGCTCTCCAAAAAGATCTCCTTGACCAGCAGAATTTGAGCAAGATCCGCGCCTACCAAAGTAATATTGCGGTGACTTGGCTCTTTTCTAAGGGGATGATGGTGCCGACGGGGATGAAGTTACCGCCCCAACGGATCAATGCCATGTTAAACACCTTCTTTGGGCTGTTAGCAGATTCCTCCCCAGAGGTGGCCGAGACCTTTATTAAAGACCGCACCAGTTGGCTGATGTTCAATAAGCTAGCCCTGGTTGCGGCCCGCCAAAACCCGGCGTTGCTGGTGTGGATTTGGCAAATGGCTGGGGCGAAGGACTTTATCCGCTGGGTCGGTGCTTACTTTGCCTTTAGTTTTGATGCGGTGTTGAGTCTACTGTTAATGGGTTGGTTACCCCAGTGGCTCGAAAACTCGGAAGCTTGGCTATCGGAAAAATACCCTTCCCTCTGGCTGAGTCTGCTCAGTTTAAAATATCGGCTCACCGTCGGCACCTAAAATGTTATTGACCTTGGCAACGGATTAGTGGCATTTACGATGATTACAGTGCAAGTGGGCGATCGCCTTTTTGAAAACATTACGGGAATCATTTTTGATAAAGATGGCACCCTCGCCGACTCCCAGAACTATCTGCGGGAACTGGCCCAAAAACGCGCCCGGTTGATCGATGCCCAAATTCCAGGAGTGGGGGAACCGCTGCTGATGGCCTTCGGGATGGTGGATGGGGTACTCGACCCAACGGGACTAATGGCGGTGGGCAGTCACCCAGAAAATGCGATCGCCGCCGCCGCCTACATTGCCGAAACCGGGCGCAGTTGGTTTGAAGCCCTCGATATTGCCAAAAAAGCCTTTGCGGAAGCGGAACAGATGTTGGGTGATCGCAGTCATACATCACCATTGTTTGCCGGGAGCCTAGAGGTGCTGAAATTTTGCCACGATGCAGGTTTGAAACTGGGGATTCTCTCCATGGACAGCACCGCCAACGTGGAAATTTTCGTCAAAACTTACCAGTTGCAAGATTACATCCAACTGGAAATGGGGGCAGAATTTGGCCTCAAACCCGACCCCGCGTTATTCCTCAAAGCCTGTGCAACCCTGGGAACTGAGCCGAGTCGAACCCTGATGGTGGGCGATGCCCCAGGGGATATTCAAATGGCCAAGGCGGCAGGGGCCGCGGGCACCGTGGGAATTTGTTGGGGAGATGCTACCCAAGCGCACCTAGAAACAGCGGATGTGGCGATCGCCAACCTCGATGAAGTGAAAATTTTGCGGGGCTAAAACCAATGCACGGGAATCGACGACAGTTTTTAACCTATGGGGGCTTGGCCCTAGGGAGTGTACTTATTTCGCGTGGGATTATTGCAAAATCTCAGGCGATCGCTAATTCTGCACCGACTGCACTTAATGCCCCAGCCCCAGGGGAGACGCGCCTGGTTGTGATTAGCGACCTGAACAGTGCCTATGGTTCCACGGATTATCTGTCCCAAGTGAAACGGGCGATCGCCTTGATTCCCGATTGGCAACCGGATCTAGTGCTCTGTGCGGGCGATATGGTCGCAGGCCAAAAAAGCAGCCTCACCCCAGCCCAGCTCACCTCCATGTGGCAAGCCTTTGAACGATACATTGCCCAACCCCTGCGCCAAGCAAACATTCCCTTCGCCTTCACCCTCGGGAACCACGATGCTTCCGGCTCCCTGCGCAATGGACAATACGCCTTTGCCGCAGATCGTCAGGCGGCCAGTCAATATTGGCGCAACCCTGCCCATACCCCGACCCTAGACTTTGTTGACCGTCGTCATTTTCCTTTCTATTACAGCTTTACCCAAGACAATATTTTTTACTCTGTGTGGGATGCTTCCACCGCCCGCATTAGTCCAGCACAGTTGGCTTGGATCGAAGCCAGTCTCGCCAGTGACCAAGCTCAACGGAGTCGTTTACGGTTCGCCCTAGGGCATTTATCCCTCTATCCTGTCGCTTCGGGCAGCCGCTCAGAGCCAGGAAATTATCTCCATGATGGCGATCGCCTCCAGGCTCTGCTCGAAAAATACAACGTCCACACCTACATCAGCGGTCACCAACACGCTTACTATCCCGCTCACCGGGGGCAATTGGAACTGCTCCATACAGGTGCTTTAGGAGATGGGCCGCGTTCTCTAGTTCAAGGCAATCTTTCCCCTTACCGGAGCCTCACGATGATTGATATTCCCAGGGGCGGCACAAACTTGCGCTACACCACCTACAACATGGATCGCCTGACTGTGGTTGATCACGGCACTTTACCCGGCAGTTTGAATACTCCGAGGGGATATTTGCAACGCCGCGATCTGCGGGCCACTTGAGCAAGATTTCTGGCGATCGCCAACCTGGATGCGCTAAAAATTACCTAGACTGTTGGGATTTGAGGAGAAAAACAAATGCAAGTTTGGTTAACGAGTGTTGTCGTCCTGTTTATCGCAGTGCAAATTTTTCAGCTAATCAAAGGATTTTTTGTGCCCTTGCCTTTCTACATTTTGGGGGGCGCTTTTTTGGCGATCGCCTCCAACTATGACAAAGGCATCATGACCGTCTTCAAATCAAAGGAATCACCCGACGACCAAAGCAACACCAAATCCTAATCGCTAAGGCAATCTGCGCGAAAAACTTATGTTAGCTTGAAGGCAAGGCAAGCGGTAAAGCCCCAGGTGAGAAAAAACTATGACCCCACAAACATTGGCAAAACCCATTTCCCCCGAAGCCTATTTAGCCCAAGAGGAACAGGCAAGCGATCGCCACGAATATATCCAAGGAGTGATTAAACCCATGGCTGGTGGGACACCTATTCACAATGAAGTTAGTGGCAATTTATATATTGCTTTAAAACTAAGGCTCAAAAAAAGTCCCTATCGAGTTTTTCACGTTGATCAGCGACTCTGGATTCCCTCCCAGCAAATTTATACCTATCCCGATGTGATGGTCACTGGCAAGCCCTTGGTATTGCAGGAGGGGCGAAAAGATACCGTTTTAAATGCCTGCCTCATTGCCGAAGTGCTTTCCCCTGCGACAAAAAACTATGACCGCAGCGAAAAGTTCCATTATTATCGCTCTATCCCAGAGTTTCAAGACTATCTGCTCATCGAACCGGAGCAGTTATTTGTGGAGCATTACCATCGCCAAGGCCCGAAACAATGGAGCCTCACGGAATATACGGCCATTGATGAAGTGATTCACCTTGTTTCCATCGACTGCGATCTGGCCCTAGCCGATATTTACGAAGACATCGAATTGTAATTTTGCTTATTCACCATGGCAAATGTGTGGGAATGCGGTAAGTTAGGCGATCGCCACCAATCATCAAACTAATGCAAAGTCTTAAGGACGGGAACTTAACGCTGTCATAGCCCTCTAAGATGGAACTAGGTAACTATGCGCAGCCCCGAACGAAAATTCCCATGAACAGCAGCACCCCTTGGATCCTTTTGGGAACAGTCCTTCTCCTCGGCTCCGGCACCCCCGGACTGTCCCAGACCGCCCCTGAAACAAGCAATAACGCCGCCAACGCGATCCAACGGTATAACGCGGGGGTCGATGCCCTCACCCAAGGGAATTTTGAAGGGGCGATCGCCGAATTTTCAGCGGCCATTAACCTCGACGAATCCGACCCCGACGCCTACTACAATCGCGGCTACAGCTACCATGTCCTGGGGGAATACCAGGCCGCCTACGATGACTATAGCCAGGCGATCCAGCTCAAACCCGAATTTGCCGACGCCTACGGGAACCGCTGTTACGCTGCCTATTTGCTCGACAACTATGAACAGGCGATCGCCGATTGTGACCAAGCGATTATCCTCAAAAATAACAATCCAGATTTTTTCATTAACCGGGGCAACGCCTACGACGATCTCGCGCTCCAGGCCCGCAACGCCAACCAAACCGAACTCGCCAACGGTTACCATGCCAAGGCGATCGCCGACTACAATGCAGCCCTGACCCTCCGGCCCAACTATTTCAAGGCCTACTATAATCGCGCCCTGGCCCACAACCGTTTTGAAAATCACACCGCCGCCCTCCAGGACTACACCGCTAGCATTACTGGCAATCCTGAATTCGCCGAAGCCTACTACAACCGCGCCATTACCCACTACAAACTCGATAATCTCGAACAGGCGATCGCCGATATGACCCAAGCTGTCTCCCTTTTTGAGCAGCAAAACCAAGCCACAAACCAAACCCAAGCCCTCAAAATTCTCGAAAGCCTCCAAGGTCAGCTCTGAAATTCCCCAATCGCTCCGATAAAATAAAGGGCAAATATTGTTAACAATCGTGGCGCAACCTAATATATATAGATTGTCGGGCCACACCAAGGAGAATCAAAAAACGCATGGGTAGAGTAGTCGGCATCGATCTAGGAACCACAAATTCCGTCGTTGCAGTGATGGAAGGCGGCAAACCCCTTGTCATTGCAAATTCCGAAGGAGCCAGAACCACCCCCTCCGTCGTTGGCTTTAACAAAGATGGCGAACTCCTCGTCGGCCAAATGGCGCGCCGTCAAGCCGTACTCAACCCCCAAAACACTTACTACGGCGTCAAACGTTTCATGGGTCGCCGCTACAGCGAACTCACCCCCGAATCCAAACAAGTCCCCTATACCATCCGCCGCACCGAAACCGATACCGTCAAAATTCGTTGTCCCCGTCTCCGTCAAGAATTCGCCCCCGAAGAAATTTCTGCCAAAATTATTCGCCGCCTTGCCGACGAAGCCGAACGTTACCTCGGTGAACCCGTCACAGGCGCCGTGATCACCGTACCTGCCTACTTCAACGATGCCCAACGCCAGGCAACCCGTGATGCCGGACGTATTGCCGGTCTTGAAGTCCTGCGGATTATCAACGAACCCACCGCCGCCGCCCTTGCCTATGGCTTGGAACAACAAGGCAGTTCCTCCATCCTCGTCTTTGACCTGGGGGGCGGGACATTCGATGTCTCCGTCCTAGAAGTGGGGGATGGCGTTTTTGAAGTGAAAGCCACCAGTGGCGATACCCAGCTTGGTGGGAACGATTTCGATAAAAAAATTGTTGATTGGCTCGCTGAAAAATTCCTCGAAGCGGAAAATATTGATCTGCGCAAAGACCGCCAATCCCTCCAACGACTCACGGAAGCTGCCGAAAAAGCCAAAATTGAACTGTCTGGGGTCACCGTCACTGAGATCAATCTTCCCTTTATTACCGCCACCGAGGAGGGCCCGAAGCACCTCGAAACCCAACTCGACCGTGCCACCTTTGAGAGCCTTTGCGGAGAATTGATCAGTCGTTTGCGTCGCCCCATTAAACGTGCCCTCCAGGATGCAGGCATTAGTCCTGTGCAAATTCGAGAAGTAGTTCTTGTGGGGGGTTCTACCCGTATTCCCCTCGTGCAGGGTCTCGTACGGAGTTTCATTGACCGCGAACCCAATCAAAACGTCAACCCCGATGAAGTAGTGGCAGTGGGAGCGGCGATCCAAGCGGGGATCCTCGGCGGAGAAGTCAAAGATATTTTGCTGCTTGATGTGACGCCTTTGTCCCTTGGGTTAGAAACCATCGGTGGGGTGACGAAAAAGCTGATTCCCCGGAATACGACGATTCCGGTGCGGCGTTCGGATATTTTTTCGACGGGAGAAAATAACCAAACCGTCGTCGAGATTCATGTGGTTCAGGGGGAACGGGAAATGGCCCAGGGAAATAAATCCCTCGGTCGCTTTAAGTTAACGGGAATTCCGCCAGCGCCCCGTGGGATTCCCCAGGTACAGGTATCCTTTGATATTGATGCCAATGGTATTTTGCAGGTGTCGGCCCGGGATAAAACCACCGGCCGGGAACAAAGCATTACAATCCAGGGTTCCTCCACCTTGACAGATAGTGAAGTGAACCGGATGATGCGGGATGCAGAGCAATTTGCCCAAGAGGATCGAGAGCGACGGGAGAAGGTTGAAAAGCGCAACCGGGCCAAAGCTTTAACGGATCAAGCCCAACGCAGATTGAAGGAAGTCACCCTTGATTTTGGTAGTCAGTTTGCGAGCTACTATCGTCGCCGCATTGAGAGTTTGTCCCAGGAAATTTTAGAGAGCCTCAAACAAAATGATGATCGCCGTTTGGATCGCGCCCAGGCGGATTTACAGGATGCGTTGTATGAGCTTAACCGCGAGGTACGCCTCCAGTATGACCAAGGGGAAGATGATTCTTTCTTTGACACGATTAAGAAAACCTTGATCGGTGATGATGAGGATGATTTGTACTATGATTCCCGTTCTAACTACCGACCAGGGGCTGGTTACCCACCCCAGCGGGGCTATGATGCGCCACCACCCCAACGCAACTATGACTATGCCCCCCGGCCACCCCAAAGACCGCAACCGACCCGCAATTATGACTATGGGGCTGCCCAACCGCGCCAAAATTATGGGGGCGATCGCCCACTAGATGACCGCTATGGGAATGGTACTGCCCCCCGTCGTCCCGTGGAACCGCCCGCTTCTCGACCACCGCGACCCACCAGTCGCGATCCCTACGAACAACGGAACGTCTCCCGCAAGTATTACAGCCAAGGCCAAGGGCGCAATATCCCCTACGAAAATGATTGGGACGAGGACGATGAATGGTTCTAGACAGTTGTTTTACTTCGTAATTCCGGCATAATAAACATCACATCTGGGAACAGTGCGCCATTATCTAAGGAGAGAATTCCTCACTCTGTCGCCTAAATATGAACAATTTGCGTAACTATTATGAAATTTTAGGCGTTCCTCGTAATGCCTCTAGTGATGAGATTAAGCGCTCCTTTCGACGGTTAGCGCGGCGCTATCATCCGGATGTCAACCCAGGGGATAAGGTAGCAGAAGAAAAGTTTAAGGATCTCAACGAGGCCTACGAAGTGCTGTCCGATGATGGGCGGCGATCGCAGTATGACCAGTTCACCCGGGCCATGGGGGGAAAATACAGTCGCCCTGGTTTTAATCGCACCAATCGACCCCAGCGCAACGATTTTAGTCAGTTCGCCAATATTGGCAGTGTCAATCCCTTTGGGCCGAAAGACCGACAGCAGACCACCGCCCGGGTTCGGAGCAATAGCTACGAAGATTTTCGCCCCGGCACCACAAAAACAACCAAAGTGGCTACCCCAAAATCCCCTGCCAAACGGGATGTGGAAGCACGTCTCACCCTGCCCCTGGAAAAAGCCTATCGCGGTGGGCGAGAACGGATTCGTCTCGAAGATGGGCGATCGCTTGAAGTCGATATGCCGCCCCACATGGTCGATGGCCAGCGCATTCGGTTGCGCAATCAGGGTATCAATGGCGGTAACTTATATCTCAAAATTACTGTGGCTCCCCATCCTTTCTTTGAAGTGCAGGGTGCTGATATTTACTGCCAAGTGCCCCTCAGTCCTAGCGAAGCTATTTTGGGTGGTTCCATCGAAATTCCGACCATTGACGGCCTAGTAAAAATGACTGTGCCCAAGGGGGTTAAACCAGGTCAGCGATTACGGTTGGCGAATAAAGGGTATCCCCGTAGCTCCGGCTCTCGTGGCGATCAACTGGTAGAAGTCCAGCTTGTTTTACCACCAGAAATTACCGAAGAAGAGCGGGCTTTGTACGAAAAATTACAGGAAGTCGAAAGTTTTAATCCCCGCAAAAATATTTATCAGTATTCGTAAATTCGTAAAATGCTCAATCAAGGCTGGGTCTACCGGGATCGCGTGAAACCCTCCCAAGCGGGCCTAGCGGTCTTGGATTTTTATGCAGAATTTTATCGCCATTCAACGCGACAAGAATGGGCTAAACGGCTTGAAAATCAGCAAATTTTTGTAGACGGCAAACCGGCCACTGCCACACAACGTTTAGCAAAGAATCAACGGCTAGAGTATCATCGCCCCCCTTGGGAAGAGCCAGATGTGCCGTTAAATTTCCAAATTTTGCACCAAGACCCCCATTTTTGGATCATCGATAAACCCGCGGGTTTACCGGTGCTGCCAGCGGGAAATTTTTTAGAAAATACGTTGTTAGCGCAACTCAAAAGGCAATTTCCTGACGAAACACCAGTGCCGATTCATCGCTTGGGACGGGGGACTTCTGGGTTGATGATCCTGGGGCGATCGCCTTTGGGGCGACAGTCACTAACACGCCAATTACGAGAACATCAAATCACAAAAATTTATCGGGCCGTCATTCCAGCGGGCGATTATCCTGATCAAATCACCATCACCACACCCATCGGCAAAATCTTTCATCCTAGCCTGGGGACAATCTTTGCCGCCACAGCAGATGGTTTATCTGCCCATAGTGAAATGCGAGTTCTAGAACGTCTAGCAAAAGTTTCACGGGTTGAGGTGCAAATTTTCACTGGACGCCCCCATCAAATTCGGATTCATATGGCAGCAATGGGCTTTCCCCTGGTCGGCGATCGCCTTTATCTTCCAGGGGGTTTACCGGCTATTTACGAAGATGCCAATCACAGTCCTTTGCCAGGGGATTGTGGTTATTCTCTTAATGCTTATTACCTAAAGTTTCAACATCCCCACCAGGACAAACCAATCGATTTTTTCTCGCAGCTTCAGGCGTCTTGTCTAGATTTCTGATTGCAATTGCACAGCCAAGGGAGTGAGCTGAATTGTTTCAAAGGGCATATCAATCCCTGCTGCGGTTAAAGCGGTAAAAACTTTTTCTCGGAGGGCAAAGCGTTCGGGAATATGGGTGCGCTCATTGCGTAACCAAACCTGAAGTTGGAGTGCCACGTTATAGTCATTGAGAGCCGTCACCACCACTTTAGCGGGCGGTGTGTCGGTAAATATGCTGCGATCATCGACCAAAGACAAGAGGATCTGTCGTACCCGCTCTAGATTTTCATGGACAGCGACGGTGACATCAATATCGAGGCGTAACTGTGGAAAATTAGTGTAAGAGATCACCGTTGAATTGATCACGACAGAATTAGGCACCGCTAACATCCGGCCATCAACGGTCACAATGCGCGTGCTCCTTAGGGTGATTGTTTCGACGCGGCCATAGAGACCATTAATTTCCACGAGGTCATCAATCACAAAGGGCCGATCCCAAAAAATGAGCAGCCCAGAAATCAAGTTAGAAAGGGCATCCCGGGCAGCAAAACCGACCGTTAATCCCACAAGTCCCAAACTGGTGACGATTGCGGCCATGTTAATCCCAACTGCGTTGAGGGCTTGGATCGCGCCAAAGGTCAAAATGGCGTAGCGAACGAGGGTTCTTAAGAAGCTGGCGGAGGTTTTATCGAGTTTTGATTTTTTGAAGGATGCATAGAGGGGCACATCAACAATCTTCCAAAGGCAGTAGAACACCGCGAAGGTAATGAGGGCAACGACGAGGTTGATTAGGCCCTGGGCAATTTGGTCACCGATAACCTCTAGGTTAAAAACGTTTTGGAGGCGATTGGCAATGCTGGTGAACAGGGTTGACATGGTGCTGCGTGGTGGTAATGACTTTAGTGTAATGGGGCGATCGCCTCTCAAGAAACGGACAGAAAAGATTATTTGCAGCTTTAGTTTCCGCAAGCCTTGTCTTTTTTAGAAACGGTGCTATATAATCAAAAAGTGATTAAGCAATAAATCGATTGAGCGATTGCTTAGTCCCCAGTACTTTAAACTGGTACATGCAATTATGACTACACTTCTACAACAGCAAGGCTCTGCCAATCTCTGGGAGCGCTTTTGCCAATGGGTTACAAGCACAGAAAATCGTTTCTATGTAGGCTGGTTTGGGGTTTTAATGATTCCCACACTGTTGACCGCAACGATTTGTTTTATCCTGGCATTTGTTGCTGCGCCCCCGGTTGATATTGATGGGATTCGCGAACCTGTTGCTGGCTCTTTGCTGTATGGCAACAATATTATTACCGCTGCTGTGGTGCCGAGTTCTAATGCGATCGGTCTGCACTTTTATCCCATTTGGGATGCCGCAAATTTAGATGAATGGCTCTACAACGGTGGCCCCTACCAACTGATTGTGTTCCACTTCCTGCTTGGCATCTTTTCCTATATGGGGCGGGAATGGGAACTGTCCTACCGTTTAGGAATGCGTCCGTGGATTGCGGTTGCCTATTCCGCACCGGTAGCGGCGGCGACTGCTGTGCTCTTGGTTTATTCAATTGGCCAAGGATCTTTTTCCGATGGTTTACCGTTGGGCATCTCTGGCACCTTTAACTTCATGTTCGTGTTGCAAGCTGAACATAATGTGTTGATGCATCCTTTCCATATGCTGGGGGTTGCAGGTGTCTTTGGTGGTGCGTTGTTTTCTGCGATGCACGGTTCCCTCGTGACCTCTTCTTTGATTCGGGAGACCACAGAAACGGAGTCCCAAAATAGTGGCTATCGTTTTGGTCAAGAGGAAGAAACTTACAATATTGTGGCGGCCCATGGTTATTTTGGACGCTTGATCTTCCAATATGCTTCTTTTAATAATAGTCGCGCCCTCCACTTTTTCCTTGCTGCTTGGCCAGTGATTGGTATCTGGTTTGCCTCTTTAGCAGTGGCTTGTTTTGCCTTTAACTTGAACGGGTTTAATTTCAACCAATCTCTGTTAGATTCCCAAGGACGGGTGATCAATACTTGGGCGGATATTCTCAATCGGGCAAATCTGGGGATTGAGGCCATGCACGAACGCAATGTTCATAATTTCCCCCTCGATTTAGCAGCCGGAGATCAAGCGCCTGTCGCCCTCCAAGCCCCGGCAATTAATGGCTAACTGGAAGTTTGAATTTGGGATTGCAGTGGCATGATGATTGCTTTGAATAATCTTGGTTTGCTCTGAATCCTGAACGAAAAATATACTCTAAATGCTCTTAGCCTCTGCCATTCAAGTAGAGGCTTTTCTTGAATTTTAAGAAGATTTAATTATCAATTCTAAAAAGCGAATTTTTCCTGAGAAATTGACTAAACTATTGAATAAAAAATGGGAAAAATACAATGAAGATTTTGCGTTTTATTCTTAAAAACAAACCATTCAATGTGCAAATGAGCAGTGGTCGAAAGTTTTCACATTTTCTGACCGGCATTCTCATTAGTGCCTTGGTGATCGCCACCTTGGTTTGGCCCATTGTCCCTGTGCAAGCAGCCCCCAATCCCCCCGATTTTGCTCGGGCCGTGCAGGCCATCGAAGATCTCGACCAAATGCGCTCTGAGCTAGCCAAAACGATTGATCCGACGGCAGAAATTACACCGCAAACTATGCAGGAAGTTTGTAAACCAGTGGGGATGAAAGCGAGGCAACTGAGTCAAGATAACGGTTGGCAAGTCAAACAGGTGGCTAAAAAATATCGCAATCCAGACCATGCCCCGCAAAATCTCCAGGAAACCATGGCGATCGCCAAATTTACGCAACACCCCGAACTCCTGAGCTATAGTCAAATCCAAGGCGATCGCCTCCACTACTACCGCCGCATTAATATCGAAAGCAGTTGTCTCGCCTGCCACGGCCCGAAGGACAATCGCCCCAATTTCATCAAAGCTAAATATTTAGATGATCTCGCCTACGACTTCAAAGCTGGCGACCTACGGGGACTGTATTCTGTCATTATTCCTAGCCTCGAAACGGCCCAGACTAACCCTGAGTAAACCCCTCACCCCAGATTCAGCCAATGTTTTTTCTTAAAAAAGGATTGATTCTTCTCAGCCTAAGCCTGATTCTCTTGGTGAGTAGCGGCGTTTGGGCAAGACCCAGTTTCGCCAGTATCCGCCAACAGGAAGAAGCCCCTGGACAAATCCTGTATCAGTCTCGCCAATCTATCCAAGACAATCACGGTCAAACTTGGCAGGTGGTGCTGTTTAAACGGGTTAAAGATGGTCGTGCCGAAACCGTTGACCTACGCCTTGTGGCCTATCCCGGCCAGGCGACTTTTATCCATCCGGGTTCTTTGAGTTTATCTGCTCCCAATCAAGCGATCCTCACAGCACCAGATCAATTTGCCACCGAAGCCCCTGCGCCCAATGTGGGTCAATTTGATTTAAAAGAGATTTTGCCCCAGTTGCCCACCGATCAAAAAGTTCAACTTAGCTTGCCCCTCAAGGAACAGACGACCATCGAGATTCCCCCGGCAGTTCTCTTGGAGTGGCGACTTATGGCCTAGGCTGAAATTTTCTTACAGGTAAACAACTCCGGACAAAGGGGAGGTCTGGGGAGACTTCGTAGCGACGATTACTTTTTTATCTTGGTTTTGCCTTTTATATTGTCTTTATGAACTTTATGAATTCTTAGAATTCACAGCATCTTAAACATTTGATGAAGTTGTCTTGGCTTGATCGTGATAGATTTCAGCTTGGGCGTAAAGCTCGATACCAGCGAACCTCTCCTTGCTGGACGACATATATGGTTGTCCTACGCTTGATTCAAAAAGGTGTGACGGATAAAAACTGACTATGGCAACTGTATTCCCCCAAGAACGACGTTTTTTAGAATTAGCCCTTGCCCAGGCGATCGCCCGCCATCAGTTGACCGTCGTTTACCAGCCCCAAGTCAATCCTCAAACGACGATGGTGACGGGATTTGAAGCTCTACTCCGGTGGGATCACCCCCAGTTCGGTTCGATTTCTCCCACGGTATTTATCCCCATTGCCGAAGAAGCGGGTCTGATCCACGAGCTTGGGGACTGGGTCTTGCAGCGGGCCATAAAACAGTTAAAAAAATGGCATCAACAGTCCCAGCAAACCTTTCGGATGGCCGTTAATATTTCGGTACATCAGGTCACGGCTCCTCACTTCTTTGAGCGGCTCCAGGATCTCCTGGTTTCCCATCAAGTTGCGCCCCAACATCTAGAGCTAGAGATCACGGAGTCAGTTTTGATTGAGGATTTTCAAAATATCTGCGCCGTTTTAGCATCACTGCAAAAATTAGGCGTCAAGATTGCCATTGATGACTTCGGTACAGGCTATGCTTCTTTTAATTACACCAGGTTGTTTGGCTGGGATACCCTGAAGTTAGACCGCTGCTTCATTAAAAATTTACATTGTAATAAAGTGAATTCGGCGATCACCAAAAATCTCATTAATATGTCCCATGATCTGGGGTTCAAGGTGGTTGCTGAGGGCATCGAACATCCAGAAGAATTGGCAATGCTCAAGCAGTTTTGTTGTGATGAAGTCCAGGGATATTACTTTAGTCGCCCCCTCATGCCAGCTCTACTCGAAATTCAGCAGATTACGGGTGGTCATTTGATGCCTGGGGCGATCGCCTATTTAGCTGCCTGAGTTAAACATAGTCCGTTGCAGTAAAGCCTCGTGACAGATCACCTGTTCGATTAAGTGTGACGGTGATTGCTCAAAATTGATCAGCAAAATTTTTCAGAGAACATAGATTCAGCGGTGACATCACGGCAATGTGCATCGGTAAATGGTAACGCCCACTATGATTTGATTAGGCTGAAATCGTGCTGGGCGATGATTTCATGCTTTTTCCCAGGAAGAGATCTACGTTGATGTCTAGGAGCGTCGGGAATAGGAAATGTTTAAGCTTGGGACAATTAGCCAATTTTTTTCGCTGTTGTATTTGGGATTAATGCCTGGGGCGATCGCCGCGCCGCCGGATGCGAGTCAAATTGTCTCCCTCACGGGCGATCGCCTAATGATGCAGCAGGGTAGTCACCGTCAACAAGCAGCCCAGGTGGGCGATCGCCTCGAAAACCATAGCCAAAGCCTGATTGTGCCGGGTAATAACCACTCCTTTGCGCGTCTTGTCCTGGTGGGCGATCGCCAAACCTATGACGGACTGCTTTTACAAACTGGCCCCGCCCCCCAACAGACTCAATATCGGTTTCCCTGTGTGGTTGAAGGGGGCACCATCACCCTGAGTTGGCAAAAAGGTCAGCAACGGGGCTGTGCTGAAGGTCTCCGCATTCGCCCAAACCCTGAGGGGCGATCGCCGACCCAACGCCTCAAAATCTTTGCCTATCAAATGGTGCTTTCGCCCGCCGCTGCCAGTGCTATCCCCACCGATTCAGAACTCGTCATTCAGCCCAGTGGAGAGACACCGATCTGTGTTCGCGTCACAACCCAAGACAAGCGCCAAATCGTTGAAGTGTTGTGGGGCGAAATTATCCTCAGCAGCCCCAATCACCCCCAGGGTCTAAAAATCCGTAAGGGGACGCAATACGACCAAGGCGAACTTCAGTTTTTTGATCCGGATATTCGTCTCGCAAGCTCCGCAATGCAAGCATTCTTTTCGGCTGCAGCTTGGTCAAATGCAGCAACTTCTACACCTTTGTCCGGCGAGATTCAAAATCACATTGACGTGATCCGCACGGCTTTTGCCACAGCACAGTAAAAGATTGCGATGCTGCCCTAATTGCTTTTTGACACCAAAAAAATACAAGAAATTCATCAAATCTTCTTTTTTTTGCTGAGTATGTTCAATTGACAAAGAAAAATAATTGAATATGCTGAATGTTTCTAAAAAAAACCAATTGTTTAAATTTTTCATAGTAAAAATGTCTGACAAACCTAAAGGAATTTACGCAAAAGAGGTTGGAATTGCATTATTCGACATCTTCAGTCAAGCCCTCGAAGAAAAATATTTACACTTTATCTTTTCCGCAAACGGTATTAATATTCCCTTCACAAAGTTGAGAGAAAGCTTGTTTAAATCTTTAAAAAGAGCAGCTGTGCTCGACCTAACTGACGGGTAATCTGAGGAAGCAAGCTGACAGGCAATATGAAATCGTTGCTTATTTACACAAAACCAACAAGTTAATTTTCATACTATGGCGCTCGCAAGAGAGTAGGGCTTCTTGTCCGCTCTTGACTGTTAGCGAATTTTTATTTGAGGAATTTTTAAGTGAACAATCAAGTTTGGCGATCGCCAAAGTGCAAAACCCCCAGAAAAAATACGATCCGTAAGCTCGCTAGTCCCTTGGTGATTGCGGGCCTCATGGCCGCCGGTCAATTCCAGCTCATCCCCCAGGCGATCGCAATTGGCACAGCAGCAGATACAGACATCATTAACAAAGCCACCGCGACTTACAATGATCCTGCAAATCCAGGGGTTCCTCTAAACGCAGAATCTAATACTGTCACTGTTACCGTTGCAGAGGTCGCAGGTTTAACTAACGTTCCCGCAGGGATTGTTGATGAAAATGGCGGTAGTATCAACTCCAATGACATTGTCAATTACGACTTTTTATTGACAAATACAGGAAACGCGACAAATAATATCGAGATTCCATTCGCTGCCATCACAAACCCCGATGGAAATCTAAGCGTTACTGGTTTTCTCGTTGACCTCAACAATGATGGGGATTTCGATGATACTGGTGAAAGTAATTCAGGAAATCCGTTTACAACTGACGTCACAGCTACAGGTATTGCAGCTGATGCTTCTGTTAAGGTTCGTGTTGTCACCACTGTAAATTCCGGCCTGGGAGCAAGTGAGCCTGTCGCGATCCAGCTTGGTAATACCCCGCCTAATGATAATAGTGCTGGGACTCAAAACCAGTCTTATGATGCTGATGGTACAGTTGATGATGTTTTCACAACCGCAACTACACC
Source organism: Picosynechococcus sp. PCC 7002 (assembly GCF_963860125.1). Lineage (NCBI taxonomy): Bacteria > Bacillati > Cyanobacteriota > Cyanophyceae > Chroococcales > Geminocystaceae > Picosynechococcus > Picosynechococcus sp. PCC 7002. The sequence continues at coordinate 2,250,928 of NZ_CAWLFA010000001.1, forward strand.
AGTTAATGGACAAAGAGAAGCTGCAGCCCTCCAAAGTAGCGCAACCTCTCAGTCTGTTACACCATTAGCATTAGCGACAGTTCTCAAAACCCGTGCTGCCTATAATCCAGCAACTCCAGCGACAACCGATGACACAATTACCTATCGTTTAGATTTTCGGGTTGAAAGTAGTTCTCCCAATTCTTCCTTTACCCCCACCAACCTAGAAGGTACAACCATTCAGCTTTCTACTGCGGCTAATGGTTCTAACCCTGTCGATGTACAGCGCATTCTCGTCTCTGATGCGATTCCTGAAAATACAGAACTGACAAATACCCCACCAACTGCTCCGGTAGGCTGGAAAGTTGTTTATAGTACGAGTGCGACCACAACTCGAACAGTTGGTGGGAGTACAGCTACTGCCCCCGCAGCTGCAGTCTGGCAAACAGTGGCTCCAGCTAGTTTGGCATCAGTCGAACGGATTGGTTGGATTTATGTTGGTCCGAGTAATGTTGCTGACAGTACAGTTTCTGGCCCAACTCTTGCAGCTGGTAGTGCCACCACTGGCGATGCGAATGGTTTCCGTTTCCAAGTTGTTACCAGTGGTCTAACAGCAGGTGGAACGATCGCCAACATTGCCCAAGCCTTCGGTGAAACGGTTGGTGATCCGAACAACGAAGTTGTTTACGATGAATCTGGTGACCAAAACCCGAACAACTTTAACGACGATGACACACCTCCAGATCCCACCGGGACGAACTATGATCCTGTAAATGATACTGGTGTCGCAGATCCCGCTAACCAAGACACAGATAACAACAACAACAACACAGGTACTGGCCCAGAAGGTGAAGCAAATGTCTTAGCGATTACACCTCCAGGGGCAATCCTAAACGGCCCGCTAAATCAACCTGGCGCTGTTGGCCCGACAAACAACAACGATGACTTTGTCAATAAGTCTAGTCTTGCTCTTGAAGGCGGCGGCACCCAAACAGCAACTCCAGGACAAACCTTCAATCCGGCACCAGTTGTTTTTAACAATACCTTCCAGAACCCATCAAGCAACGCTGGAGAACTAGACACAGTTCGTCTACTTCCCCTTGCCCCGAATAATACTGCCGTTCCAGCCACAACTCCCGTGCAAGAAGCGACAGATATTCCTGATGGCACTCGTGTAACGATTACAGTGGGTTCCAGTAGTGCTGCTTATGATTATGACAATGCCACTGGTTACACATATGTCGCCAGCTCTGGGACTGGGCCAAACTTTGATGGGACAGCAAACACCCTAAAATTTGACAATATCAGTCCTGGAGTTTCCATCAACTACACAGTCACCATTGATCTACCGGCAGGTTCCCAATTATCTGCGGATCGCTTTAGTGCAAACGGTGTAAGTCGTGCCGGTTATTCTGTCCCAGTTGTTGCTTTTGTTGATAACAATAATTCTGGCGCATTTGAGTTCTCAACAACGCCTTCGTCAAATAATGACAACGTTTTCAACATCAAGATCGACCGCTTGTACCTTGGTCACCTCGCTCTCTTAAAAGAGCAACGGGTATTAAATCCGAATGAAACGGTTGATACTGATTGGACAACTAACCCAATTGCTGATGTTGAACCCGGGCAGTTCATCGAGTACCGCATTTCCTATGTGAACTTCTCAACACCCTCTACTACAGGTTCGTCTGGGAACGTCACCCTCGGCATCAGTAATTTAGTGATTACTGAGGATGGCACAACTGGAACCTTCGTTCCTGGTGGTACTGCTATAGCGCCGCCTGGTAATGGAACGGCGAATAACTGGGCCTTACCACTATCGACTCCCTCAACGACTCACCAACAGAATACTTCTGCAACTCTAGGAACACTACAGTATTTCAATGGTGTGACTAATCTGGGCAATTTAGACCCAGCAGATGGAGCGACGGTAACACGCTACGTCAATAGTGTTGGCACTTTGACACCTGACACAGCAGTGACACCGGGTACTGCTTCGACTTACCAAGGCAGCTTCATTTTCCGTCGTGTTTTGAACTAACTCTTTATGCCCTCAAGTTTCCATGCTTCGATTACTACCGTCGAGGCATGGACAGGGGGCTGCTGTAAAAATTTCATGTTGCTAGTAGACAAAGGTCTTTTGACGATGAAACGTTCCTCCCTACCTTTCTTTGGAGTTGGTCTCGCTCTTACTCTGAGTTTTGCTCCCCTTCATATTTCTCCTCTGACTCCCCAGTCTGTCCTCGCCCAAACCCAGCAGAACCTTGATGTTGAGCTAGCTGGCCATCTGCGGGTAATCGAAAAAAATTGGCGTGGTGAACAAAAAGTTGCCTGGCGTAGCCTAGAGGGTGGTTTTATGCGGCCCGCCCCCAGGGTCAAACCCGGTGACACCATTCGCTACACCGTCAGCGGCAATAACCGCACCGAACAACCCATTTCCGGTCTCGTCCTTACCGATGATCTGCCCGCCAATACTGTCTATGTGATGGGGTCAGCGGCCTCTGTGGGTGGCGCAACAATCACTTACAGCATCGATGGCGGCAAAACCTACAGTGCCAACCCGACGATTCGCGTCACCTTGCCCGATGGTCGTGTGGAAACCCGCCCGGCCCCAGCGGAACGCTATACCCATGTGCGTTGGACTTTCCAAAATGCTGTCCCTGCAAGGGCTAGCGTGAATGGCCAGTACCAAGTCCGCGTTCAATAAACGTCAAACATTCACTGGTCTTTACTTTTTTGGAGGCCTTTGTCGGCCAGAGTCTTTTTAATGCCTAATTTTCTTGACCATTCACGACTAATCCTCAAGCGATCGCCACTGGCGATCGCCCTAGTTAGCGTTGGCTTGAATTTAGGTATGCCTTTGGTTTTGGCCCAGTCCCTGGAGACAGTAGAGAATATCACCCTCTTCAACCGGGCCGAAGCCAGTTACCAAATTGAGGAGAATGGCCCAGCCGCAAATATCACCAGTAACCAAGTGATCCTTGGCTCTGGTAATCCGCCACCGCCACCACCACCTATTGATCCCTTTGGCCGTATCCTCGGCTGTGCCGGAGAGCCCTTGGACAATTACAGCGGTTTTTTGGTGGGACTCTATGAAGCTGATGGCCCCTTACAAACTGAAATTGGCGCGTTGCTTACCCTCGATCCGCTCACTGGGTCAGTGCCGCTTCCTCCTGGGGTGGTCAATGTCAACGAAGAGAACGCTAATCCCTTTGACCTTGGCATCACCGAGACCCTAGGCGACCCGGATTTTCGGGGTCAATTTAATTTTTTCCTACAACCTGGCCAAATTAATGTAGGGACTGTTTATATCTTGGTGATTCGGCCACCGCTTGGCTCGTTCCTGGATGAGCGCCGGATCCAAATTCGGATTACAGCAGTTGCGCCAAATTCTTTTACCTATGTAGCCAACGCCCTCGATGGTCTTCCCCTGAGTCTCGATAATCCGACTCTAATGAGCCAGGAGATCACTGTTCCTAGAGCGGAAACGAGTGCACTGGTTATCTTTACCACAGCGGTGATCTCAGTTTGCCAAAACGAAGCGATCGCCATCCAAAAAACCGCTGACCGGGCCACTGTTGAACCAGGGGGCATTGCTGTTTATCGCCTGGGTATCCGCAATCACAGTACCACGACCCTAGAAAATGTCGAAGTGCGCGATCGCCTTCCCCTCGGCTTCCGACTTATCGAAGATTCCGTGCAAGGGATCATTGGCGAAAATCCGGCGATTCTGGAAACCCAGGTAAATGGTCGAGATATTACCTTTACATTTCAAGAGCCCTTACCCGGTGGAACCCCTCCCGAAAATAACCCCCTGGCCCGCATTGTCTATGCCGTAGAAATTACCCCCGATGCCCTGCGGGGTGATGGGCGCAATATTGCCTTTGTCGAAGGCGATCGCCAAGACAACAATTTCACTGTTCGGGATGGCCCCGCTGTTTACAACGTGGGGATTCGCAACGGCTTAATTTCCGACCTCGGCACAATCATTGGGCGAGTCTTTGAAGACAAAAATTTCGATGGGGAACAACAGTATGGTGAACCCGGCATTCCCAACGCCGTGGTCTTTATGGAAAATGGCAACCGCATTGTCACCGATGAAAATGGCCTGTTTTCCGTCGCCAATGTTCTCCCCGGTTGGCATACGGGCGTTCTGGATCTGACCAGCGTCCCTGGCTACGCCCCCGCCCCCAACAAAAAATTCATTGCCGAAGACCGCACCTATAGCCGCACAGTGCGCCTCGAACCCGGTGGCATGGCCCGGATGAACTTTGCCGTAACGCCTTTAATCCCTGGAGAAGACGAATGAAAAAACGCTTCTCCGTTCCCCTAACAACATTAATTTTGGCCCTCAGCGGTTGGTTTACCGAAGTAACGGCCCAAACGCCAACGGTGACAACGGCTGAAATCAGTGGGGTTGTAACGACTCTGACGGAAACAGGCCCCCAGGAAACTGAGTTTCAAGCGATCCTCAATAAACCGTCTGCGGCGAGCGAGATCCAGGGAGAAATCCTACTGGCCCAATCATCCCCGACTGTACCCGTGGCGACTGAAGCGCTAGACAGTCGGGAGACTCTGACGCCGGTCATTGAATCTACTCCAATACCAACGGCGATCGCCCAACCCACGGTGCAATTTATTAGCCCTGGGTCGGGGACAATTTTAGAGAAAAATGCCAGTGCCGTCGTGATCGAAGTCCCCACGGGCAGCACTACCACCCTCAGCGTTAATGGTGTCGAAATTGACTCGAATCAAATTGGCCAACTGGAAACCAACGGTAGCACAGGGATGGTGCGTCAAACCTGGTATGGGGTGATTTTTAGCCCTGGGGAGAATACCCTCAAGGCGACGACCACCCTCAATGGCACCACGGTCAGCAACGCAATTCAGGTGCAAGCCCCTGGGGATGTGGCAAATTTACAGCTTTCGACCGTTGAAACGCGAGTCCCCGCCGATGGGCGATCGCCTGTGACAATCCAGGGGATATTGCTCGATAAAAATGGGAATCGGGCCAGTGGGGGCGGTCGGATTACCCTCGAAGCCACCGCCGGCGAATTTCTTGGGGAAGATGCCGGGCCTGAAGCACCGGGTTTCCAAATAGATGCCAAGGATGGGGAATTTACTGCCACCCTCCAATCCTCCCTTGACAGTGGCCCTGTCCAGATTCGCGCCCGCCTCTTTGAACTAGAAGCCTATACCCAAGTCCAATTTGAAACCGCCCTCCGTCCTAGCCTGTTGACGGGGGTAATCAACCTCCGGGTTGGGGCAGACAATACAGACTATTTCAGTAGTTATCGCGATTTCCTCAACCCTGATGCTGACGGCGATACCGTCATTGATGTGGATGGCGCAGCCTTTGCCACAGGTACGATTGGGGATTGGCTCTTCACCGCGGCTTTCAATGGCGATCGCCCCCTAAATGAAGCCTGTGAAACCTGTACCAATCGCCTCTTTCGCGCCGATCAAGTTTCCGAACAACCCTATCTCACTTACGGCGATAATTCCACCGTCCGCAACCTGACCCCCTCCCAAGACAGTCTCTACCTCCGCCTCGAACGCACTCCGGATATTGAAGGCGCAACTGACCCCGACTACATCATGTGGGGGGACTACGGCACAAGTGCGGAATTTGCCACCGCTTCCCAGGAGTTCACTGCCCTCAGTCGCCAACTCAACGGCGCGAAACTCAACTACAATTTCGGCGATCTGCAAATTTCTGCCCTTTATAGCCAGGGCGGACAAGCCTTCCAGCGGGATACCCTCCTCCCCGATGGCACGAGCGGTTTTTATTTCCTCACCCAACGTCTGGTTGTCCCCGGCAGTGAAGAAGTGTACTTTGAGCTAGAGGAACTTGAACGACCCGGTACGATTATTTGGCGCGATCGCCTATTCCGGGGCCAAGATTACGAAATTGACTACGACCGAGGCAGCATTGTCTTTAACGATCCTGTACTACGCACAGAAATAGGCGACAACGGCGAAATTCTTGTGCGGCGGATTGTTGTCACCTACCAAAATGAAAGCGGTGAAGACAATAAAGTATATGCCGGACGACTACGCTACCATTTCAACCGCGACCCAGGGCAAGCCAGTTGGATCGGGGCGACCTACTTCCGTGAAGACCAAGGAGAGCGAGATCTCGAAATTTATGGGGTTGATGCTCAAATTCACCTCGGTGAAAACTACAAATTTATTGGTGAATACGCCCAGAGCCAAAATAGTTCCGCCGAATTAGGGAATGTTTCCGGTTCCGCTTACCGCTTTGAATTGGATGCTAAATTTGCCGATGGTTTTACCGGGCGGGCCTACTATCGCCATGCCGACACCGGTTTTGCTAACCGTTCCACCATTAGTTTTGTCCCCGGCCAGACTCGCTATGGCGTTGACCTGAATGCCCAGCTCTCCCCCAGCACCCAACTGCGTTTTAACTACGACCACGAAAAAAATCAGGGGGTGAATATTCGCCCCATCGTTACCCTCGGTGATCTGATCAACGCCGGCCAAGAGGGGATTCCCACTGGACTGGTGGACAACGAACTCACCACCATCACCGCCGGCCTCGCCCAGCGTTTCGGCAAAGCGAATCTGAATGTGGATTTGTTATTCCGCGATCGCCTTGATTATCTCAACCCTGAAAACGATGGTAGCTCTACCCAACTGCGTACCAATTTCACAACGCCCCTCAGCGATCGCCTTAAACTGCGCCTCCTCAACCAAACCACCCTCTCGGCGGAATCTGATGCCGTATTTAGCGATCGCAGTCAAATTGGCCTGGACTGGAAGATCGCCCAGGGCGTCAACCTAAACCTGAACCAAAACTGGTACCACAGCGGTACCCTCGCTGGCCAAAGCACCACCAGCATCGGCTTTACTGGCGAATACAAACCCTGGCACAACACCATCCTCAGCGCCCGTTATGACATGGAACGCTTTAGTACAGGGATGCAGGATGCAGCGACCTTTGGCATTAAACATAACTGGGCCGTCTTCAAAAATTTTGACCTCGATTTTGCCTACGAGAAAGTTGTGGGTAATCTTTTTGTGGGTAGTGATGGCGCAGTGGGTCAAGGGGCATCCCGTTCGACCGGCCTACGTGGGGGCGATAGTCTGAGTATCCGGGGCCGCTATCGAGGTGGGGGCGATGGGGAAAATTTCCAAGCCGAAGCGGGCTACGAATTCCGCAATACCAACGGCAGCAGCACCAGTAACATCACAGCTTCTGTCCGGGGCAAACTATCGCCATCTCTGACAGCCCTCGCTAATTTTGACCGACGTTTCGCCGCAGGCCAAGCCACCCGTGGTTTACCTCCCACCACAGAACTGCGTGTTGGTCTCGCCTACCGCAATCCCTACGAGGATAAATTTAACGCCCTCCTCCGCTATGAATATCGCAAAAATCCGAACACCATCCCCGAAACCCTCCTCACGGGCAGGGGGAACGACGTTACGGAACATTTATTTGCCGCCGAGGCGATCTATGCGCCTAACTACCGCTGGGAATTTTACGGCAAGCTCGGTTATCGTCATTCCTCCCTCAAGCTCGCCGAGGATTTTGAAACAACGACTTCTGCGACCCTCGCCCAACTCCGGGCTACTTATCTGCTTAACCGTAATTTCGACTTAACTGGGGGAATTCGTTGGATTAATCAACATTCAGCAGGCTATAGCGAAATGGGTTGGCTCGCGGAGGTGGGCTATTATGCGACGCCAAATCTCCGCTTTGCGGTGGGCTACAGTTCTGGTCAGGTGAACAATGATCGGGATTTCTCTGGCAGTCGCTCGGATGGGGGTTTGTATGCGGGGGTTACTCTCAAGCTGGACAGTTTGTTTGATTTTGGTCGCCAGCAACCCGTTGCTGCTGTGCCAGAAACCCGCAAATTAATGGTCGAAGCCCCCAAACCGGACGCAAATCTACAGGCAGCCTTGGCAGCACCCCTGCGTTTAGATGTGTCCCAGGCCATTGATTTTGAGCGAGGGAAAACCAGTGTTTCCCTAGAAGGACAAATGGTGCTCGATAGTTTGGTCACTGTTTTGGGTCAATATTCAGACCTAAAATTGGATATCCAAGGCATTCTGCCGCCCCTGGCTGAACTTACCCCCGATAATCTCGAAGCCCGTCGTCTGCAAACCGCCCGCCAATATCTCCTCAGTCGGGGGATCAGTGGCGATCGCCTGACGCTCCGATCCCTAGGCAACAGTTCCCAAAACAAAGTTCCAGAACAGCCGATTACCTTTACCCTGAGTGGTACTACTGCTACCTTCCAGGCCATTTCTACCCAGCTCGGTGGCAATCCCATTGTGGGTAACTTAATCAACACAGAATTACCCCAATTAGCGACTTTACCGCCTGATCTCCCCCAAAACACCACCAGTACAGTGAATCGCAACTCTCGCCAGGAACGGCCCCAAAGTTTTTCATTGAACTTATCCCAGGCTACCTTTACCCCCGACGATACAAATCTCCAAGTCCAAACCTATGACCGCACCGATGCTGACCTCAACCCCAACTTTACCTATCTGCCCTACTGGATCCTCGGCTTTGTGCCACTTGCTGATCCCGATACCCTCCTCCTTGCCGATGTTACGCCGATGAATCCGATCACCGAATTTGTCACGAGCTTGATGCCAGAATCTGACCCCATTGCAGAGATTCCGACAGAACGGCTCCTCACCCGCAGCGAACCCCAGCCCAGACCCCAACCAGAGGCGCAAATTCTGGGCGATCGCCGTTTGGATGAATCAGCAGCCAATGAGTTGATCACGAATAGTACCGAACCGCTGATCTTTGGCGATCGCCGTTTAGATGAGTTGAGCGAGACCGAACTCCAGGCCCTCGCCCCCGAAATTTATGATGCGGTCTTTGGGGGTGAGATCCAGGCTCGCCGCCTCGATACCGACGACAGTTTCTTCTTTGGTAATGCCAATACCGAACCGCTGATCCTTGGCGATCGCCGTTTAGATGAAAACACTCCTGAGTTTCCCGCCCTCGAACCCACCTCGAACTTCCTCAGTGCTAGAGAAATTCGCCGTTTAGAATCAGCGCTTTATTTCCTCCTCAGTGAAGATCTAAGCAACCTAGATAATCTTTTCCAAATCAGTGGCCGCCAACGTAGCCGCCAACTTGGTCAAACCATTGACTTAGATCGTCTCTGGAATGCCAATACCTCCCCAGATTAATTCTTCTAAAAAAATCCAATGAGCTTAACTTTGTCAAATCATAAAATATTTCCCTGGATCAAACTACTTTTCTTCCCATAGAGGCCATGCAATAAACAATATCCCTTAAGTCTTTTGTTTTCGTATTCTCATCGCAATACCCTCCTTAAAACTCCATGGCAAAGAGTACCAATTTCCAAAAAAATCTTAAAGTAATGTGCTTTAAATCTCTTATTAAAGTACTATTACTGCCCCTATCCTTTCTTGTTGCCATAGGAGATTTTTGCCGATTTGTAGTTTTGAAAAAAAATCCCAAAGAACAACCTCTTCAAAATTCTTTCCCTACCAATCCAGTTCGGAAAAAAACACAAAAAAGAAAACATCAAACCCAGCGCTTTCTATTTAATTTTTTCGTTACATTAATCCTGACCATCCAACTATCTGGCTTACATCTTTTATTCCACATACAGCCGGCGATCGCCTCTGGCCCCCTGAGTATTGAACCCCTCACCTGGGATATCATCGGCCTAGATAGTAATAATCCCAATGATGGTCCCGACAAATTTCTCGTGGGCGCCAGGGTTTGCAACCTCAGTACTACGACAGCAGCCCAAAACCTCAGAATTCGCTTTGTTCGCGAAGGTGCTTTTAATCCTCTTATCAGTGTGAGCACCACAGGACTTTACAAAGATCAATGGCTTGTGCCGAGCCTGCCTCCATCAACTACAAGTACACCCCCCCTAAACCATCACCAACAAACAAGCAGGCCCAAAAACTGCTTCGATGCCTACTATGTTTTGACCTTAACTCGTACTTCGGATATTTATAATCGAGTCCAACGTTACCGTATTGAAGCTTTCGCTGATAACGCTGCCACTGTCGATACCAATAGTTACCCCGATCCTTACCAAGGCACTATTAATGAGTACGATACAGGGCACCCCCGCCAGATTTATATCGAAAAAATTCTTTCCCAAGCTCGTAATAGTGTGACTGGTTTCACTCAACTCGCTCCCGCAACGGCGGCCAGTATTTTTGGGATCAATGCCAATGATCTTGATACTGCGAGTGGTGGTGGTAGCAGCTACAGTGTGGAAGTGGGGGGAACCTATGCCTTTGAGCTCACTACTCAAACCGCAACGGCCTATCCCCAGTTAACCGTCAGTTCCGACTTTCCCAATGCTGTCTTTCAAATCCTTGATGTTCAGACAGACTACAGTAACGTTGGCGGCAACCCTGACAATTCCAGTATCTATGCCAATGCCTGTGGTTGGATTAGTGATCCCATGGTACCGGGCTACCTAGAAAGTTCTAGTGTCTGTGAGTATTCAGCAGTTACGCCGGGTGGAACGCCGGATCAATATCCTAGTAGTGCAGGAAAAGTTGGTAACACCGTTAGAACGCGCTATCTCTTCAAGATTCTTGGGGGCAATGGTAACTACACAATTAACCACCTGATCCTTGATTTTTCTGGTGGTAGCTTTCACTACAATGGCGGCTTTGGGTCAGGTCTTGGGGTTGTCGATTTTAATGTCACAAACCCTAGCGCTGATTTAGTAATCAACAAAAGCCATATTGGCAACTTTACACCGGGAGACAACATCTATACTTTCCAAGTGACCAACAATGGCTTGGATACAGCCCGTAGTGATCTTGTTATCACAGACACATTACCCCAAGGTTTTATTTTCAATCCTTCCAATTCCAACATTGGCGTAGAAAGTCAATCAGGGACGATTGTCGGTTGGACTTGTATCGGTGCAGGAACACGTAATATCACCTGTGCCAATCCTAATGACTTAGCAAATGGAGGAGTAACAACCTTAAGTATCCGTGTTAATGTTGCTGAAACTGCCGCAGCGAATACCTTTAACCAAGCAACAGTAAGTAGTCCAACCACCGATCCTAATCTTGCCAACAATACAGATATTGACCCCACGAGCATTATCCAAGCCACAAATCTGAAACTCACAAAAGCAGATAGTAGTCCTGATGCGGCCGCAAATCCAGCCAGTAATAATGCCCCGGTGGTTCTCTCTGGATCTCCGATTACCTATACCTTCACTGTACAAAATCAGAGTAGCCTAACAGCGGTAGCGCCAGTGATCATTACCGATACGCTACCGGAGGGACTTACTTTTAGCTTGGCTGATAATCCGAATATTCCTACGGTCTGGAATTGTACGATCGATGGTCAAAATCTAACCTGTACCTACGTTTCTGGTACTAATCCTATCCCTTTACCCGGCAATACAACTGCGACGGCTTTACCCTTGGTTTTTCGGGCAAATGGTGGTGTGATTACTTCGGGTACTAGCGCCGTTGTCAGAAACACAGCGACCGTTACCAGTGCCACGACAGAAGCAAATAGCAATGATAACACCAGCAGCGATGATTTTCTGATTACATTGCCAGTTTCTGATTTGACGATTACAAAAAATGATTTTGAGGCAGCTTTTACTTACAATCTTTCTGGTCAAACTTATACCGGAGAAAATTTAACCTATGAAATCGCTGTAAGAAATAATGGCGTTGCACCAACTGTCGGCCCCATCGCCATCACTGAAACTTTGCCGAACAGCAATAACAATATTATTGAATTAGCTTCAACAACCTTTGCTGGAGTAGGGCCAGATGGTTCAGTTATTAACTGGACTTGTAACCAAGGGATTAATAATCCAGTTTTACCCGCAAGTGGAACAACTTGTGCTGTTGGCAATAGCGGACTTTTTACATTTGTCTATCCTGGAACTTTAAATCCTGGTCAGACTGCAACATTGCGCCTAATTGTGCGAGGAAGACAGACAAATACAGTCCCAGGGACGAGTACTGCGCTGATTAATACGGTTGGAGTTTATAGCGCTAATGACGGGGTAACACAATCAAAGACAGCAACTGAATCTACACCTGTTTTGATTGGTAATAATGACAAATACAACATTGGGATTCGGAAGCAATTAACTCAGATTAACGGAGTCACTCCAAGTCCTGCTTGTACTTTATCTGGTGGAACTAGCAATTATGGAACCACCGAAAGCTGTACGGCGACAGTAAGCCCCGGCAATCCCATTCAATATACTGTTACGGTCGCTAATAATAATAACGGTGGGCCAAATGGTGTTAATGTGGCTATTTCAGACTTTATCCCGCCTGAAATTAACATAACGGGGGTAACTTGTTCTGCAACTGGTAGCCAGGGCCAAACCTTAACAGTCTGTGATAATCAAGTTGCTAATTCAGGGCGCACAAGTCCCATGGCCGTCAATTTTAATTTAGTGCCTAATACTAATCCCCCAAGATATCAAGTTGATAAAACAGCTTTTTTAAACAAAGGTACGGGGATTGTTACTTATACATTCACTGGCAGCATTAAAACTCTAGCTCAATTACAAGCATTAGGTATTGTCAACAGCAATATTGTTAACCGAGTTAGCGCACCGAAGACTGATGGAACTTTTGTTGATACAGATTCAAATGATAATCTTTCTTCTACTTCGATTCGTTTAAATGTTACTGATCTGAGTATTACCAAAACAGATGCAGTGGATGGAACAACAGATCCTGGTACGACGAATTTCACGACTGGAGGAGAAGGTGTTTATACTCTGAGGGTGAACAATCTGGGCACTAATGCTACGGTTGATGACATCAATGTGGTAGATGATGTGCCGGATCGTTTTCAAGTACTTGAGGCATCTGGAACAAACTGGAATTGCCTGGTTGAAAATCCAACCCCTGCTAATCCTATTAGTAATCCGGCAGCAGATAGCATTAATAACAATATTGTGCGTTGCGCTCGTAGTACGGCTATGGCGGCTGGTACTTCTAGTACGATCAGGATTCGTGTCAAGCCCATTGCTACTTGGATTCCCGCCGGAACCGAAACGTTACCACTTAGTTTTAATAATATTGCCCAGGTCACAACAACGGGGGATACGAATACGGCGAATAATGGTTATGCACCAGGTACAACGACTGGATTAGCAGAATTTTTTGGCTATGAACAAACTCTAGTTGTGGCACCAAATTTCGATCTCAAGGTTACGAAAAGTGTCCCTGGCGGTAGCTTTGCTATTGGACAGACGTCTTCTTATCGGTTGGATATTCTTAACAATGGCCCAACGGAGGCGATCGCCTCGACGACAAATCCGATTACTGTAACGGATACCTTGCCGACAGGTTTTACTTTTATTTCCGGCACCGGATCCGGTTGGACTTGTACTGCTTCCGGTCAAAATGTGACTTGTACGCGAAGCAGCAACCTCGCAGCAGGCGCAACAACATCGATTAACCTAAATGTTTTCGTCGATGGTACTGCCACTAATCCCACTTCAAATACTGCGCAAGTAAACCTAACAGGAGAACCCAGCGCCAATATTGTTTTAAATGATAATAATTCCAATAGTCGAAATCGTCATACCATCTCAACAGCCGTTCAACAGGCCGCAGACCTCAGCATCACTAAAACATTAATTTCGACGATCACAAATACCTCTCCCCCCCCAGAAACTATTCCTGGTTTAGTTGCCGGAGAACAAGCAGTCTACGAACTAGAAATAACGAATAATGGCCTTTCTAATATTTCTGATGGCGAAGCGATCACTGTTATAGATAATTTGCCAAGCAACTTGAATTTTGTTTCCGGTTCTGGCGATGGCTTTAGTTGTAATGCCTCTGGTCAAGCTATTACTTGCACGAAAACTAACGGCCTAACAGTCGGCCAAAACGCTACGATCACTTTAGTTGTCAATGTAAATAGCGCCGCCACTGGCACTATTACGAATTTAGCTAGCGTCGATGCTGCGACCACTCCAGATCCCAACCCCAATAATGACAATAGTAGTACAACAGATCCTGTACAAACCCGCAACCTTGATTTGGCGCTCACCAAAAGCCACCTGGCTAGTAGCTTTGCCATTGGTCACCAAGGAACCTATAGCTTAGAAGTGAAAAATGTCGGCAATATCACCATTACAAATCCGATCACCATTACAGACACGCTTCCTCTGGAGTTGTCCTATAACAGTGCAGTTGGTCAGGGCTGGAGCTGTAGTGTTACAACCCAAGGAAATACCAGTACCCAAGAGGTCGTCACTTGCATAAGTAATGATGATTTGGCCCCCGGTCAAACAAATACCGTTGATATTGTTGTAGATATCGGCCCAACTACACCAACAGGGACTAATTCCATCACCAACAGTGCCATCGTCACAACGCTGGGAGATGCTGATACGAATAATAACACTGACACCGATCCCACCAGTATTACAGGCAGTGCAGATCTGTCTGTTGACAAAGCTCATAGCGGCAATTTCACAAAAGAAGCCCAAGGAGTTTATACATTGACCGTAAAAAATGAAAGCGCCAGTACAGCCGACGCAACAGGGATACAGTTAATCGATCAGTTGCCTGATGGTCTTTATTATGTTTCGGGCACAGGCACAGATTGGACTTGTCCGCTTGTGAGCTTTACCGCCCCAGGCCCGCCAACCCCCGAAGATCTGAGGGATATTGAATGCAGTTACAACGGAACCCTTACCCCAGGAGCCACGGCACCAACCTTGACGATTACGGTGTATGTCCAAGACACCGCCCCCAGTACTCTCGAAAATTTTGTTACAGTCTTTGGCGATCAACCCGATCCCAATGACGACAATAATACGGATTTAGACCGGACAACGATTACTGATGGTGTTGCTAACGCTCCTGATTTAATTCTTGTAAAACGTATTACTGCGGTTATCAGCGAAAACAATACTACAAATTACACTGTGTATAGGGATGATACGAGTAGTGACAGTACCGCAGCTAATGATAATGCGCCGTTTTGGCCTGGTTATAGTGCGGGCAATCAAAGTAACACCTTCACAGTGGGAGAGTTAGGCCTTGAGGCTAAACCGAATGATACAGTTGAATACACTATTTATTTCCTCAATCAAGGCAATGCCCCGGCCAGCAATATCAAAATTTGCGATCGCCTATCCCAATACTTAGATTATTCGCCAGATGCTTACGGTTCATCTATGGGTATTAAACTGAACTTTAACAACAGTGAAACCAATTTAACGGGCGTTGCTGATGTTGATGCGGGACAATTTTTCGGCCCTGACCTTACCCCTAGCGGATGTATTCGTCCAGACAACCTACAACCCATGACCGCCGCCGATAATCCAAATGGAACCCTGAGAGTTGAGCTAGCTAATGTTGACCCCGCGACTAGCCCTGCGACTCCAGCTAATTCCTATGGCTATATCCGCTTCCGGGCTCGTGTGAAATAATTCAGCCGCCAAAAAAGGCCCCAGCACATCCTTCTCTGGGGAAGGTGGCCGAAGGCCGGAAGAGGTCTAAGGAGAAACAAACCGTTTGCGGAGTGATTCGGCCCGTTTTTTCGCTGTTTTATTCTCTGGTTCTGCTTTTAGGGCAAGTTCATAGGTTTCCAGGGCTTTCGCTGTCATTTGCTTTTTTTCGTACACATTGGCCAGATTGTTTAAAGCTGTGACGTAATCTGGGACTTCCTTTAGGGCTGCTTTGTACTGGCGAATGGCGAGGTCGTATTGTTCCTGGGCAAAATAAGCATAACCAAGGGCGTTATATACTAATGCCTGATTTTCTGGTTCCAACTCGTCTTCTACCTTCAGTGCTTTTTGGAGCAGTTGGGCCGCTTGGACGTAGAGTTTTTTGTCGAGATAGAGACTACCCAGTTCGTAATACTCCTTTGCAGTGCCAGAGCCTTGCTTGAGCTTGGTTTGTAGCTTAGAAAAAGTGTTTTCAACGCGGCGGGTCTTAATAACTTGACGGAATAGGAAAAAGGCTAATCCCCCTAGCAGAGCAACGAGGATAGACAGATAAAAGATTGGCAGAAACTCTTGATCCATAACAGGAAATGATTGATAGCAGGTTTTATAAAAAATTTTTATTGTTCCCTAAGTCTGCTGCGGCAAAATCAACAGAAACTTAAGCCCTGCTAGTGTATCAGGTCTTTAGGGGCGTCCCCAATGATTAATACGTTCCGTTAACCATCCGCTGCTTTGCCGTGGTTTCTTGTTGGGTTTGGCTAAGGCTTTGGTAATACAACTATAGATCTTAGTGAAAAGCACAAAAAAAGGTGCATTACCCTTAAGCAATACACCTTATCTGATTAGTTTCAAATTCCTATCGACTTAACTTATCTAGGATCACTATCAGAGATTAATTTAGCGGGGAGAGACCGTTGCCATCTACAAGGATAACTGTACCAGTAACAGGATCGAAAACGACAAAGCTGCCACCACCACCGGCAAGAGCGTTAGCCTGTGGAGTACTCAAGTTGTCGTCGTTGCCACCAAACAAGACAGAGTTCGGTGCTACGTTGTTTGCATTAAGCGCTTCAGAAGAGGCAATACTGTTAACTTCGATGTCGCTACCTCCACCAAGAGCATAGGCTTCATTTGTTACACCATCTCCTACTACAGTCGGGGTTAAGACGATCTGATCGACTTCAATAGTGGAAGGAGTTGTACCACTCACAAAGTTTGGGTTCGCAATTGTAACTGTTTCAATGGTTGGGATGTCGACAATGATAGGAGCGAGCTGGCTACGGACGGCGACAGCAGCGGAATCCTTACCAACAGCGGCAGCAACAGACAAGCTTTCGACATTCCCATTGGGGAGGAAAGTGGCAGCGGCACCAGCGGCAATCCCACCTTGACCAGCTTGGGCAGTGGAAGCGAGACTGAGGGAGAGCGCACTAGCAGCGGCTAAAGCAAAAGAAAATTTTTTCATGGATTTAGGATATTTCTAAGTTGAGTTGATTGTTTTGTCATGCCTAGCAGTGACCTAATTGATAGGAAAAAATCACTGCTAGTTCTGAAGACGTAAGTATATGAGCAAAAGAGCGAACAATGAAGGATAAAGTATCTAAAAGTCATCAAAACTTTTAGCATTTAATCTTGTCCTCTTAGACAATATACCCATTTATCATAAAAATACAACAGTATTTGAGCTTTGTGTTCATATCTTAAATTTTTGTCTTTCCCAAAAAAATGATTTCTTGCTATGAGTCCATCTAAGATATTGCTTTTTTCAGCAAATTTAGCTATCTTCTGGCGAGAGACATCATTGATACTGTTGTTTTGATAAGGTTAGCTTGTCGATAACTCAAATTTAACATTGTGAAATATTATCGAGTAATCTCTGCCTTGAATTTTATCGATTGGCACAGCAAAATGGTGTTGAGCTAAAAGCAAAGCCCAACTTCAGGCCCGGTTGTATTACGTCGTACTACTTTTGTGTTTCTGTTGTAGATCTTTCTAGTGACCATTTATTTTTTACAATCCACAGCAAAATGACCTTGCCTAGATCTCGCCCCATTCTCCGTAGTCTTCTTTGTGCGATGGCCTCCACTCCCTTCGCCACCCTCGCCGCCGCAATGGAAGCGACTAATGTCAGCGTTGATAATTCCCTTGAGCAGGTCAATTTATCCCCCACTTCTGCACCAGAAGCCCAAGCAGTCCAGTCTCCAGCAGAAGTTTCAACCGTAGTTCAGAATACTGTCCCTGGGCCTAATCCAAAGCAGCAACTCATTGCCCGCGCCCCTGCCACCACAGCACAAGATGAATCAAAGCCATCAGCCGAAGCTCCTCCAACAGAACAACTAATTGCCCAAGTCCCTACCACAGGTAACTCTGGAGCCCCAGCAACAGGTCTCTCGTCGGCTGAGTTAATCCAGTTAGCCCAGCTCCTTTCGCAGCTCGGCGATCTCTCCGCACTCCAAGAACAACTCAGTAATATCCAAGAAGAGTTGGGTGAAATTCGATCGGTGGTTCGTGATCTCCAACAGGAGAGTGTCATTAACTCTCAGGCACCCCCTCGCTTATCTGAACCAATACAGCAGCAAGAGAGGGTTGCGACGAATCAAGAAAATTCGCGTCCTGTAGCAACATCGTCACCAGTTTCTAATACAGAAGCCAGCACAGAAACAGACAGTGACGTCGCGCAAATTCCTGTCTTAACGCCAGATCCAATTCCAGAAGAAGAGATACCAGAACCTGAGACTGACGATTTTCTTCAAAAAATGCCTCTCAATCGTGTTAATCCCTTAATCACGACACAAAATCTGGATGGCGTACCGATTTCTCATTTTTCCGATTGGGAAATTGCCGCCTCTGGCCTCCTGTCCGATGCCACAACGAGCGATGTGAATGTAGACGGCTTTGCTCGGCTGGATTCTGACATTTTCCAAGGAACGACCGCTGATAACGTGGCGGTGACAGATTTTCGGGGAACTTACGTACGCCTGCGATCTGCCGCCCAAGACCGGGAGGTGGAAACTGAGATTGATCAGGCTGTAACTCTAGGGGGCTATTTATACCAGTTCACCCTCACAGGAGGATGCGACATCCTTGATCCCGGAGGAGGCGGTAGTGACGAGACTTGTAGTTTTTTACCCCCGGTTGCCTTCGATCCCCAAAGCTATGACCCAGATACCCTCCTCCCCGGTCGGCTCCTAGATTCGGGTATTGCTTTTGGTGGGGTCGTTTCAGAAGAAAACTTAGCCTTTATCAAGCAACCTGGTTTCCAACGAGGATTACCCGGTCAAGAAGTCGGTATTGAACTAAACGTACCCAATTCTGGAATTGTTGCCGTTGGCCCAGAGACAGGTCGCCAGGGCCAAACCATTCGTCGCGAAAATTTAGATAATACCTACAGTGTTGGAATTGCCAATGTGCGGCAAGTGCTCAAGCAAAATGACCAGGAAGCCGTTTTAGGGCGAACAGTACGCGGGTTTGCAGCGATTCCCAACGATGAAGATTTTGGCCTCGATAGTGCAGTGCAGCTAGCAACCTTACTCTTGCCGGATGTTGACCCAGCCCTAGAAGGGGGAGATGCACCACCAAATCCGAATGTTAATGCTAACTTGTTTAGCGCTGCGAACAATTCTCGCTTACCTGCCAATAGCTTCACGGCTTATCAAGGGAGTGTTTCCCGTGCAGAAAGCGTTACGGATCTAAGTACTCCGCCAGAGGATATTCCCGCAGCAACCTCGAACAGTTTTTGGGTCGGTCTTTCTCCTGTGCTTGATCGTGAGATTGAAATCTTAGAAGATGGCAGTCGTTTTAAGGATTTTAGTGGGCCGCGTCTGGTGGCAGCCGCTTATGGTGAAGGGGGAGCCGAAGTTGCAGATAATCTGAGTGCTCAAGTAGCAGCGACATTACTCAACGAGGTTGGTGGTGTTGATCAGCAGCTATTGTTGGACTTTGATGATATTCAGGATGCCTATACTCAAATTGGCTTGGCCTTTTTTGAGCGGGATGCAACACAAATCATCAAAACTCGCTACAGTGAGCGAACAAATTATGTGCCTCACCTCAGCTTTACAGGCAACCGCACAGATAATCGCAACCGGACTCGCTACTATCTAGGGGCTTTAATTGATTACACAGCCGAGGACACTCAAGACTGGCTCAAGGCCTATGTCGGAGGGGATTATCGCTATCAAAATGTGAATGCTGGGGTGCGCGCAGAAGTGGGTGGTATTGGCTACCTCAATCCTGATAAAGACTACTACAGCCGTCTCTGGGGCAATGTTGCAAAAACTTTTTCGGCAAATAATGGCAATTCGTTTACTTTAGCGGCAGGCTTGGATTACGCGATTGACCAAGATCAGCAGATTGGCGATATTTTTGTGGGTTCGACCGGGAGTCGAGCAACGGTAAGTGCGGCGGCTCGACTTGGGGGAGTGACTTTATCGGCAGATCAAAACTTCGGCGGTCTTTTGCCCAACTCTGATGAAAGTAACCTGACGCTCAGGTTAGGAACTCAATTAGGAGATAACTTCTCTCTGTCTGGTTATTACACACCTTTTGATGAGGATACTGTGGTTGCTAGATATGGTGTAAACGCAGGGATTAAATTTGGATCTTTTTACAATAGTCCCAGCTTAGTCTTTGGTTGGAGTCAGGACGAGTATAAGTTTGCCACAGGAACTTTTACGGATGATCGTTTCACGGTCTCCTTTAGCACGGGTCAGCCTAATGCTCCTTTTGTGACGGGCACTCGCCGCTAGTTACTTTTGAGACTAAGTTGCTATTGGGGTAGACCCCAATGATTGATACGTTCCGTTAACCAATTGCTATTTTGCCAATCGGTTACTGTTTTCTGGAGGGCTTGGCTCAGGCTTTGGTGTTGTCTTCCCTTGGGAAAGGCGATCGCCAAGGGATTTCCCGTGAGCCAAGCGGGGAGGAGTTGATATTCTGGGTATTCCTGTACCCAGCCCGTGAGGACGGAATGATCCCCCGCAAAGAAGGCGGTTTCGTTATTTTCGAGGTAATTTAACGCCTCTTGATAGGAGTTAACGCCAACAAGAGTGACTCCAGGGAAATAGGCCCGTACGGCGGCGATCGCCTCGGAACCTTCGAGGACAACGATCCGTTGATCACTGATTTGATTTAGGGATTGGATCTCGCGATCCCGTGTCACGAAGCCAATCCCATCGAGGTAATAGTAGGGACTAAAATTCACGAGCCGTTGACGGGAAGCATTGAGGCCGAGTTGGGCAATGACGAGATCCACTTCCCCGGTCAGCACCGCATCGAGGCGTTCCTGGTTTGTGAGGGGAATTAATTCTACTGCTTGGCGATCGCCTAATAATTCCGCCGCCAGTTGGTGCGCAATCTCAATTTCTAAGCCCTGTAAATTTCCCGCTTCATCCCGAAATCCTAAAGGCCGCACATTTTCCTTGACCGCGACCCGGAGAATTCCCCGTGCTTGGATGGTTTCAAGGGGGGTGGCTTGGGTTAAAGATGTTGACCCGAAAAAGAAGCTAGCGGCGATCGCCAACCCATATCCAAATACTCCACCGCGCGCCATGAGTTCCCCCTAACAAAAAAACCCCAGAATGGCTACTCTGGGGGCTAATTCAATTCTTCACTTTTAATAATGCCACAACCGACGAAATGGTGTTACTGTCTAGGCACTTTTTGCCACTTCAACCACCTGGGCAAAGGCTTGGGGGTCAACAACAGCCAGTTCAGCCAGCATCTTCCGGTTGATCTCAATGTTCGCTTTTTTGAGTTGGTGGGTAAGTTTGCTGTAGCTCAGACCATTCAACCGGGCTGCGGCATTAACCCGCACGATCCACAGACGACGAAAATCACGCTTTTTCTTGCGGCGATCGCGGTAGGCATTCCGGAGTGCCTTCATGACCTGCTGGTTTGCAGTGCGGAAGAGCTTGGAGTGGGAACCCCGGAAACCTTTCGCTAACTTAAGGATTTTTTTACGACGCTTACGGGCGACGTTACCGCGCTTTACTCTTGGCATAAACTTTACCTATATATAATTTAAGTAATAAAACTCTCGATTTTTCAGAAACCAGACAGTTTCTACCGTTCGTTGTCTCTAGGCGTAGGGAAGCATCAGACGAACATTTTTCTCATCGCTCTTGTCCACGAGGGCCATCCCAGACAGACGACGACGCTTCTGTTCTGCGCTCTTATGGTTCAAAAGGTGATTCTTAAACGCTTTGCGACGGGCGATTTTCTTGCCGCTGCCAGTCAGCTTAAACCGTTTCGCAGCTGCACGGCGAGTCTTTAATTTAGGCATATAAGTTTCTATAAATCGACACAGCTTACAATAATACCTCGTTTATGCCAAATCCTTCAAGGCCCATGGCAGTTTGATTTGGTTTACGAATCTAGCCCCGAATCATTAGCTACCTAAATGATGAACCCTAGCAAGTTCGCCTAAAATTCGATAATGTGAAGCGATGTAAAGTTGTCCTAAAAAGCACCGTGACTAACCTAGAAGCCGTCTCCGATCAAGTCCGTACCACCACGACCCCACCGCCCCGTCAACGCTTTGAACTCGCCCATCTTTGGGGTGATACCCTCGGTGTTTTTTGGGGGGACTGGTTAAAGTTGCGGGTGCGCCTCAAACAGGTGGCAGCAACGGGTTTGGTTTCGCCACTCATCTATATTTTGGCTTTTGGTCTGGGACTCGGTAGTGCCCTAGATCAAGCGATTACTCCCCCCGCCGGGGATACCTACCTAGAATTTATCTTGCCGGGGATGGTTGCCCTGTCTTCGATGACCATTAGTTTCGGGGGGACGACTTTCTCGATCTGTGGCGATCGCCTCTACAGCAAAACCTTTGAAGAATTGCTCCTGTTGCCCGTCCATCCCCTCGCCTTACACCTAGGGAAAATGATGGCTGGCATCCTGCGGGGACTGATGACGGCGGGGTCGGTGCTGATTGTGGCAATCCTTTTTACGGGCAAAGTTTTTAGCTTTATCAATCCTCTGTTCATTCTGTTGCTGCTGTTGAACTGCGCTGTGTTTGCGGGGTTAGGGGTGATTGTCGGTCTACGGGTCAAATCCCTGGAAAGTGTGGGGATTTTTAATAATTTCTTGATTGTGCCGATGTCCTTTTTGGGGGCGACCTTTTTCGACCCGGAAACCTTACCCCGTCTGTTCCGGGCAATTGTCTATTGCATTCCCCTCACCTACACCACCACCGGACTACGGGCGGCGGCCTATTTACCCCTTTCGGAATTTCCCTGGCACGCGATTCCTATTTTGGCGGGGGTGGCGATCGCCCTAGCCTTTGTGGGTGCTTACCAATTTTCCCACCAGCGGGATTAAAACTATGACCTGGCAAACGGTGACGGGCTTGCTTACACGGGGTCATCAAGTGGCTTCGGGGCAAGCGAAAAACAGTCCCTATGAAGCGGGTACCATTGCGCTGCAAACACCTCATTTTCGTAACCTGGGCCTAGATTTATCCGGTTATTTTCCGGGTACTCTCAATATCTCCATTGCGCCCAAAACCTTTACTCTGATTCAACCCCGTTATACGTTCACAAATCTGCAATGGCACCCGGATTTTTCCCCAGAGACCTTTTCTTTTAGTCCCTGTTACATTGAGCACCGCCAGCAGCGGTATGATGGCCTAATTTATTACCCGCATCCTGAAACGAAACTGGGCCATTTCCAAGCCCCTGCCACCCTCGAAGTCCTTGCTCCCCTGATTCTGGATCTCACCTATGGCGATCGCCTCCAGTTGTCGCTGCACCGGGCCGAGGTCAGGATAGAATAGGCGGCAAAGACGGCTGCACCGTTGATTTCTCTCCTCCCGCATCCATCCCCCCTAACCCCTTTGAAATCTATGCAACTGTCCCCTTCTCCCAGTGGTGAATACTTTTGCCTGCAAACCCTCGATCTATACGACGACGCCGAATGTCAGTCCCTCGGTACCCAAGCTGCCGCTGGTCGTCGGGTGCAAATGCTCAATAAAGAAACAGACCAGGCTGTGCGGGTGATGACCGTCGAAGATGGCTACTGTACCTGGCTCAAAAAAGCAGATTTACGACACCTCGAAGTCGCCGAAGAACCCTACGAATTTGTCCCCGTTGATCGTCCAGAAATCGAAGCGCGCATGGAAAATATTTTGATCTTTGCCCATGCTGCAAAGCGGGTGAGTAATACCTATCTGTGGGGGGGCACCACCGCGCCGAATTATGATTGTTCTGGATTTATCCAGGCGGCCTACGCTTCCCAGGGGATTTGGTTACCGCGCAACTCTTATCAACAGGGGGATTTTGTTGAACCTGTGTCCCAAGAAGAATTGGAACTCGGCGATTTAATTTTCTTTGCCAAAGAGCAACGCATTGATCACGTCGCCCTATACCTCGGGGAGGGCTATTATATCCATAGCTCCGGCATCGAGATGGGCCGCAATGGCATTGGCATCGATCGCCTCTGGGAGCCGTGGGATATGATTAGCCGCGCCTACCACCAGACCCTCTGCGGTTTTGGTCGCGTCATGGAAAGTTACGCCCCACCGTCCTTAGCTTGTCAAATTTAACCACCATTGATGTCTAGTCCTGCCCCGATTACCGAAGCGCCTACCACGACTCAAACTCTGTCGATTGTGGTGCCCATCTACAACGAAGTGGAAAGTCTGCCGCACCTCCTCCAGGCGATCGCCTCGGTGATGCAAGCCCATAACTATGCCTACGAAATTATCTGTGTGGACGATGGCTCTAAGGATGGCTCTACGGCACTCTTAAAAAAATTAGCCACCGAGCGGGAAGACCTGCGGGCGATTATTTTGCGGCGCAACTACGGCCAAACTCCAGCAATGGCAGCGGGATTCCAACACGCCCAAGGGGAGATCATTATTTCCCTAGATGCAGATTTACAAAATGATCCGGCGGATATCCCCAACCTGCTCCAAAAAATGAACGAAGGTTATGATCTCGTCAGCGGTTGGCGCAAGGAACGACAGGATAACCAGTGGACGCGGCTTCTCCCTTCAAAAATTGCCAATGCCCTGATCCGTCGGGTAACGGGGGTCAATCTCCATGATTATGGCTGTTCCCTCAAGGCTTACCGGACGGAAATTTTGGCAGATCTGA
The DNA here is from genome assembly GCF_963860125.1 of Picosynechococcus sp. PCC 7002. Classification (NCBI taxonomy): domain Bacteria; kingdom Bacillati; phylum Cyanobacteriota; class Cyanophyceae; order Chroococcales; family Geminocystaceae; genus Picosynechococcus; species Picosynechococcus sp. PCC 7002. Next base: position 2,275,454 of record NZ_CAWLFA010000001.1, read on the forward strand.
ATCTCTATGGGGAATTGCACCGCTTCATCCCCGCCCTAGCGTTTATTGAGGGAGCGACTATTTCTGAAATTCCCGTGCGGCACCATGCCCGCCAGTTTGGCAGCAGTAAATACGGCCTAGACCGGACGTTTCGGGTGCTGCTTGATCTGTTGACGGTGTGGTTTATGAAAAAATTCCTCACCCGCCCGATGCACGTTTTTGGCTACCTCGGCATTATTTTTATGCTCGTTGGTTTTATTTTGGGGGGCTATTTATCTGTCCTCAAGTTATTTCTCGGTCAAGCGATTGGCGATCGCCCTTTGTTGCTCCTGGTAGCGATCCTTTTATTAGCCGGGGTGCAACTCTTTGGTTTTGGCCTCTTGGGGGAACTGTTGATCCGCACCTACCACGAATCTCAAGGGCGGCCCATCTACCGGGTTCGTTCCATTGTTGGGCAGTCTAAACATTTTTCGGCCCAATAAAAAACTCCCCATTCCAGAGATGGAACAGAGAGTTGGGTGATTTGTATTTAAAAAATTTCGGGCAGTCTAGGCCGCAAACTTAATCTTCAGGAAATCTTCCTCTATCTTCGCCCCAGAGGGTTTTAACGCTGCGAGGGCTTGGGGAAGCACAAGGTTCCGACGGTGGTTACCGATACGAATATTCAGTTCATCGCCCGTTTTATTGAGCTGGATTTGCTCCTTGGGAATACCAGGAAGATAAAGTTCGAGGCTGTAACCGCCATCCCCTTGGATCATCCGCACCGTATCTTCTTTGTAATAGACCTGGGTCGGATCTTCCTCACCATAAAGGGTTTCCTTGAGTCGTTCGAGGGCCGCCAAACCGCATAATTCCTCCTGGTAGAGGGGCACTTCCTTCACGGGGAGGGGGTGGAAATTGTCGTGAATTTCTTGCTTATAGGTCTGTTGATTGTCTTTCCAGTTGGCGAAGAACGGGTCATTCACACTGTCGGGGATAATCCGGTTGGCCACCACCATATCCGTCGAAACGTTGTACAAACTCAGGTAAGCATGGGCGCGCAGGGATTCTTTGATTACCATTCGTTCTGGATTCGTCACAAGGCGCACGGAAGTAACGGTGTTATCGGTCAGCACTTTTTCGAGGGCTTCGATCTGCTCATAAAATTCATAGGGCGCATCCATCACCTCTTTATTCGGGAGAGAAAAACCCGTGAGGGGCTTCCAAATGGGTTCAACGAGGGGCCGCAAAGCCACGGACATCCCCTGGAGGGGCTTATAGAAACGGCGCATATACCAGCCGCCCACTTCCGGCAGACTCAATAAACGCAAAGCAGTACCCGTGGGGGCCGAGTCGATAATCAGGACATCGTAGGTGCCTTCGTCGTAGTGGCGCTTCATCCGCACCAACCCAAAAATTTCATCCATGCCAGGGAGAATTGCCAGTTCTTCGGCTTGGACACCGTCCAGGCCACGCGCTTGCAAAACTTCGGTAATGTAGCGTTTCACTGCGCCCCAGTTGCCTTCCAGCTCCCGCAGGGCATCGAGTTCTGCGCCCCAGAGGTTCGGTTTCACTTCGATGGGGTCGTGGCCAAGCTCCACATCAAAACTATCGGCGAGGGAGTGGGCGGGATCGGTACTGAGCACTAGGGTACGATAGCCTAACTCGGCACAGCGGAGTCCTGTAGCTGCTGCGACAGAGGTTTTGCCGACGCCTCCTTTTCCCGTCATTAAAATTACGCGCATGGTTGCGTTTGTCCTTTGCTGAGAGGTTTTTACATTTCTTTACTGATTATCTCCCATTGCCTCCGGTTTTCGCTATGGCTGGCTTTTTGGGGAAAGGCGATCGCCTTTATCAGAAACAGTATGGCAACAAAAAATCCCCAACTTTTCTAAAAAATTGAGGATGCATCCTAGAAAATATTATGAATCTAGTGGTTATCTGGTGCAGACATATCAAAGCGAATGCCCGCTTTTTTCCAAAGGCTAATGGCATAACGGAGCCGATCAACAGGGGCGATCAAACTCATCCGCACATAACCTTCCCCACCGGCCCCAAAAGCACTGCCTGGAGTAACCACCACGCCCGTCGTCCGCAACACATAGAGGGCAAAATCTGTAGAATTCATACTCGGCGGACAGGGCACCCAGAGATACATTGTCGCTTTGGAAGGTTTAATATTCCAGCCAATTTCCCCCAGGGCTTCGATCAGCGCATCACGCCGTTCCCGATAGCGTTCCTGCACCCCTTGGATATAACTATCCGGTAGTCCCAATGCTGCTTCAGCGGCCTTTTGGATCGCCGAGAAAATGCCGTAGTCCAAGTTGGTTTTTAGGGTGCGTAGACCTTGGATGATGTCTGCATTGCCGACGACGAAACCAACGCGCCAACCTGCCATGTTGTAGGTTTTTGAGAGAGTATGAAACTCCACGCCGATCTCGTTCCCTCCAGGAATTTCGAGCAAACTGGTGGGCTTGTAACCGTCAAAAGAAAGCTCGGCGTAGCACAGGTCATGGACGAGCATTACCTGATACTTGTGCGCCCACTCCACCACTTCCTCAAAGAAAGACCGAGGCGCAGTAGCAGTGGTGGGGTTGCTGGGGTAGTTGAAGTAGAGAATTTTGGCTTTTTTCGCCACTTCTTCGGGGATGCTGCTGAGATCAATCACCCAATCCTGTTCCGGCTTGAGGATAATTTCGTGGATCTTCGCGCCAGCAATTAATGGGCCGCGAAAATGAGCCGGATAGGCAGGACTCGGCACCAATACCGTATCTCCCGGATTCACGTAGGCGAGGGCCAAGTGAGCAAGACCTTCCTTCGACCCCAGAAGGGGCAGAGCTTCACTGTCGGGATTGAGTTCAACGGCATAGCGGCGTTTGTACCAAGTGGCGATCGCCTTACGAAAGCTCGCAGTCCCCTCAAAGGGCGGATACCCGTGAAATTGGGCCGTCTCAAAGGCGGCGATCGCCGCATCAATGGCTTCTTGTGGGGCGAACCCGTCTGGATTACCCATCCCCAAATCAATTAAATCAATACCCTGTTCCCGTGCCCGCGCTTTCAGCTCATCTAACCGGGCAAACACATAGGGCGGTAAAGCACTGAGACGATCTGCTCTCGTAATCCAATCTACACTCATCGAAGCCGGAAAAAATAGATAAAGGTATAGCCTATCATCATCGCACCGATAGTCCCCAGGATGTATTTTTCCTTAAAGAATTGCCGCCGAATTCGCTTACCATGGGTCTGCTCACCCTTTTAAAGACCTATTTTGAAACGCCGTCCCCGTTCTAGCTATTTCCAGTTATTGCCCTATCTCAAAGCCGAGCGGCTCACCATTGGCCAAGCCCTCATTTGTACCGTCGGTTTCACCGTTTTTTGGCCGATTTTGGCGATCCTGGCGGGTGATATGGCCAACGACATTGGTGCAGGGAATATCCAGGGTATTGTCAACTTAGCAGGCCAGGCCGCGATCATCTTTCTCATCCGAGGGGCGGTGCAATACGGCCAAGATACCCTGATGGCCAAGGCCGCCCTAAAAATTGCCCTCCAACTCCGCACCCAGGTTTATGGCCACCTCCATCGTCTCAGTTTGAATTACTTTGAGGGAGTAAAAACGGGGGATCTCTCCTACCGCCTCACGGAGGATGTAGACCGGGTTGGGGAAGTAATTAACAAAATTTTCCATCAGTTTGTACCCAGCATTCTCCAGTTGATCGTGGTGCTAGGCTATATGTTCTATGTCAACTGGCAACTCACCCTGGCGGCCTTGATTATTGGGCCATTGATGGCAATTCTGATTGGTTCCTTTGGGGAGAAACTCCTGGAGTTTTCCCGCCGCAGCCAAACCCGCACCTCCAACCTTTCTTCTCTATTAACTGAAGTTTTTAATGGGATTCGTCTTGTGCAAGCCTTTGCCGCTGAAGATTATGAGCTGCAACGGTTCACCGAGGAAGCCGAGCAAAACCGTCGCGCCAAGTTCCGTACTGCCCAGATTAAAGCCCTGCAATTTGTCGTGGTGGGTTTCCTGGAAGCGATGGCGGTGATTTTTCTGTTTTTCCTGGGGGGCTGGCAGATTGCCCAGGAAAATTTAACGGCGGCAGAGTTCGTCAGTTATGTGGCAGCAGTGGCCTTGCTGATTGACCCGATCCAAATTACCACCAGCAATTTCAACGAGTTTAAGGAAGGGGAAGCCTCCGTTGACCGGGTATTTGAACTGATGGCCGTGCAACCAACGATTTTAGAAGCAGCCGATGCCCAGACATTACCCGCTGTGACGGGAAAAGTAGACTATCAGAATGTTTCCTTTGCCTACGAAACAGATAAGCCAGTCTTAAAAAATATCAATTTGACAGTGCAACCGGGAGAAATGATTGCCCTGGTGGGATCGTCGGGGGCGGGCAAAACGACCTTAGTCAATTTATTACCTCGTTTTTATAATCCGGTGGCCGGAAGAATTTTTATTGATGGCATTGATACTAGCACCGTCACCCTCAAAAGTTTGCGTCAGCAGATCGGCATTGTCCCCCAGGAAACAGTACTTTTTTCCGGAACGATCGCCCAAAATATCGCTTTCGGTCAAACGGAATTTAGCTTGGAACAGGTAGAGGCGGCGGCCAAAATTGCCAATGCCCACCAATTTATCTCGGAATTCTCCCAGGGCTACCACACCTATGTAGGGGAACGGGGCGTTAATCTCTCTGGTGGTCAACGGCAACGGGTGGCGATCGCCAGGGCTGTTTTACTCAATCCCCGCATTTTGATCCTCGATGAGGCCACCTCCGCTCTCGATGCGGAGTCGGAAGCCCTGGTGCAGGAAGCCTTGGAACGGATTATGCAAGACCGCACCGTGTTTGTAATTGCCCACCGTCTCGCCACTGTCCGCAGCAGTGATCGCATTATCGTTTTAGACCAAGGAGAAATTGTCGAGTCGGGTACCCACGAGGAACTACTCGCCCACCAGGGTCGCTATGCCCAATTCCATGCCCAACAGTTTGCCTAAATGGTAAGGGCAATTTTTCCTGTGGTGGAACCCTGTTCAATCAGGGCATGGGCTTTTACTGCTTCAGCCAGAGGAAACGCTTGGCCTAGGTGAATATTGAGTTTCCCGGCCTCAAACCATTGGGTACATTGCCGGAGAATATCGGCCTGGTGCATTTGGGCCGCCACATCCCCGGTAAGCATGGGCGTTAGCATCAGTTCTAGGCTAATCCGTAAATTTTTTAAGCGTGCTTGTTTGAGATTGCCAAGCTGAAAATCTGGTTCAAGGATCGTCACCAAATCGCCGTAGGTTTTCACCGCTGGCACTGTCTCCCAAAAGACTTGGCCACCGACAGTATCAAAGGCCACATCAACCCCAGCCCCATCGGTCAACTTGTGTATCGTTTCGGTCACATCCACGTCGCGGTACAAAATTGCTTCATCGGCCCCATATTGCCGCGCTAGTCTCGCCTTGTCGGGGGTACTCACCGTCGTGAAGACCGTTGCGCCCCAAAGTTTTGCCAGTTGAATTGCCACATGGCCCACGCCACCCGCCCCGGCATGGATCAGCACCGTTTGGCCAGATTGCAACCGGGCGCGATCGCCTAAAGCTTCCCAGGCCGTGATCAAGACGAGGGGAGCTGCTGCCGCCGCCGCAAAGGATAAATTTTCTGGTTTTTTCGCAATGAATCGGGCATCGACCACCGCATATTCGGCGTAATTTCCGGTGCCTGCTTTCCCCAATCCGCCGTCGCAGAAATAGACGGCATCACCCACGGTAAAATTTTCGACATCACGGCCCGCCGCCTCAATTATCCCGGCCCCGTCACAACCGAGAATTGCTGGGAGGGGATCATCGTAAAACGTGCCCCGACTACGGACTTTTGCATCAATGGGATTCACCCCCGCCGCCTGGAGTTTCACAAGGACTTGCTGGGGGGTTGTGATCTGCGGTTGTGGCACCTCAATAAGCTGGAGGACATCGGGGCGCCCCGCTGCGGTCATGGCGATCGCCTTCATTGCGGATTTTTAAAAACTAAACTGCGATTTCAATCTAAATCAGATCATAACGGTGACAAACCATCGCAAACACCGCCGCCATCAGGGTAATTCCCAAGGCGATCGCCGGATGTTGCCCCTGGCCCACTGCAAAGGAAGTGGCCACCCCAGCCCCTAAACCAGCCACAAGGCCAGCTTGGATATAGTCTTTTTTAGTATTGCCGTTATACATAGGAATTAATCTTGAAATGGACGAATTAAAGCGTTTTAAAAGGATTTTCCAACGGGAATTTCGCCCTTCAAATTAACACCCGAACTTTGCGGCCTTAGCGACCACGCAATTAAGGTTTAGATTTAGCGACATTTCTTAATAAGCGCGGCGATCCTTTAAAATGTGTAGCGAAAGAAACCTTAAAATAATTGTTAAAATCCCCCCTATGACCACCTCCTATAAAGTAGAGATTAAACATCGCGGCAACACCTACACCATCGACGTTCCAGAAGATCAAACAATCCTCGATGTTGCCCATGCCAACAATATTGATCTCCCCACCTCCTGTGGTGCTGGGGTCTGTACGACCTGTGCGGCACTGATTACCGAAGGCAGTGTCAGTCGTGAAGAGGGGATCGGACTTTCTCCTGAGCTGCAAGACGAAGGCTATGCACTGCTCTGCGTTGCTTACCCCCGTTCTGACGTCAAGCTAGAATCAGATAAGGAAGAAATGGTCTACGATCGCCAATTTGGTAAGAGCGCCTAAGTTCTTTCTCCACTTCAACCCATCCAATTCGGGGAGTGATTCCCCATTTTTTTTAGCTGAGATCCGTATGGTTACTGTGAAACCGCTGCCTCACAAACAGTTCAAGTATGTATTGTCCCGTTGGCGTCGTTGGATCCGGTATTGGTACCTCAAAGTGTTACGGCAAGAAGGCACACCAGAGGCGATCGCCAGGGGTTGGGCTTGCGGGGCATTTGCCGGGAGTTTTCCGCTTTTCGGTCTCCAGACAATCATTGGTCTACTTCTGGCTACGGTTTTTAATGGCAACAAACTGACGGCGGCGGCGGGCACCTGGGTGAGTAATCCCCTGACCTATGTGCCCATTTTTTACTTCAACTTTCAGGTGGGAGAAGTACTACTCCAACAGCCGATCACCTTTGATGAAGCCCAGCTAGAATCCTGGTCTGATTTGAGTCTGGCGGGGATGAATTTTATCAGCACCCTATTTATCGGCTGTACGGTGGTTGGTGTGGGTTTGGCGGTGGCGGTCTATTTCCTCTCTCTCTGGCTAATATATCGTTGGCGATCGCTCCGGGCGACCCGGCAGTTCCAGCGGCGGCAACCTCCCCATGACCATCATCGATAGAAAATTAATTAATCAACATCTCAAGGATTTTCCTGGGGCCTCGTTCCCCGACAAGCGATTCCTCAAGCCAACATTTCTTTTCTTCCCAAGCCTATGGCATTCCTGAACTTTGCAAAACCCGGTTATCCCCTCGTCCTGGCAGCCTTTAAGGACAATCCAGAACAGGGACACCGTCAACTCATTAACGCCCTCCATTGGTTGGAGCGATCGCCGGATTTGCTTTGGAGTCGCCTGGCAAAGGAGCAGATGGTCGCGGAATTTTGCGTCCAAAATCCGCGCTTAAGCCAGACCCTCTGGGGCCTCGATTTTCCGAATCCGGTGGGACTTTCGGCGGGCTGTGATAAAGATGCAATGGCGGCAGGGATGTGGTCACGCTTTGGTTTCGGGTTTGCGGAAATGGGCGCAGTGACGCTCCATGCCCAACCGGGAAATCCTCTACCAAGGCTGTTTCGTTTACCTGCTGACCAAGCGGCCCTTAATCGTTTGGGCGCGAATAATCTAGGGGCCGCCGTGATGGCGAAAACCCTAGGGGAAAGTTGGCAAATCGAACCCCGCACCATTCCCATCGGCATTAACCTCTGTAAGTCAAAGGTGACGCCCCTTGAGGCCGCAGCCCAGGATTATCTGGGGAGCTTTGAGGCATTGCAAGCGGTGGCCGATTACTTTGTGGTGAATGTGAGTTCTCCCAATACCCCAGGCTTGCGATCACTGCAAGGTGGGGAACAAATTCAACCGATCCTTGAAACACTTCAGCAAGCCAATCACAAACAACAGCCGATTTTTATTAAAATTTCCCCGGATCTCGACTGGGAGGCGATCGCCAATATCGTAAAAATTGCCCAGGATTATCAACTTGCTGGGATTATTGCCACCAACACCACCACCAGACGGGACGGCCTCAAGACCCAAATCCTCGAAAAAACTGGCAATCCCGTCACCGAGGAAGCGGGGGGGATCAGTGGCGCGCCCGTGCGTCAACGTTCCACCGAAGTAATTCGTTTTATCTACGGACAAACCCAAGGCAGCTTGCCGATTATCGGTGTTGGGGGGATTTTTACCGCTGACCATGCCTGGGAAAAAATGACGGCTGGCGCGAGTTTGCTGCAGCTTTATACAGGCTGGATTTACAAAGGCCCCTGGATTATCCCCAATATCCTCCGGGGTCTGCTGGAAAAATTAGAGACCCACAACCTCAATCACATTTCCGAGGCGATTGGGATGGCCAACAAGCACAACTAGCAAATTACTGTTGACTGCCATCTGTCTATGGCAAGATAGGAGTGATTTTTTCGGACATGATTCTATGTTTCGTCGCTCCCAACGTCGTCATCCGTTCAAGACTTATATTGCGGAACCCTTGGTGAATGCTTTGGCCCCCTGGTGGGGGATCGATTGGTGGCTCATGACAGTCACCGTTGGCCTCACGGTCTTGGCTGGTCTGGCGATCCGCAGTGCCCAGCTCAATATTGGTTCGACGGACTGGTGGCAACATTGGGTCACTGGTGGTGTGGGTCTAGGGGTTTGTTTGGCGATCGCCCGTTCCCGTTACCAAACGATGATTGTCGGCCATTGGTTAGTCTATGGCCTGAGTATTTTGTCCCTGATCGCTGTGTTATTCATTGGGGTGAGTGCCAACGGTGCCCAGAGCTGGATTAACGTGGCGGGCTTCCATGTGCAACCCTCGGAATTTGCCAAGGTGAGTTTAATTCTTTCCCTAGCGGCGACCCTCCACCAAGATACGGCGGCACGGTTGCCCATGTTACTAAAGGTGTTTGTGATTGCGGCGATCCCTGGCAGTCTAATTTTGCTCCAGGATCTTGGCACCTCGCTGGTTTTCGGGGCGATCACCCTGGGGATGCTCTACTGGGCCAATGCCAATTTTGGCTGGATTCTCCTGATTATCTCGCCCATTGTGTCGGCTATTTTGTTTGGGGTTGCTTTTCCCGTCTGGCTGATTTGGTTTGGCTTAATGGGGCTGACGGCTTGGTTAACGCTTCCTTGGCGCTGGCTCGGCACCGTTGGGGCAATGGCGGGCAATGCGATCGCCGGGGTCGGGGCTGGCATCCTCTGGAATATGCTCCAACCCTACCAAAAAGACCGTCTCACCCTTTTCCTCAATCCAGAACAGGATGCCCTTGGGGGCGGCTATCACCTCATCCAATCGCGCATTGCCATTGGCTCTGGTCAACTGTGGGGCACGGGTCTTTACCATGGCTCCCAAACCCAGCTTAACTACGTCCCGGAACAACACACGGACTTTATTTTTTCGGTGGTTGGCGAAGAATTAGGCTTTATGGGGGCGATCGCCGTGATGTTTTTATTTTGGCTGTTGTGCCTACGCCTGATCCGCATTGCCTGCAAAACCGAGGATAATTTTGGTTCCCTCATCGCCGTCGGGGTGCTGTCGATGGTGTTGTTCCAGGTCTTGATTAATGTCGGTATGACCATTGGCATTGCGCCCATTACCGGGATTCCCCTCCCCTGGCTGAGCTATGGCCGATCCTCTCTCCTCACCAATTTCATCGCCATTGGCCTGGTGCAGTCCGTCGCCAACCGCACCCCCTAGAGGTCCCCAAAGGCATCTAGTACCGCTTCGAGGGCGATCGCCGCATGGGTGTAATGGGTGCCCCCCTGACAAAAGACAATATAGGGCTCCCGCAGTGGCCCATCCGCCGATAACTCCGAGGTACTGCCATCAATAAATGTCCCCCCAGCCATCACTAAATCACTGGCATAACCGGGCATTGGTGCTGGCACCGGATCGAGGTAAGAACCGATGGGTGAAAATTTTTGCCAAGCTCGACAAAAGGCCAACAATTTCTCCGGAGAACCCAACCGAATCGCCTGAATTACATCCTGGCGTTTTTCTAGGGGATGGGGCTGCACCTCATAGCCCAAGTCAGCAAACACCGTGGCCACCAAATGAGTGCATTTCACAGCCTCAGCTACCATCTGGGGCGCAAGAAATAATCCCTGATATAACAGCCGATTTTGATCATAGGTTGCCCCCCCGTGACTCCCAATGCCCGGTGCCGTAAGCCGACAGGCCGCTTTTTCAACCAGATCTGCTTTACCCGCTAAATAACCGCCGCCCGTGACAATGGTGCCCCCCGGATTTTTGATGAGTGATCCCGCCATGAGATCCGCACCCACAGCGGTGGGTTCCTGGGTTTCGATAAATTCTCCATAGCAATTGTCCACAAAGCAAACGGTGTCCGGATTCTGGGCTTTGACAATTTCAACAATGCGCTGAATCTCAGCCGTAGAAAGACTCTTGCGCCAGGAATAACCACAGGAACGTTGTATTAGAGCCAAACGGGTTTCTGGGCGAATTGCGATCTTGAGGGCCTCCCAATCGATTTCTCCCGTGGGGGTGAGTTCTAACTGCCGATAACCAATGCCAAATTCCGCCAGGGAACCTTGACCTTCCTCCCGCAAACCAATTACTTCCTCAAGGGTGTCATAGGGGGCACCCGCCACGGCGAGCATTTCATCCCCCGGACGCAAGACACCATACAAGGCAGCGGCGATCGCATGGGTTCCTGAAACCAACTGCACCCGCACCAGAGCCGCTTCTGCGCCCATCACCTCCGCATAAACTTGATCGAGGGTATCCCGCCCCAGATCCCCGTGGCCGTAACCGCTGACACTGCTGAAATGGTGGACGCCCACCCGATATTTCTGAAAGGCTCCCAAAACTTTGCGGAGATTGGTTTGGGTTTGTTGGTCAATGGCTTGGAAGGTGGGGGTCAGGGTGGCGATCGCCCGGCGAACAATCTCAGCAGAATTCATAAAAAAACGAACAGCAAAAAATTAAGAGCGAGCCAATCATACCAAGCCCCCAAACTTCTAACCTAGGGAATGGACGCCCCGATAATTCCGCGCTAAAATTCAGCAAATCTTGATTAAATTCGTAAATAAATGTTAAATTTAAATCTGATTTAACGAAGAAAATACCCGGTTACATCTAAAAGTAAAGTTTAGAAAACACCCAAGCGCTATTTCAGCCCAAAGTTCCGAATTTTCAAGATTTTTGTGCTTCGCTTTGAAAGACTTCTCCGACGATAGGCACTGTCTTTCTAAAGTGTTCTTATCTTCCCTTTGCTGAGCCGTGCTTGTGTTTATCATGTAGGACAGTGGAAAAAATACGGAGCCTCCGCATACCATGTCCCACAGTACAATTTCCAGAAAGGATATTTCATGACTGTTGCCACTTCCCAAAAACTCCCCCTAGATTGGACAACGATTATCTATTTCAGCTTGATCCATCTAGTCGCCCTCCTTGCCTTTTTACCCGGTAACTTTAGTTGGCAAGCCGTGGGCGTCTTTTTATTGTTTCACTGGATTACCGGCGGCATTGGAATTACCCTAGGGTTCCATCGCCTCGTGTCCCACCGTAGCTTTGAAGTACCAAAGTGGCTTGAGTATTTCTTGATTTTCTGTGGCACCCTCGCCTGTCAGGGGGGGCCGATTGACTGGATTGGGCTACACCGCATCCACCACAAACATTCTGACAACACACCCGATCCCCATGACTCCAATAAAGGCTTCTGGTGGAGTCACATCGGTTGGATGCTGTTTGAAATTCCTGCCCGTGGCGATATTGATCGCTACATCAAAGACATTAAGGACGATCCTTTCTATAATTTTTGCCAAAAATACATGGTTCTCATCCAGGTGGCCTTGGGTTTAGCCCTTTATGCCTGGGGAGAAGCCTGGGTCGGTAACGGCTGGTCTTTCGTGATTTGGGGCGTGTTTCTCCGCCTTGCCGTGGTTTTCCACTGTACCTGGTTTGTGAATAGTGCCACCCATAAATTTGGCTATAAAAGCCATGAGTCCAACGACCACTCCAAGAACTGCTGGTGGGTTGCCCTTGTCACCTACGGCGAAGGTTGGCACAACAATCACCATGCCTATCAATATTCCGCGCGCCATGGCCTCAACTGGTGGGAAATTGATATGACTTGGATGACAATTCGTTTCCTACAAGCCTTGGGATTGGCCAAAAATATTCGTCTCGCTCCGGCCAAGTAACAAAAATAACGACCATCCTGGAAAGTTAAGTTGTTGTAGATGTCCTTTGAAAAGGGGGCATCTTTTTATTTTTGGCTTTTGGCAAGACTCATTACTTCTTGGATATTGAAGAATCTATATCTATGCCGCCCCAAAGCCTCGCTCCAATGCCGTGAACAACGGTGTCATTTAGGGGCAAGATCAAGCCAATTTCAAGGGTCTTAGGGGAGTGAGGGCGGCAAAAATATTTGGCAAAATCAGCCTTTATCCCCTAAAATGGGTTATTAAGAAAGGTAAACTTTTCTCACATTTGTCTAGATTCACTATCATTTTTTGCCTAGAACCTAGACGAAAGTAAGGTGTTTCATCAAATAAACACCCGAAATTATATGTAATTTTTTGTTGCTTACTATTTTGGAGACTTCGTCCTTATGACTATTGCAGTCGGACGCGCGCCCCAGGAACGAGGCTGGTTTGATGTCCTCGATGACTGGTTGAAGCGAGATCGATTTGTCTTCGTCGGTTGGTCCGGTATCCTCCTGTTCCCCTGCGCCTTCATGGCTCTCGGTGGCTGGTTGACTGGTACCACCTTCGTTACTTCTTGGTACACCCACGGATTAGCATCCTCTTATCTCGAAGGGTGTAACTTCCTGACTGTTGCTGTATCCAGCCCTGCTGACAGCCTCGGTCACTCCCTCCTTTTCCTCTGGGGCCCCGAAGCCAACTGGAACTTTGCCCGTTGGTGCCAACTCGGTGGACTCTGGAGCTTTGTTGCCCTCCATGGTGCTTTTGGTCTGATCGGTTTCATGCTGCGTCAGTTTGAAATTGCCCGTCTGGTGGGTATCCGCCCCTACAATGCGATCGCCTTCTCTGGCCCCATCGCGGTATTCGTCAGTGTATTCCTGATGTACCCCTTGGGTCAGTCTAGCTGGTTCTTTGCCCCCAGCTTTGGTGTCGCTGGTATCTTCCGTTTCATTCTGTTCTTACAAGGTTTCCACAACTGGACGCTCAACCCCTTCCACATGATGGGGGTTGCAGGGATTCTCGGTGGTGCGCTGCTCTGTGCGATCCACGGTGCAACGGTAGAGAACACCCTATTTGAAGACAGTGACCAAGCAAATACCTTCCGCGCTTTTGAGCCGACCCAGGCAGAAGAAACCTACTCGATGGTGACCGCGAACCGTTTCTGGTCTCAGATTTTCGGGATTGCGTTTTCCAACAAGCGTTGGTTGCACTTCTTCATGCTGTTTGTGCCGGTGACTGGGCTATGGATGAGTTCTGTGGGGATTGTGGGTTTAGCATTGAACCTGCGTGCCTATGACTTTGTATCCCAGGAAATCCGCGCGGCGGAAGACCCCGAATTTGAAACGTTCTACACGAAGAATATTCTGTTGAACGAAGGTATGCGTGCATGGATGGCACCGCAAGACCAAATTCACGAACAATTTGTATTCCCTGAAGAAGTTCTACCCCGTGGTAACGCGCTCTAAGAACATTTTTCAAAGATTCAATTGTTTAGCCCTTACCCTCCAAGTTGGAGGGTTTTTTCTTGGAACTTTTACCGAGGAATTTTAAAGAGCAGGCTGCCATTTGCCATGGAAGCTGGGGGGAATAATTTCAGGAAATTCTAGGATACAAAGGGGTTCAGCCTCCAGGCGATCGCCACCGTAGATTCTGAGTTCACTCCGGTTAGCTGGGGCATTAAAGACAACAGTTAAGAGCCAGATTTCATCGGAATTCTGGGGATTTTGGACGGGGATGGGTTCGGAGGGGTAATGGTTGGCGCCCATATCTGCCATAGTGAAGGTTTCTGTACGGTGGTCAAAAGCGGCGATCGCATTAATGATCTCGTGACCAATGTCTGTTTCCTGGCGATGGACCCCCATAAAGGTTTTGAGCCAAGGCTGCCCGGTGCGGGATTCGAGGGTGATCGGAAATTCACAGGAGCGATCGCAAATTTCGTAGGCTTCAATGACCTTGGCTGTTTTCGGTGCCAGTCGGTAGCGCCAGAGGGTGCCCTTTGTATAGGTGTGAATTTTACCTTGGGGAATTTCCACAAACTGCTGGTTGCTGGCAAAATCCGGAAACCGCACCATTTCCAGCACAATTTCGCCATGATCATCAACATAGCCATTGGTAAAGTGCCACTGGAACCAAGCCTCCTGTTGGCAAAAGCTGATCGGTTGGAGGGTATGGCGATCAATGATCACAATCGTCGTTCCCAGTTCTGGCCGCCATTGAAGGGCATCGCTAACGGTTTTTAGGCCCAATAGTGTCGGCACCAGCTGCAAGCGCACCGGCGGAATACAAAACACGAGGTAATCTCCGGCCAAGACAAAATCATGCACCAGCGGCAATCCTTTTAAGCCTGGTACAGAAAAATGAGTCTGCTGTGAAACTTCGCCCTGGGGGTGACAACGGTAAAGCTGGAATGTCGCCTTGGGGCCGAAGGTCACGCCAAAATTGTAAATTTCCCCAGTTTCAGGCTGGATTTTGTGGTGGGCCGAAAAGGTATCGCTAGAGTGGGCAAAGCCAAGATCCATCTCTCCCAAGGTTTTAAGGGTTTGGGCATTGAGGCCATAGGGTTTCCCCCCTTCCCACAGGGCTAAAAGGCGATCGCCTAGGGGCAACACAGAAGTATTGGCCGAATTTTTGGCGGGCTTCCCCCACCGCTGCCAAATTTGTCCCAGGGCAAGGGTGCCATAGTTGGGATAGATTAAGCTTTCTGCTGCTGCTTCCTGTTGAAAGTAGGGGGTTTCTACATAGCGATATTGGGCCTGGGCACCTGCTTCTGTAAAATACACCCCTAGAATGCCACCATCGCCGTCAAACCAATGGCCCATGGCCTGCCTTCCCCGTGTCAAACGTCCGGGGCCATTGCGAAACAAACTCCCCCGCAATCCTGGTGGAATTGCCCCCTCTAGAACGAGCAGAGGCGTTAAATCAAACGGTCGGGCGGGGTTCGCAAAAAGTCGTGACCAAGCCGGTTGGGTCGATAGTTGTGGAGAATTTGGCGCAGCAACCATAGTCAGTTTTACCCTCAAGCAATGTTAACTATTGTAAATCGCCTTCTCCCCTTTCTTGGGGTTGCATCCTGGGGTTTGTGCATAAAATGAGGGAGATTTTAATCTTTTTTTGAAAAAATCTGAACCATGCAAACATCGAAATTTAATTTGGCGATCGCCCTTTCCCTGGCGGCGATCGCAACCTTCACCGGAGCCTGCCAAGACACCACTGCCCCCACTGATGGCAACGGCGAAACCCCTACAAATACTGGTGCTGAGGGCCTGAAGTTAGGCTCCCTGACGCCAACCACTGGCGACCTTTCTTCCATTGGTCAAAATATGCCGATCGCCGTAGAACTGGCCGTAGAAACAATTAACGCTTGCGGGGGCGTCAATGAGCAACCCGTCACCCTCATCCAAGAAGATTCCCAAACAGACCCCACCGCCGGAGGGGCAGCGATGACAAAGCTGGCGGAAGTCGATAGAGTCGCCGGGGTTGTGGGGGCCTTTGCCAGTAGTGTGTCTAGTGCCGCTGTTGATGTTGCGGTGCGGAACCAAGTGATGCTCGTTTCCCCCGGCAGTACCAGTCCTGTGTTTACAGAACGGGCCGCGAATGGTGATTTTGATGGCTATTGGGCCAGAACTGCGCCCCCCGACAGCTACCAAGCCCCTGCTTTGGCTGTTTTAGCGCAAAAACAAGGCTTTGAACGGGTTTCTACCGTGGTGATTAACAACGACTATGGCGTGGGCTTTGAGCAAGAATTTATCAAAGCCTTTGAAAACCTTGGGGGCACCATTGTCAACAAAGATAATCCGGTGCGCTATGACCCGAAAGCCGCCACCCTCGATAGTGAAGCGGCAGCCGCTTTTGCCGGAGAACCCGATGCCGTCCTTGGGGTGCTCTACGCAGAGACTGGTAGTTTATTGCTCAAAGCCGCCTATGAACAAGGCTTAAGCGAAGGGATCACTGTTCTATTAACCGATGGCGTCTACAGCGAAGACTTTACCCAACAGGTAGGTACGACCGCCGCTGGTCAGTCAATTATTGCGGGGGCTCTAGGGACGGTTCCCGGTGCGGATGGCCCGGCCCTAGAAGCTTTTACAGCTCTCTGGCGCGAAAAAACAGGTAAGGAGGTTACGGCCTATGTGCCCCATTCCTGGGATGCGGCGATCGCCATGATGTTGGCCGCCGAAGCAGCGGATGTGAATACTGGCGAAGGCATTAAAAATTACCTCCGGGAAGTTACCAGTGGGGACGGCCAAGAAGTGAGTGATCCCTGTGAGGCGATCACCCTCGTCCGTGAAGGCCAAGCGATTAACTACCAAGGTGCCAGCGGGAACGTTGACTTTGATGAAAATGGTGACGTGGCTGGAAACTACGACGTTTGGACCGTTAATGAAGATGCCAGTCTCTCGGTGATTGATACCGTTAACCCCCTAGAAGCCCTTTAAGGTTACCTGGGATACAACACAAAAAAGGGGGAACATTTCCCCCTGTTCATCCCCATAAAAATCGAATGTTCAGGCTTTGATTAACAGCCCAAAGAGTCAGCCGTGGCAATCCCTGTTACTGGATTAACCCCTGTAGCCACCGCACAGAGCTTCTTCTGTTGTGGCCCGTCTAACACGGCAAAACTGAAATCTGCGCCATCAATCTTGGCATTCTCAAAGGTAGATCGCAGGAGAATCGCCTCCACAAAAATCGCATCGGTCAAATCGGCCCCAGTAAACTTAGAGAGATAGGCGATGCCATTGGTAAAATCGGCCCCGTGGAGGTTGGTCGTTTCCAGTAACGTACTGTTAAAAACAGCCCCCCGGAGATCACTGCCGCTTAAATCTGCGTTGGTAAGATTCACCTGGGAAAATTCAACCCCTTGGAGGTTTTGCCCCGCAAAATTGCTGCCGGCGAGATCTTCACTGTCGATCGCCGACCGAGATGTAGCCGCAGGACTGGCCCCGTAAGCCGGTGTCCCCCAACAAAGCCCGAAAATGACGAAACCTAAAACAACAATGCGCGCTAAAACCTTCATAACCCTCAACTCGCCTGACATTTAACAAAATTTTTCCAAAGGATATTCTAAAAGATTCTCGGAAAGGGAGGAAATCCGATAGAGTTTTTGGAAAACCTCTCTAGCACGTTTGCCTCGAATCTATGACAACTCCAAATTGGTCTGCTCTCCTCCAACAACTCATCAATGGCGAATCCCTAAGCCAAACCCAAGCCTCTCAACTCATGGAAGGTTGGCTACAAGAGGCGATTTCTCCAGCCCTATCTGGAGCTATACTTGCGGCGCTACAAACAAAGGGAGTTTCGGCTGATGAGCTGACGGGGATGGCCCAAGTTCTCAAAGCCCAATCCCGGCAACAACAGCTGTTAAGCCATGGGCAACCGGTGATTGATACCTGCGGCACCGGGGGAGATGGTTCTTCTACCTTTAATATTTCGACGGCGGTGGCCTTCGTGACGGCAGCCGCTGGGGTGAAAGTTGCCAAACATGGTAATCGCTCAGCTTCGAGCAAAGTCGGCTCAGCGGATGTCTTAGAAGCCCTGGGGGTTAACCTTGGTGCTCCTACGGAAAAAGTCCATGGGGCCCTTGATGCGGTGGGCATTACGTTCCTGTTTGCCCCTGGCTGGCATCCGGCGATGAAAAATGTGGCCCCGATCCGTCGCGAACTCAAGATTCGTACGGTGTTTAATCTGTTGGGGCCGTTGGTCAATCCCCTCCAGCCCACAGGCCAGATTATTGGTGTTTATGATTCGCAGTTTATTGAACGGATGGCCCAAGCGCTCAATCAACTGGGAACCCCTAAGGCGATGGTGCTCCATGGTCGGGAAGGCTTAGATGAAGCGGGCCTTGGGGATAAAACGGATTTGGCCCTTGTGAATGGTGGTGCAGTCACAACTAGCGTTTTAGATCCAGTTGCTCTGGGTTTAACGCCTGTTTCCTTGCAAGCGTTGAAGGGCGGCGATGTGCCTGTAAACCAGGAGATTTTAACGAATATTCTCCAGGGGAAAGGAACCCAGGCCCAACGAGATGCGGTGGCTTTGAATGCGGGGTTGGCACTCCAGGTGGCGGAAGTGGTGCCCTGGGGGGATCATCTCGCAGGCGTTCAAAAAGCTCAAACGGTAATGGCTAGCGGGGCAGCTTGGGACAAACTCCAGACCTTAGTCAATTTCTTAAAATAATTTTTATGGCGATCGCCGCCCTGGAAAATCTAGCGCCAATGGTTGTGACTACCACAGCTAAATTTTCACTGGATAAATTTTCACCGGAAAACCATATACCAAGGATGAATCCTCTTTTTTTATGACTGTCCAAGCCGACATTTTGACCCGTGCTGTTCTTTTGAATTCGCAGCGGCGACCCACCCCAGAGGCCCTCACGGCACAGTTGCTTGGCCTAGAAAAAACAGCAAAATGGGAGAAGCGGACTTATCCTTTTGTGTCTCTCTTAGGTACCTGGCAGCTCACCTTTATTACGGGCACCAAAAAAGCCCAAAAACAAGCGGGAAAAGTGCTGGGTCAGGGGCGCTATTTACCCCAGTGGGTCACGGTGGCGATCGCCTATGCTGCCCAGACAGAGCAAGACTCAACAACGCCCTGGCAGCAGGGCAGCGTTACCAACAAAGTTCACTTGGGGCCATTGCATTTATCCTTAACTGGCCCGGTGAAATTTCAGACTCAAAAACGGTTACTCGCCTTCGACTTTACCCAACTCACCGTAAGCTTGGGGGGATTGAGGCTTTATCGAGGCCAAATCCGGGGCGGTGAAACGGCCAGGCAAGATTTCTACGCAACAACCATTGGGAAACAGGCCTTTTTCAGTTACTTTTACGTCTCCCCCGATGTCATTGCGGCCCGTGGTCGTGGTGGTGGTTTAGCCCTCTGGGTTAAAGCTGAAACGAGTTAGACAGTTACTTTTACGGCTAATTTAACGGCCCAACTTATTTGGAATTCCCTCGCAGCCCCCAGGAACCGTGGCCCGACTTTTTTCACCGCACCAAGCACAGCAATAGTAACGTAGCTCTTCTCCCATGCGCTTTACGTTTGTAAAGTCAACATTTTCCACCACGGCCCCCGTATATTCGCCAGTGCGGTAGTTGGGTGACTTTGCTTTAATGCGGGGACTCGCCGTTTCAAAGGGGCCATAAAAGAAAATTGTGCCTTTCACGTCCGCCAGCCGCAGATTCGCATCCACCAAAATGGTGCGAGAAAGATTTGCCCGGACTAGGTCGCAGTTTTGTAAGTTCGCCCGGACTAAATTGGCTTCACTGAGCTCTGTCCAGCGCAGATCCATGTTAGCGAGATTTGCCCCTGCCAGCATTACCCCTAAATCGATCACGCGGACGCCCCATTCTCTGTCTTCGGCATAGCTACCCGTGCCATCGAGGATCGCACGCCCCAAACGACCATCCCGCTTCAGGGGGGTCAAAAATCGGGATTGGGAAAGAAATCGCAGAATTTTTGCTTTCCCACCAGCATCGACACTACTCAAAATGGCGGCGGTTCTCCCTTCGGCGATCGCCCTTTCTTGGGGCCAGTCTTCCAAAAGTCCTTCTTCGTTCAGGGCGAGGTCAGAAATCCCTTGGAAATAGGTGTCAATGGTTTGCTGCTGGGTAATGCGGTTTTGTTGGATGGTCAAATCACGGGAGATCACGTATTGTTCCCAGGCGACATAAACGGCCAGCACAGCGATCATAATTTGCCCCAAAGCCCCTACCCAGTCCGCCCAGGAGCCAAATTCATCCCAGACAATCTGGTTGAGCCAATGGCCTACCAATCGATAGAAACCGAGAAATCTCAACAAACTGGCGATCGCCACCAAAAAGGCCACCACACCAATGAGGGTACGCCGTTCTTCGGGGGTCAAAAAAGTCCCTAGCCAATTTTTCAGGGAAGGCAAAATAATCCGTAACGAGAGTAAGAGGGTGACGAGGGTGCCTGATAGTCCGAGCCAAGGCCAATGACTAAACAAACCCAATGCCGTCACGGCGATCGCCGTTGAAATGAGCCAAGGACTACCAGGATCAATTTTGCGCAGATAAAAGTGCCGTGCCGCCAAATCCGAACGGGGTGGTGGAATTTTTATCGGTTGAGATCCCGCCTGCTCCGAGGCCGTTGTTAATTCAGATTCGGGAGACTTTCCCTCAAGCTCAGTCCCCTCAGGCGATGGATTTGGTTTCCCTTGGCTCATAAACCCCCGAAAACAGAATTTTTAAGCAATTGTAGCGGATTCATCCCCCCGCGATTCCCAGAAAAATTCCCCCTTTCGTGACAGAAAGAGGGAACACTATATCTCAAAAATAGAACCGAAATTTAGGCTTTAGAGATTATTCAAGACCACTTTAGCTGCGGCCAAGGTTTTTTCAATATCTTCATCAGTGTGGGCAAGGGAGGTAAAACCAGCCTCAAACTGAGAGGGGGCAAGATAAATTCCCTGTTCCAACATCCCACGGTGATAGCGGCTGAACTTGTGTAAGTCCGATTTCTTCGCATCTTCGTAATTACGGACAGGTTCTCCCGTGAAAAACATGCCGAACATACCACTGATGTTACCACCCGTGACTTCATGACCCGCTTCCCGGGCAATGCTCAACAAGCCATCAATTAACTTTTTCGTGATGGTTTCCAATTGCCCGTACATACCAGGACGTTGGAGTAATTCAAGGGTTTTAATGCCCGCTGTCATCGCCAAGGGGTTCCCTGAGAGGGTGCCTGCCTGGTACATCGGCCCCGCCGGAGCCACCATGGACATAATGTCTTTGCGGCCACCATAGGCTCCCACAGGTAGCCCGCCACCAATTACTTTACCCAGGGTGGTGAGATCTGGGGTCACGCCAAATTTTTCTTGGGCACCACCATAGGAAATTCGGAAGCCTGTCATCACCTCATCAAAAACCAGTAAGGCGTCATGTTCTTTGGTAATTTCCCGCAATCCTTCGAGGAAACCGGCATCGGGAAGCACAAACCCAGAATTACCGACCACAGGCTCTAGGATCACCCCGGCAATTTCACCGGGATTTTCTGCGAATAATTTTTTGACCGCTTCAAGGTCATTATAAGGGGCAGTCAATGTGGCGGCGGTGGTGGTTTTGGGCACACCAGGAGAATCAGGTAAACCGAGGGTTGCCACTCCAGATCCGGCCTGCACCAGGAACATATCAGCATGGCCGTGGTAGCAACCTTCAAATTTGATGATTTTTTCTCGCCCCGTGAAAGCTCGCATCAAACGTAACACCGACATGCAAGCTTCCGTACCGGAATTCACAAAGCGCACCATTTCAATGCTGGGAACTGCATTGATCACCATTTCAGCCAAGATATTTTCTTTGAGGCAAGGGGCACCAAAGCTTGTTCCTTTTTCGAGGGTTTCCCGGAGTGCTGCATTAACTTCATCATTGGCATGGCCGCAGATGGCTGGCCCCCAAGTGCCCACATAGTCAATGTACTCGTTGCCATCGACGTCCCAAACGCGGGAGCCTTTGACGCGATCAAAAACAATGGGCTGTCCGCCAACGGATTTAAAGGCCCGCACCGGGGAGCTAACACCACCAGGCATCAGCTTTTGGGCGGCACTAAAAATCTCTTCGGATTTGGTTGTGTTTAAGGCTGTAGTCACCAAACGTTTTCTCCTTGTCGCAAATTTTCTTAAAGCTTATTTTTGTTAAAATGAGTGGCTCTGATGGCTTTGTGGAAAGCATCCCAATGCAGGGAGCCATTATAACGGATTATCATTTTACGCAGTAACGGTCCCTAAAATGTTTTCCGTTGGAATTCTTGTCGCCTGTGGTTAGTGGGAATTTCCTAGTTTAGTTTATTGTCTTCAACTCCTGGAGTTTTACGCTTTTATGTCCGCGATCGCCGTTCACTTTATGCCCAATGATGTTACCGTCACCGCCACCGCAGGGGAACCGATGATCGAAGTGGCACGGCGGGCTGGGGTGGCGATCCCCACAGGCTGCTTGATGGGCTCATGCCATGCTTGCGAAGTGGAATTAGACGATGGTACAAATCTCTGTGCTTGCATTAGTGGCATCCCTGGCGATCGCCCTGAAATCACCATCCATCTCTTCAGTGACCCCGTTTGGTAAATTGCAGCAGTCTTAGAACAGACCTTCCAAAAAGCCTGTGTCGTAAGGGTTAGAGCTATTCTAATTCTCCCTTTAATCTGTCTGAAGCGTATCATTTTATACAGAATGTTAGTGGTAAACATTTTAAAAACCAGGGTGCCTTAGAATAACCGCAATCAGTCCTTAAACTTGCGTTGGGATTTGATTTTTTGAAAACATCTTTGCTCTGAATAAATGTCAGCAAGTCCTCAATGGTGAAAACCCCAAATCCCATCACCATGAAAACTTTAAGGCCCTTAGGTGCCAGACCGAGCTTGGTGCAGCTTCAGACCATAGATGATTTTTCGGCAACTTTCGTTGATGGCTTTTCAAAAGGTTACTTCTGCTACCATTAGCGAATTTTGCCTGTGTTATTCCATTGAGTGAATGCCTAAACAACATCTCAAACTAATGCCTAAGTCAACTTTTCAACAACGTGGATGGGCACGGGAAGACATGCGGTCTCCCCACACAACAGATAACAGTGTGGTGCTTCGCTTTGCCCGTCAGCTCTCCCGTCACTTCTCCCCTGCCTGGCTTGCCTGTATTCCCTTAGCGGCGATTATCACCGTCGTCTGGGGAACTGCAGCAATGGCACAATCCGACGCCGTCGATGCCGCAGGTCAAGTCCAAATTATCCTAGACACGATCTTCCTGTTGATTGCGTCCGTCCTTGTTATTTTCATGAATGCAGGGTTCGGAATGCTTGAAGCTGGTTTTTGTCGTCAAAAAAATGCGGTCAATATCCTCTCCAAGAACTTGATTGTCTTCGCCGTTGCCACCATTGCTTATTGGGCGGTTGGTTATGCCTTTATGTATGGCGATGGAAATACTTTTATCGGTCTGAAGGGCTTTTTCTTCAACGGTAGTAGTATTCCCTACAGTGGAGATGGTAGTGAATGGTACATCGAAGAAGTTATTGATGGTGAAACAGTTCAAATTCTTCAGTTCGTACCGGAAAGTGTCTCCTTCCTGTTCCAGGTTGCCTTCGCCGCCACCGCTGCCACCATCGTCTCTGGGGCTGTCGCTGAGAGGATTAAATTCGACGCTTTCTTGATTTTCAGCTTCCTTTTAGTGGCGATTTCCTATCCCATTACAGGTCACTGGCAGTGGGATGGCGAATGGCTGTCTGCACTTCCTTTCCTCGGTGTGGATGAAGAAGGGGCTGCTTTATTTGGTTTCCATGATTTTGCTGGTTCAACCATTGTTCACTCCGTTGGTGGTTGGGCTGCCCTTGTGGGTGCTGCAGTAGTCGGGCCTCGCCTCGGCAAATACCGTGATGGTCAAGTCCACGCCATTCCTGGTCACAACATGAGTATTGCGACCTTAGGCTGTCTAATTCTTTGGATTGGCTGGTTTGGTTTTAACCCCGGTTCTCAATTGGCAGCAGATGCTGCGGTGCCTTACATCGCAATCACTACAAACCTTTCGGCTGCAGCTGGGGGAATCACCGCAACCGCAACCTCTTGGATCAAAGATGGGAAGCCAGACCTGTCTATGATTATTAACGGTATTTTGGCTGGTCTCGTTGGGATTACAGCCGGTTGTGATGGCGTCAGTTTCTTTTCTGCTGTGATCATCGGGGCGATCGCCGGTGTACTCGTCGTCTTCTCTGTGGCCTTCTTCGATGCTATTAAAATCGATGACCCCGTTGGTGCGACCTCTGTACACCTCGTCTGCGGTATCTGGGGAACTCTTGCCGTTGGTCTGTTCAAGATGGATGGGGGTTTATTCACTGGCGGTGGCATCCAACAGCTGATTGCCCAAATCGTCGGAATTCTTTCCATTGGTGGCTTTACCGTCGCCTTTAGCTTTATTGTTTGGTATGCCCTATCGGCAGTCCTTGGTGGAATTCGCGTCGAAAAAGACGAGGAACTCCGGGGTCTCGACATTGGTGAGCACGGCATGGAAGCTTACAGCGGCTTTGTTAAAGAGTCCGATGTTATCTTCCGAGGGACTGCCACTGGTTCCGAAACCGAAGGATAAATCCTCCCAGGAAATCCTTAAAACAATCTAAAGAAATTTTTCCTAACCTTCCTTACCCAAGGGAGGTTTTTTATGTGAGTTCACATTTTGTTACGTTACCCAATCAATACTTGAGCCGCTCAAAAAGTCTGACCTAGAGCAGAAAGTCCCTGAGTATATCGACTCATTAATCCGGTCTTTCCGCTTGGTTTCTTGAGTTGATTTTCTGCGAAATTTTGGAAATTCAGAGATCTAACCTTAGGGGGAGTCCACTTAAAAACGGCTCTGCTCAACCTTGCAAATGCCCTACTCTTCTTCTGTCTAGCCCAAGCACTCCCTGAGAAAATTAGCGGCGATCGCCTATAAACATGAAGTTTTATGACAGATCTTTTTACAAGATGTAATGTTTAAATGCCGGCAGACGTTGTATAACATTTACCTAAGATTAAGAGTCACTCGCAGTACTCCTTAGAAACCCCATAGGTTCCAAGGAACTAGCATGAACTTTATCTGGCAACTTTAAGAATCTGAGAAATTCAATGAATGTAAAGTTTCTTAAATGCCAAGGTGAAAAACAAGCAAAAATAGCTGACACTCTTAATTGGCTTTGGGGATTAAGTTTCCAACTCGAAAACAAAACCTTTTATCGACTCTAGGATTTTGTTTTCAGCAAGAGAGCCCCTCAGCACTTGCTTCACTCTTGTTAGTAAGCAAACCGCACAAAATAAATCCCACTCATCAAAATATAAGTAGGAGATAAAAACATGTTTGATATTTTTACCCGGGTTGTTTCTCAGGCTGATGCCCGAGGTGAGTTCATTTCTAGCGACAAGCTCGAAGCTCTCAAAAAAGTTGTTGCCGAAGGTACCAAGCGTTCTGATGCCGTAAGCCGCATGACCAACAATGCGTCTTCCATCGTTACTAACGCTGCTCGTCAACTCTTCGCTGACCAGCCCCAACTCATCGCTCCCGGTGGAAATGCTTACACCAACCGTCGCATGGCTGCTTGTCTTCGCGACATGGAAATCATCCTCCGTTATGTAACCTACGCAACCTTCACTGGTGATGCGTCTGTACTCAACGACCGCTGCCTCAATGGCCTCCGTGAAACCTACGTTGCGCTTGGTGTTCCCGGTGCTTCCGTTGCTGCTGGTGTACGTGCAATGGGTAAAGCTGCTGTAGCGATTGTTATGGATCCCGCTGGTGTAACTTCCGGTGACTGCAGCTCTCTCCAACAGGAAATCGAACTCTACTTCGAAACTGCTGCAAAAGCTGTTGAATAATCTTTTTTAATTCAACTCTGACATTTTTCGTTTTAAGTCTTACCGATACCGTAAGACGCTCTTTTAAAGAAAATTATTGATAATCCATAGGGAGATAATCTGACAATGAAAACCCCTCTTACCGAAGCAGTAGCACTCGCTGATTCTCAAGGCCGTTTCCTCAGCAACACTGAGCTCCAGTACCTCTATGGTCGTCTTCGTCAAGGTGCTTTCGCCCTTGAAGCGGCTCAAACGTTGACTGCAAAAGCTGACACCCTCGTTAATGGTGCTGCTCAAGCGGTTTACAGCAAGTTCCCCTACACCACCAGCACTCCTGGCAACAACTTCGCTGCTGACCAGCGCGGTAAAGACAAGTGTGCTCGTGACATCGGTTACTACCTCCGCATGGTTACCTACTGCCTAGTTGCTGGTGGTACTGGCCCCATGGATGAGTACCTCATCGCTGGTGTTGACGAAATCAACCGTACTTTCGATCTTTCTCCCAGCTGGTATGTTGAAGCTCTCAAGCACATCAAAGCAAACCATGGTTTGACTGGCGATGCTGCTACTGAAACTAACAACTACATCGACTACGCAATTAACGCCCTCAGCTAATTTTGCTTAGTCTAGGCCCGGATGGGTAAGTGGTTTTCAGCTTAAGTGTTGGGTTCTACTTACTTCTCCGGGTCTTGCTCTATCTAAAAACATTGGTTTAACAAGGAGTATTAGGCAAATGCCAGTTACTGTCGCTGCCTCTCGCTTGGGAACCGCTGCGTTTGACCAATCACCCGTCGAACTGCGCGCTAACTATTCTCGAGATGATGCACAAACCGTCATCCGCGCCGTTTATCGCCAGGTTTTAGGCAATGACTATGTCATGTCTTCTGAGCGTTTAACAGCTGCGGAATCTTTGTTCACGAATGGGTTTATTTCTGTGCGGGATTTTGTCCGTGCTGTGGCCCAGTCTGAGCTATATAAAGAAAAGTTTTTATACAACAATTTCCAAACCCGTGTGATTGAACTGAACTTCAAGCACTTGTTGGGTCGGGCCCCCTACGATGAAGCAGAGGTGATTGAGCACCTCGATCGCTATCAAAATGAAGGGTTTGAAGCTGATATCAATTCTTACATTGATAGCGCTGAATATACGGAAAACTTCGGGGACAACATTGTGCCCTACATCCGTAGTTATGTTGTTCAAACTGGACATCGTACCGTTGGTTTTACCCGGATGTTTAGTCTACAACGGGGTTATGCCAACAGCGATCGCGCTCAGATTGCGGGGAATGCTTCTCGCTTAGCCCAAGAGCTCGCTCGTAATACTACTTCTGCGGTGGTTGGGCCTTCTGGTGTTAACGAAGGTTGGGCTTTCCGGTCTGCGGCTGATGATTATCATCCTGGTCAATCCCTTGGTGGTTCCACTGGCTTAAGTGCGGATGACCAGGTTGTCCGGGTTGAAGTTGCTGCGTTGTCTACGCCCCGTTATCCTCGGATTCGCCGTAGCAGTCGCGTTTTCTTCGTACCGGTATCTCGTCTGTCTCAGAAGCTGCAAGAAATTCAGCGGATGGGCGGTAGAGTCGCCAGTATTTCACCTGCTGGCCAGTAAAGGTTAGAGGTCTCGTTTTCGCGTGATCTCTGAGTTGTTACCGGAGTGGGTAATTGATGAAAATCAGGGACAAAATTTGAGAGGGGGTCTAAGCTTCTCGATTTTGTGCCTGGTTTTGGCGACTTTACCTTAAGCGTTTATTGTACATAAATCTTTTACGGAGTTCCAAGAAAGAACCATGTTGAGTCAATTTGCGAATGGAACGGAAGCGGCTTCGCGTGTTTTTACCTACGAAGTGCAAGGGCTGCGCCAAACAGAAGAAACAGACAATCAAGAATACGCCTTTCGTCGCAGTGGTAGTGTTTTTATCAATGTGCCCTATGCTCGGATGAATCAAGAGATGCAACGGATTTTGCGTCTAGGCGGCAAGATTGTTTCGATTAAACCTTATACGGGTGCGACTGCTTCTGACGAGGAATAATTTTGTTGTTTCTTTCTGTCGCTGAATAAGCTTAATAACATTGTTGTTTTGAATATTTTTTCTAGACGGGGTAGCAGTGCTTTGGTTTTAGTGCTGTTGCTCCGACTTGTTGTGGGGGCTATTTAAAGGAGAATTTATGTCGGACTGGCAGATGGCTGAGGCCTGGACCCTAGAGGAGGCGATCGCCAATATCCAACAAACGGAAGATACAGGTAAACGCTATTATGCGGCTTGGTGGTTTGGCAAGTTCCGGGTGCAGGATGAGCGGGCCGTAAATGCGTTGCTAGCAGCGTTAAAAGATGAGACGGATCGGTCGCCGGATGGAGGTTATCCTCTACGTCGAAACGCAGCAAAGGCGTTGGGCAAGCTGGGCAATCTGGCAGCGGTGCAACCGTTAATTGAGAGTTTAGAAAGTCCTGATTATTATGTGCGGGAGTCGGCGGCCCAATCGTTGGAGATGTTGGGAGATCGGCAGGCAATTCCTGCGTTACAAGCGCTACTTGCAGGAGGGGTTGCAGCGGCAGTCAAGGCTGAGGGCAAACCCCATTTAGTGCAGCCCTATGAAGCGGTGATTGAGGCGTTAGGGACGATTGGTGCCACGGCGGCGATCGCCGAGATTGAGCCATTTTTAGATCATGAATTCGCAAAAATTCGCTACGCAGCACTACGGGCCTTATATCAACTGACCCAAGAAGCCCATTACGCTGAACAGTTAATGGAAGCCTTGAATGGTAACCAGCTACAGTTACGACGGTCTGCGCTGTTAGATTTGGGTGCTATCGGCTATGTTCCGGCGGGTCAGGCGATCGCCAAAGCCTATGCCGAAAATAGCTTAAAGTTAATTTCCCTCAAGGGCATTCTCGAATCCCATTTACAACGGACCGCCGAAACCCTCGATGCGGACGGTTTACAATTGCTCGAATTAATGGATAGTCTGCTCTAGGAACCTCATAAACCAAATCCCTACATTTTTTGCGATCGCTAATTTCTGAACCCATGACCGTCGACGTTTTAATTCGTGCCGTTAACAACCCCACTTCAGCCCAAGACCTGGTCAAAAATGTGGCCCAACTCGCCGCAACAAAAGATGAACAAGCCATTCCAACTCTGGTAGAAGTGCTGAAATTTAATAATCCGGGGGCGGCCGTCGCGGCGGTCAATGGTCTGATCAATATTGGCGAGGCCGTTGTGCCCTACCTCCTCGAAAATGTCGATGGCTATAACTACGGAGCGCGGGCATGGATGCTGCGGATCTTTGCCGGAATTGGTGATCCCAGAGCTTTAGACCTGCTAATTGAGGCGGCGAATAAGGATTTTGCCTTTAGTGTGCGGCGCTCTGCGGCCAAAGGGTTAGGGAATATTCAATGGCATAAAGTGCCAGATTCTGAGCGAGAAGTGCAGCAGCAAAAAGTCTGTGATTGTCTATTCCTGGCCCTTGAAGATGGAGAATGGGTGGTTCGCTATGGGGCGATCGCCGGACTAGAGGGTTTGTCGCAAGCCATTCCAGAAGCTAGAAAAATCGTCATCAAAAACAAACTCACCGAATTTCTCACCACAGAACCAGAAGCCGCAATCCGTGCCCGAATCCAAAAAGCAATCCTGAGTCTTCCGTGACATACTCCCGACGCTGAATCAAAGATTACAGCGCGGGCTTCTTAAATCGCTTTAAGAAATTCCTGCTTCAAAGCCTCCCTACTGGGCGTAGCTCCACAGGATTGAACGGTCTGTCCAACCGCTACACTTCGACATGCTTCGACAAGCTCAGCAACATGCTCAGTGCTAGCTAGTCCACGATTGCGAATTACTTGACCACTGGCCACATCTCGATTGGTGGTGTAGCCACATTCTGGGCATTCATGCCGACGCATGGACAAGTCTTTTTTCACCGCTACACCACAGGATGGGCATTCCTGACTCGTGCCATTAGCAGCAACCTTTTGGAAATGCACACCACGCTTAAAGCAGACCCATCTCAATGTCTCGAGGAACTGCCCCCAACCAGCATCCAGACAATGCTTCCCCAGCATTCCTTTTGCCAGTCCTTTTAGGTTCAACTCCTCCGCAAATATCATCTCTGCTTGGTCGCAGAGATGATGGGCTAACTTACGGTGAAAATCTTTGCGTCGGTTCGCAATTCGTTCATAGAATCTGGCGACTCGTTGACGAGCTTTTTGCTGGTTCTTTGAACCTTTCTGCTTTCTGGCAACGGCACGGTTCAGCACTTTCAGCCTGTGTTGTGCATCCACAAAGAATCGGGGTCTCCCAATCAACTCGCCTTCTGATGTCGCAACAAAATGACTTAACCCCACATCAATCCCAATGGCATAACCACCAATCGGGGGATCTGGAATCTTTACGTCGCTTTGGATAACTAGCTGGATATACCAACCAGAAGCGCGTTTAACTACCCGTGCTTGCTTCACCTCAAACCCATCAGGGAGCGGGCGGTGCATCACGGTCTTAACCCAACCAAATACAGGCAACTTAATTTGATTGTCACCAATTGGGTTTTTGCCCAACTGCGGGAAGCTAAAGCTGCGAAAACGCTTCTTAAACCGTGGGAATCCGAACCCACTATTCCACAATGCATTAAACGCCTTTTCCAGCCTGCCCATCACATCCTGAAGCACTTGAGAATGCACCGCTTGAGAAAAGAATTAGTTTTCCTTGCGGCGGTCAAATTGCGCTTTTGACTGTAATAGGTCGGCTTTTCTGAATCCATTGGGTAAATAAATTCCCGCTGAATACTGCAAGCATTAATCGGGCACTTACGGGACTGAATCCAATCACGACGTTCAGCTAAGGCGTAGTTATAGACGCGCTTGCACGTGTCCAACCATTCATCCATTTTGATGGCTTGGTCGGCAGTCGGATAGACTCTGTACTCGTAAGTCAGGTTAATCATACCTGTACCATAGTAAGACTTAGGGAAATCGTACACTTTTTCTAAGACGCTTAACTAGGAGTTTGCTGCTTCCCGCTGGTCAGTCGCTCGCTCCTCATCCCGACGTTGATATTTCACATACAACGCGGGGCTTCCCCGCTGTTAAGCTAAGCAAAAAAATCCCCCTGACCCAGGAGGATTTGTGGGAATGTCATTCTCCAAGCGAAACTACTTCACAAATTGGGGCATCATATCCGCCGCCGTGAAGATGCCTGTTAAACCTTGCTTTTGCAACCAAACCCCCGTTTTGAGGTAACCGAAAGCGGGGCCACAAACATTGGCGGCCATGCTAGTTTCATCCCCAAGGGTGAACGTATGGGTTGCAATCTTGCCTTCAAAGGTACGGCCCGTCAATTGCACATTGGTGCTGAGGGGTTTTTTCGGATTGCGCGTATCTACCACACCGCCGACACTAACTTGATCACGGGAACAAATCCCGGCCAATTCCAGCATGAGATCATCGGCATGTTCCATATTTTCGAGGGAAATAATGCCATTGGTTTCATCCAACAGGGCTTCAACCTCTGCATCGCTCATGGCCCGCGCTTTGTCCACATCATAGCCAGGCATGTGGGCAATATCTTCCCGGATGGTCGCCCGGTAAGCTTCCCAGTTCGCAATACCCACCCCGAAGGTGATTTTAACGCTGTGAACCTCTGCATAGCTTTGGGCCGCGATCGCCGCCGCCGCCGTCAACAAACCAGGCGTCGCGCCGCAACCCGTCATGTAGGTAATACCTGCGTTTTTCACCTCGTCCTTGAGGGAGAGGATTTGTTCCATCGCACTGGTGCGCTTCAGGGCATCCACTAACACCCCTTGCCAACCAGAAGCAATAAATTGCCGGGTCACATCAGCCATAAACGTGTTGGGCAAGTTCGGCAGAGCGAGGAAAAAACCATCCACTTGAGCATTAGCGATCAGATCGGCAATACTGTTTTGACTGAGGACGCCATATTCTGGCACATGACCCACAGAACCCTGCTGGTTGTAGGTGCTGATGCAGGCTTGGGTATCAAGGCCTTCAGGATTATAGATATAACCTTTATGGTCAGCAGCGGCGACGAGGCGCATTTCTGATTTTGGAGCTAGTAATCGGGCTGCAGCTTGACCGAGGCCCCCAAAGCCCAGGACACCTACGCGAATAATATTACTCATAGTGATTTTCGATAAACGTCAAAATTTTGTCTGTTAGTCCAGCATAGACTGTCTATTATCGGCAGAAATGGCCTTAAATCCCACGAATTTTCTTGAAGACTTCTTCCACGGCGGGTGGCAATTGGCGCATGATTTTGCCTTTTTCTCGGTCAACGCTAACCAGGGTCACTTGACCGGTGAAGTACAGTTCTTGCCCGTCTGGGGATTCAATGCGGTAGTCCCACTCCATGCGGACGCCTTTCATTTCTTGCATGCGGGTTTTGATAATCGCGGTCATCCCCATCTTCAGAAAACTATGGTAGCGGGTTGATAGGGCGATCACGGGTAATTCGCAACCCAGTTGAACCAG
The DNA here is from genome assembly GCF_963860125.1 of Picosynechococcus sp. PCC 7002. Taxonomy (NCBI): domain Bacteria; kingdom Bacillati; phylum Cyanobacteriota; class Cyanophyceae; order Chroococcales; family Geminocystaceae; genus Picosynechococcus; species Picosynechococcus sp. PCC 7002. The sequence continues at coordinate 2,307,580 of NZ_CAWLFA010000001.1, forward strand.
ATCGGCGTAGTCAAGGCCAATGGATTGGAGACAGGCGATCCGGGCTTCCTCTAGCCATTTAATGTAAGTGCCGTGCCAAACGACGCCAGCATAATCGGTGTGATGGGGATAAACCGTAATTGGATAGTCAAACCAGGGTTCACTGGTGGCATGTAAGGCCGGGGAACGGGCGATCGCCGTTGTGGGGAGTTCTTCTTGTTTAGGGGCAACCATAAAATATCAATCCTTCTTCCTAAGCACACAGCATCAAAAATTTTAAAGGGTCTGACCCCGTTGGAGACGTTTCATGTGGTTAAACAATCGCCAAGAATAGTCGCGGGAAAGGCCAGCGGTCATTGCCCCCCGCATCACAATATAAAAATACCAATCGTCTGGGGGAACTTCCTGGGGCGTTTTATTGACGACGACGTAGGTACGCACCGAGGGGAACCGCTGGCCTTGGCATTCAACAGTCACCTGGGTTTGGCGATAACCATTGGTGGGGACTTCCTCCCGCAGATCGAGCTTTTCACTGACTCGCCAGGGCAAATGGTAGAGAACGCCTTCCACATGACTGCCTGCGTGGGGCACCACATCCAAAACACCACAGCTTTTGCGTTTAGGAGAAAGACGATTAAACGCCAGACGATAATTCTGTAAAATGCCCCGACCCACAACAAATTGGTGGGCATCCTCCTCGATGGTGCGGGCCAAATCGACGGGACACATACAAGACCCATAGGCGAAATAATAGAAAGCCCTGTCTGTGTGGGTGATGGTGCGGGGTTGGGACGCTGTGTGGGTTTGGAAAGGGGGCGCAGAAGGGTCAAAGGACATGGGCCGCTACCTCAAGGGAATAAAAGCCTGGGGTTTACGCTACAAGGATTTAGCCAGGAGGCCAAGCTAGGGGGCGATCTCCGAGGAGATGCAGATGGAGATGGAACACCGTTTGGCCCCCATCTTCACCGGTATTAATCACGACACGGTAGCCTTTATCGAGGTTTTCCTGGCGGGCAATCTTTTTAACGGTCAATAATAAATGACCCAAAAGCGCTTGATCTGTATCATCGGCCGCTGTCAGCATGGGAATTGGCTTTTTGGGAATCACCAAGATATGCACAGGGGCTTGGGGGTTGACATCACGGAAAGCCAGGGCTAGATCGTCCTCATAGACAATATCCGCCGGAATCTCTCGCCGAATAATTTTGCCAAAAATCGTATCGCTCATAGGCTATCGCCTTGTGAAAGTCTCTGGGGAGTTATTTTATCGGGTTGCTCGCCTGGGGCGCTTGAGTATTAAGTTCAGTGAAGCAAATCCCCGCTACCGCAAACAAACCGAAAAAGATATTAAGATTCTTGCTTAATGCAAAAAAGCACAGTAGGATATGGGCCTTAACCTTATCAGTTCCACTTTTTCGTTCACCATCGACCTAAATAGGGCCTCTAGGTTTGCCGGTGAAATTTGGTTCTTTTTATCCTAACCAATCTGGGGTTGCAAAAACAGAAACAGCACACCACAAGGGAAAAACACTCCCTATAATCGGGGAAACTTATAAAGGCTGGAGTATTGATGAGCAGAGCGTGGGTCACCTTTTTTTCACTGAGTTCCCATCTCCCTAGGCGAAATCTAACCCCTTGTGATCTCTACTACAGACTTATCAAAAATTCACCTTTAAGATAATGTTTGTTTGTCTCAAAGTCCTTTAGGATAATTTCAATTTTCCCCTCACCCCAGTCAACGCATATCCTCCTCTCCCTCACCGCTAAGTATTAGTGAAATTTCCATAAGTTATGGAGCGCAAAACCATATATGACGCCGATCACCTACTCAAAATTTATTCACTTCCTGCAAGAAGAACTGGCTATCCCTGGGGAATCTATTTCTGTGATGGAACGCCATCGGAGTAATACCTCTGCCCATCATCCTTTACCCATGGTGCTGTGGCAGTATGGCCTGGTGACCCTGGAGCAGTTAGACCGCATTTATGAATGGCTGGAGACAGCGTAAAAAGACTTCAAGCTGAATTGGATTGACCCAATCACAACGAATAATATGTGATGCAGGTTCTCGCAAGAGTGGGGCCTGCTTTTTAGTGAAAAAATCCTTGGGGAGATGCTGTTTCAATTTTGTAACGGCCCAGGGCAGCGGCGGTTAACTGTGGTTAAGCTAGGGGCAAATTAGGTTGAGAATTTAAGGGCCTATGCTTGCTGCGCAATCGACCTCTTCGCCGATCATTGACCAAATGGCGATCGCCACCTTTAATTTGACGAAACAGTTTGACCGACAGGTGGCTGTGAGTGATGTGGAACTTCAGGTACAATCCGGGGAAGTGTACGGCTTGATTGGCCCCAATGGTGCTGGGAAAACCACGTTAATTCGGATGTTGGCAACGGCAGAGGAACCCACCCTCGGCGAAATTTATATCCATGGCGATCGCCTCCTGCGGGACGACAGCAATCCTCACCTGAAGCAACGCCTCGGCTATCTCCCCGATGATTTCCCCCTCTACGATGACCTCAATGTTTGGGATTATCTGGACTACTTCGCGCGTCTTTATAATCTCCACCAACCCCGTCGTCGGCGTCGTTTAAGCGAAGTCCTAGAGCTGGTGCAGCTCACCCACAAGCGGGACGACAAAATTGCCACCCTTTCCCGGGGGATGAAACAACGTCTCAGCCTGGCCCGCACCATTATTCACGAACCGCTCCTATTGCTCCTGGATGAGCCGGTGTCGGGTTTAGATCCCATTGCGCGGATGCAATTTCGTGAAATTATTAAGGTGCTCCAGGAAGCTGGCATGACCATCCTGATCTCCTCCCATGTCCTCAGTGATTTGGCAGAACTCTGTTCTTCTGTGGGCATTATGGAATTGGGTTATCTCGTCGAGAGTACCTCCCTAGAGGATTTGTACCAGCGGCTTTCCCGGCAATATTTAGTGGTTAGTACCCTAGATAACCTAGACGGACTCGTGGGAGAACTAAAGCAGCAGCCCCTGGTTCGGAGTTGGGAAAGCTGCGCCCCCAATCGTTTGCAAGTAGAATTTGCGGGAACTCCCGCAGAAAGCACAGCACTTTTAAAGGATCTCATTGCCGCAGGAATTCCAGTGTCTGAGTTTTATGGCAAAACGGAGGATCTAGAAAGCATTTTCCTGAAGCTGGGCCACCAACAAACAACCTAGCAGTGGCCGTTTGAATTTATCTATAAGTTTGCCCACATTTTTTAATCGTTTATTGATCCCTATCTCCAAAACATCATGGTTTTTCATCAATGGCTAGACCGCATCGGTGACTGGAATCCTCAGCTTTTTCGGGAGCTAAAAGGCCGACTGTCTAAAAAAGCCCTCGGTTTAGTGGCGATCGCCTCTTTGTTCACGCAGGGAATATTTTATTTAAGTCTGAGAATCGCCCTCCCCAGTGCTGGGATTAGCACCACCAACCATTACTGCATCGGTCGCGCCCCGGCAGACTTTGATCCCAATAGCCATTTGATCCATAGCCAAAACTTTTGTGTGGCTGATGCGGCGGGAAATTTAAACCTAAATTGGCCCCTGTGGTGGACTGACCTATTTATTACCCTCAGTGTGGTGGGATTTTTCGTGGCGCTGTTGGGGGGCGTTTACTTACTAATCCAAGATTTGGGCAAAGAGCAAAAGGCAGGCACTTTGAACTTCGTCAAATTGAGTCCCCAGTCGGCCCAGGCGATCGCCATTGGCAAGATTTTAGGGGTTCCCAGTCTCATTTATGTCGGCCTGGCCTTGGTTTTGCCCTTACACTTTTGGGCCGGACTCAGGGGCGGCATTCCGTTGCCATTAATCCTGCTTTTCTACGGTGTGATCACAGCTAGTTACGGCTTTTTCTATAGTGGTGCGGCGCTCTATAGTTTGGTGAATCCAACCCAACCGGCCCTGAAAGCTTGGTTAGCGACGGGGGGACTTTTTTACTTGATGATGGGGAGCACGACGTTTCTCCTCCAGGAAAATAGCCACGTCGGCAATCTCATGGATGGCGTCAATTTGTTTAATCCGCTGCATATGTTGGTGTATTTGGGTCAAGCCAGTGCCGCTGCGGAACAACTGCTCACGTTTAACTACGACAGCCTCGCCGATGTTTCCTTTTTCCGGGTTTATCTTTGGGAGAATGGGGCGATCGCCGGTTTGATTTATCTGTTGCTTTATGGAATGGGGATCTACTGGTTTCTCCAAGCGTTCCGCCGGAAATTTCATTATCTCAATGGCACCCTCCTTAGCAAGAAACAGAGTTATGGTCTAACGGCGTTGCTCACCATTTTTGGGCTTGGCTTTACGGTGCAATCTCCCCTGGGGGCGATCGCCGACCACAACGATTGGTTATTTAATTTTCTACTGCTTTCCCTGGCCGGTAGTTGTTACTTATTTACGCTGATGGCGGTGCTTTCGCCGTCGTTCCAGTCCCTCCAAGATTGGAGCCGTTACCAAAAAGGAGAATGGCAAGATTGGTTCTTTGGGGAACGAAGTCCTGCCATTGGTGCGGTGATGGTGAATGTTGCCATTGTCACCGGGGCGATCGCCTTGGCTGTGGCTGTGATTGTCGCTCCCCCTTACAAAATCTCTTTTGCGCTTGGGGTGGTGATGCAGGGCTTAATGGTTGTTCTGCTTTGTGTTGTGGCCCAGCGGGTACTTCTGAAAAAAGGCAAGCGGCAAGGCATCGGCGCCACGATTCTCGTCACCAGTGGGGTGATTTTGCCCTTCATTTTCCTCGGTATTAATGGCGTTAACCCAGAATTACAGGCGGCCCCTTGGTTCTGGACAATTATTCCGATGGTCGCCACTGAAAACGCCAGTTTAGCCAGCATTTTTCTCACCATTTTGGGCCAAATGGGGGCGATCGCCGTGCTGCATTGGGTTGTGGGTCGCCGGATTCAGCAGCTTGGTACCTCAGAGCTAAAGCAAACCCTGACCCCAGCGGGTTAATTCCTAAATTACATAAAGTCTCGTCGGTCGAAAATGCTTCTCCTTTGCTAAGAACCATAATCCCAGGTATCAACCATGGATAGAATCCTCAACCCCCTCGGTGATTGGAATCCCCAACTTTTTCGGGAATTAAAAGGCCGCTTCACCCGTAAAAATGTGGCGATCTCCTTTGGTCTTGCTTGCTTTACCCAATGCCTGCTTTATCTTTTCTACCTGGGAGAATTGCCAAATGCCCTGGTTGATCAACCCTACAACCGTTACTGTACCGGGCCGGAAGATGACTACTGGCGGTCTACCTATCAATGTTTGAGGGATGGCAACGACTGGCTGATCAACTGGCAGTTATGGCATTTAGATGTGTTCATGGCTCTGACTCTGGTGGGCCTGGGGATTCTCCTGGTGGTTGGTACTCATTTAATTGGGGCCGATGTCGCGAAGGAAGAACAACGGGGCACCCTGGGTTTTGTGCGCCTCAGTCCCCAACCCGTCTCAAAAATTTTGCTCGGGAAACTGTTGGGAGTGCCTAGCCTGATTTATGTTGGTTTAGTTTTTGTCCTGCCCTGGCACCTGTGGCTCGGTTTTCAAGGTGGCATTGCTCTGGGTTGGCTAATGGTGCTTTATGGGGTGGCGATCGCCGCTAGTTTCACTGCCTTTACGGGGGTGGTTCTATGGAGTTTCGTGGGTCGTGAACTGTTGGGGGGCTTCCACACCTGGCTCTACAGTGGTGGCCTCGGCCTCTATCTTTTTGGGATGTCTGTGGCTTGCTTTGAGGATAATTTTCCCAGCTATACCCCCTTTGATTGGGTGCGGCTGTTCTATCCGGGCAATATCTTTTATTACCTCGTCGACCAAAATTCCCTCGCCCCGGAAACCATCGGTTATTTTTCACCCCACAACTGGTTTCAGACCCAATGGTACGGCTCTTCCCTTTGGGTGGGGGGCCTTGGGTTTATGGCGATCCATTATGCTCTTTTAGGGGCCTTGGCTTGGCAAGGGATTCGGCGGCGTTTTTATGATCCCCAGGCCACGATGATCACGAAGGCCATGGGCTGCGGGGTCGCCGTTAGCAGCACGATTTTTATGACTGGGTTTGTTTGGGCTGGCGATCGCCCCGAACGTCTTTTTGCCAATTTTCAAACCCTGCAAGGCTTCTATTGGATGGTAATGTTGGGGCTAATTCTTCTGTTAACACCGACCCGGCAACGGATACAAGATTGGGCGAGATTTCGACATCAAAATACTTCTCACCGACGGTTTAAATGGGCCTTTTTCAGAAATGATCGCTCTCCGGCCCTAGGGGCGATCGCCTTGATGTTGCTCCTCACCACGGGCTACCAAATGACCATTGTCCTCTTGTCCCCCCTGCCCAGCCAAAAACTGCTGGTGATCGCAGCTCTAGGACTCCAGGGAGGTTGCCTTTTCCTTCTGGCCGTTTTAACCCAATGGATCTTTCTCCGTCGTCAAAAACAACGGGCCATTTGGTTTGGCGTTGCCGTCATCGGGTCTAGTGTTGTCCCTTTTATCCTCTTCATGGTCTTCCATGGACGCTTTACCTTGCCCATTACCTTCGGCCTCTTTTCGGCGTTTCCCCTCAGTGCCGTTGCCATGGCGGTGCCCAGTATGGTGATCTGGAGTGCGATCGCCCAGTGGGGCATGATTCTCGGTTGTCTTTGGGGACTGCAACAACAGATCCAACGCCTCGGACAATCCGACCTGAAAACTTTTCAGCCGACCCCTACCGAATGATCTAAAACATGTTATTCTTGTATTCCTGTATGGGCACGTGGCTCAGTGGATAGAGCATCAGATTCCGGTTCTGAGGGTCGGGGGTTCGAATCCCTCCGTGCTCGTGAAAAAAAAGAAAAAACATCAACGACTTGTCTTCCGTAAGGTGCAGGTCGTTTTTCTTAAAGGCCCCCAGGTCTAAGGGAAATTGATATACTGAGGGTCAATCCGCTACTGTGCACCTTTTTCGCAATTTATATGGCTGAACCGATTCCGCCGATCACCTTACCACCGATTACTGATCCCGCCATTGAGGGACAATGGTTAGAAAAATCCCTACAGCATTGGCTTGATACGGAGTTTTTACCAGAACCGGCCAACGAAAAAATTGCCAATCGCGCCCGGGAAATTTATGTGCGTCAACGTCTCGAAGGGGAAAATGACCTTGGTTCCCTCGTGATCGCTATCGTCACAGAAATGCGCTCCTTCAACTTTAAAGAATCGTTTTATGGCGAATTTGCGGTGGCCAATGCCGTGAGTGATTTGATCCTTGATAGCCTGGGCATTGACCGTTGCTGCGGTAATTAAAGCTTTGTTCGCGATCTAGGCTGGAATATCAAACAGCACCTGACTCATATAGCGCTCGGCCCAGTCGGGGTTAAAGGCCTTTTCTAAAACACGGCGCGTTTTGTCATTCCGCTGCTGTTCTTGGCAATAGTGGCGTTGTCCCGCCAAATAAATGGCCTGCTCAGCGGGAGAAAGCTTTTCTAAACCCAAGGCCAACTGACAATGAATCGTCAGAAATTCCCGCACCCGTTCCAAAAACTGCTGTTCTTCGTTGGGATTGCTGGGACGAATAAAGAGGCAAAATTCCGAAAAAATTGCGCCCCATTCTGGGAGATCACGGGGCTGGGAAAAGTTTAAGTTGCCTTGATTTTGTCGTAGTCGTGTTTGGTAATCTACAGACAAAGTTTTATCGGCGCTGGTCGGAGATAAATCGGCGATCGCCGCACTCACACCACGGGGATTACCGACTAAATCACAGCCAAACATTGGTAGGGCATATTCCGCGCGAGGAAACATCACACAATGGAGAATATCGAGGTTTTCGCCCACTTTTGCCATTTCCAGGTGCATTTTACGGAAGTGCTGGCTCTGGTAGCAGGTATTTTCGATGGTGAGCCGTTCCCCTTCTAATTTCCCTTCGATGTAGCCGAGGCCTTCCGGCAGGGTAAAGGGTTCTAGCTCTAAGTGTTGATGCCAGGTTTCGAGGATGACACCAGCGAGCTGTTCGATGAGGGGATAAAATTTTGGCTTGGTTGCAGGGGCAGTCATGGGCGAAAAAGCAATCTTAAAAGGTGGTTTAAAACAATGTTCTAGATCCCTGTAGGTGACGCGAGCGGTGACCTAGACCCAGAATTTAGAACCAAAGATATACTGGAACCGCCGCAAATGCGGCACAATTGTCCCATAAATTAATGTTTGTGAGGGGTACGCCCATGTTCGGCTTAGGTTGGCCTGAAGTGTTGATTATTTTAGGGGTGGTGGTGTTGATCTTTGGCCCAAAAAAAATCCCTGAAGTGGGCAGTGCCCTAGGAAAAACCCTGCGGGGCTTCAAAGAAGAAATGGAAACTCCGGAAACGGAAGAGGATTATCTTGACTCCGATCAACGTTAGACTCGGTTACTTGGGGTTGGCGAAATTTTAAGTGCACCATGATTGAAGTTGAGCAGCTTGGCAAAACCTATGGCCAAACAGAGGCGATCGCCGATCTCAGTTTTCGGGTAGAAACAGGGGAAATTGTCGGTTTCTTGGGGCCAAACGGCGCAGGGAAAACCACGACTCTCCGCATTCTCAGTGCCTATCTACCAGCGACGACGGGCACGGCGAAAATTGCGGGCTACGATGTCCACACAGAATCCATGGCAGTGCGGCGACACCTGGGCTATCTCCCGGAAAATCCGCCCCTCTATCCCAATATGACCGTGGCTGGCTATCTCAATTTTGTCGCACAGCTCAAAGGGGTCAGTGCTGGCGATCGCCCCCACAAAATCCAAGCGGCCCTCGCCCAGTGCCAATTACAAACCAAAGCCAACCACCACATTCGTAATCTGTCTAAGGGCTATCGGCAACGGGTCGGCATTGCCCAGGCGATCGTCCATGACCCCCCGGTGATCATTCTCGATGAACCCACCGTTGGTTTAGATCCCGCCCAGATGATCGAAGTGCGACACCTGATTAAATCCTTAGGCGGCGATCGCACTATTTTGTTATCCACCCATCTCCTCTCAGAAGTTAGTCTCACCTGTGACCGGGTGGTAATGATTAACCAAGGCCACCTCGTCGCCACCGATACCCCCCACAATCTCCAGAATCATTTCCTCAATTACCACGGTTACGAACTAGAGACCGACGGCGAACTAGCGCAAATCCAACGTCTCCTTGATCCCTTACCTGGTGTTATTCATATCGAATCTTTAGCATCAATAAATCCCCGTCGTCCCCGCCTCCGGATCACCACTGCGGACAATCCCGAATGGGGTAAAGACATTGCCAGAATCCTTGTCAATGCAGGGGTCGGTCTCTATGAAATGCAACGACTGCGCCCCAGCCTTGAGGACGTTTTTTTAGAATTATTAGACGCTGAGGCGAACGATCCGATGTCTGAACAACTCCATGCTGATGCTGAATAACATTGTGGCGATTTTTCGCCGGGAACTACAGAGCTACTTCACCGCTCCCCTCGCCTATATTTTTGCAACGTTGTTGTGGTTTTTGGGAGGATTTTTCTTCCTAACGCTCCTGATCGGCCCCCAGGGCATTGTCACCTTTGTCGCCACCCAAGAACAGATGGGCGTTGCCTTACCTCCCATTGATGTAGCCACAGAATTTCTCCAGGCTTTTTGGGGCATCCTGGGCATTTTAGTCTTGTTTCTGTTGCCGTTGCTCTCCATGGGTCTCTATGCTGAAGAACGCAAACAGGGCACTTTGGAACTTTTAGCGACTTCCCCGGTGACGAACTGGGCGGTGGCAGTGGGCAAATTGTTGGGAGTCGTGACTTTTTTTTCGGTACTGTTCCTGCCCATGGTGCTGTGGGAACTGATTGTCTTAGTGAATGCAGCCCCAGCTTTTCCCCTCAGTCTTTTTCTTTTAGCGCATTTGGGCTTGTTGCTCTTGGTGGCCGCTATTTTATCTTTGGGGATGTTCGTGTCGTCTCTCACAGACAGTTCCCTGATTGCGGCGGTCTTGACCTTTACCCTAGTGCTGATGTTGTGGCTGTTGGATATGCTGGGCGATCGCCTGTCGGGGCCGTTGGGCAATGGCCTCAAACATTTCTCTTTACTGAAGCATTACAACAATTTCCTCGAGGGAATTTTCGATAGCAGTAGCCTGGTCTTACTCCTCAGCTATAGCATTCTGGGGGTTGTCCTCACGGCCCAATCCATTGAAGCTTTGCGCTGGACACGGCGTTGATGGTTTCTCGATATTGTTAACAGAGCATCATGTTTCCACAGCAACGATTTTCACGATATTTCATTTGGTTAGGCTTGGCTCTGGTGGTCGCGGGCGCTGTCGTCCTGGGGGCCACGGGAGAAGGCTTCGCCTATGGCTTGATTCTGGTTGGGTTATTGTTGTTGGGTTGGGGGATCAGTCATTTTCCAGGTTTGGGAACGGGGCTGCAACGGTTCTGGCGCAAGCGATCTACCCAGATGGGGACGAATGGGGTTGTCGGGGCGATCGCCATTTTGCTGATTTTTTGTCTGACAAATTTTTTAGCTGTCCAGCTCCCCCTCCGAATTGATCTCACAGAAAACCAAATCCACACCCTCTCTAGCCAAACCCAAGGGGTGCTGCAAAATTTATCTCAACCTTTAACCCTGTGGCTCTTCCAGGAAACGGACGATGCGAATTTAAAGCCCTTTTTAGACAATTATCAACGGCTCAATCCTAATAATTTTCGCTACGTTTTTGTCGATCCAGACCGTAATCTTGACGCGGTACAGCGATTCCAGGTCGAGAGTCGCGGCGAAGTTCACCTTGAGTATGGCGATAAAACCCAACTGCTGAAAGTGCTAGCCCAGGGGGAACCCCTCACAGAAAGTCAACTAACCAATGGCATTCTGCAAATCCAAGGCGATCGCCAACCCCACTTCTACGTCCTCCAAGGCCACGGCGAACCGCCCCTCGATCAAATTCCCGGAGGGCTAGGGCAAATGGCCCAACTTTTGGCTACCCAAGGTTATGCAGTCTCTCCTTTAAATTTCACCCAAACGCCTACGATTCCCCCAGATGCCGATCTGATTGCAGTCATTGGCCCCCAAACGCCATTTCTCCCAGGGGAAGTTGCCCTCTTGGAAACTGCCCTTGCGAATAACCAAAGTCTCCTCCTTCTGCTTGATCCCCAAACGGATCCCCAGTTAAATTCGCTCCTGGACAAGTGGGGCCTCAGCCTCGATCAACGGCTTATTCTCGACCAAGGAAACCGGGCGGACTTCCTCGGTTTAGGACAATCGACCCTTGTCCTCAATCAATACGGCGACCATCCGATCACCACGGCCCTTGCTGGACAAAACTCTATCTATCAAGCGGTGCGCCCCATTTTCAGCGACACCACAGAGGCGATCGCCGCCACCGCAATCCTCCGTACCGATGACCAGGCCTGGGCCGAAAGCCAACCCGAAATCCCGGATCCGACCTTTGACCCCCCAGGCGATCGCCCCGGCCCCCTGACCTTTGGCTGGGCCCTGGAAAAAATAGATTCCCAAGCTACAATGAAGGCAACTCGCCTTGTGGCAATTGGTAACACCACCTTTGTGACCAATGGTTGGCTAGAACAATACCTAAACAGCGACCTCTTGCTCAATACCGTGAATTGGCTGGCCCAAACGGAAGAGGCGCCCCTCGCAATCCAACCAAGAACCCCCCAAGAGCGACGTCTAAATCTCCGTCGTTGGCAAATTGCAACCCTTGCCTGGTTTGCCCCCATCCTATTTCCCCTTGGTGGTTTAGGCGGCGCAATCTTTTGCCTTTGGCGACGCCGTTAGAAAAATATGTGAGATGACCGATAAATTTACGTAAACTTTGAGAAAACAACATTAAAACATTATTAATTTTCGGGAATGATAGTCTAAATTACAGAAAGTGATATTATCGATTTGCATTCCCCCGTACAGACACCCACAATAGAGGAAAGAATTCATCATGGCGAACGCACCTGTATCCCCAGTGGTGCTCGTAATCTTAGATGGCTGGGGCTACCGTCAAGAAGCTAACGCAAATGCCATTGCGGCTGCCAATACACCAAATGTCGATGCCTTTTTCGCTACATACCCTTCGACATTAATCCATACATCCGGAAAAAGGGTGGGGCTGCCAGATGGCCAAATGGGGAATTCTGAAGTCGGTCACTTAAACCTTGGAGCAGGACGTGTCGTCCCCCAGGAACTGGTGCGTATTTCCGATGCCATTGAAGACGGTTCCTTCCTCCGCAATGACGTCCTCGTTAAAGTTTGCCGAGAAACCCGCCAAGCCGGAAAAAAATTACACCTTATCGGTCTTTGCTCAGATGGTGGTGTCCACTCCCATCTCAATCATCTCCTCGGTTTGTTAGACCTAGCCAAGGTTAACGGCATTGCCGATGTCCATATCCATGCCATTACCGACGGGCGCGACACCAATACCACCGAAGGGATTAATTACCTCCAACAGATCCAAGCGCACATCGATAAATTTGGGGTCGGCTCGATCTCGACGATCAGTGGCCGCTACTTTGCCATGGATCGCGATCGCCGCTGGGATCGCGTCAAGCAAGCCTATGACGTGATGACCCAAAACGGTAATCTCGACCAACGTTCCTTCGCCGAGATTCTCCAAAGCCACTATGACAACGGTGTAACCGATGAATTTATCCCACCTGTGCGTCTTAAAGAAGGTGCCATTGAACCAGGCGATGGGGTGATTTTCTACAATTTCCGACCCGACCGTGCCCGCCAACTCTCCTATGCCTTGGTAGACAAGAATTTCCAAGGGTTTGAGCGGGAACTGATTCCGGATCTCAATTTTGTCACCTTTACTCAATACGACGCCAACCTGCCTGTACAGGTCGCCTTTGCGCCCCAAAACCTGACGAAAATCCTTGGGGAAGTGATTGCGGACAATGGCCTGAAGCAATTCCGCACCGCAGAAACAGAAAAATATCCCCATGTTACTTATTTCTTTAATGGTGGCTTAGAAGTTGCCTTCGAAGGAGAAGACCGAGAGTTAATTTCTAGCCCCCAGGTGGCGACCTACGACCAAAAGCCAGAAATGTCCGCTAAGGCAGTGACGGATGCTGCCTGCCAAGCCATCGAAAAAGGTATTTATAGTCTGGTGGTGATTAACTATGCCAATCCGGACATGGTTGGTCATACTGGAAAACTCGAAGCGGCGGTACAGGCCATTGAGACCGTTGATCATTGTTTAGGCCGTTTGGTGGCAACCATCGGCAAAATGGGCGGCACGACATTAATCACCGCTGATCACGGCAATGCAGAATATATGGCCGATCAAAATGGGAAGTCTTGGACAGCGCACACAACTAACCCTGTGCCCTTTATCTTGATTGAAGGGGAACGCCGTAAGGTAGTTGGCCATGGTGCTGATGTGGTGTTGCGGGAAAATGGCTGTTTAGCAGATGTCGCCCCGACGATCCTCGATATTCTTGGCATTGATAAACCACAGGAAATGACGGGTCAGTCTCTCATTGCTCCGGCCCCCTATGCCGTGACCCGACGTCGATAAATCGGTTATCCTAAAGTTTCCCCGCTGAAATCAAACATTTATTCGTTCGTCATTGATCTATGTTGGAATCTATTTTGCAAATTGTGTGGATGGTCTCCGCTGTTGGCCTTATTCTTTTGGTCTTACTCCATAGCCCCAAGGGAGACGGCTTAGGGGGCATTGGCGGTCAGGCGCAGATGTTTACCAGTACAAAAAGTGCCGAAACAGCTCTCAACCGTGCCACTTGGATTTTGTGCATTACCTTTATGAGCTTGACAGTCATTCTGAGTGCGGGTTGGTTAACACCAGTCGTTGGTCAATAGGATTCTTTTGGCTAGGTTGGACGATATTTTTCGTGCTTGGCGGCGTCACCTTTGGGGGTGGCGTTTTTGGTTTGGTCTCCTTGGGGGCCTGGCGATCGCCTTAGGGATTCAGTGGAGCAGCTATGGTTTAAGCTCAGACTTACTCACGCGGTTACCCCAAGCCCAAATTCATCCTTTGCCAGAAGTGCTCCAAGGGACGCCAGACCCGACGACTGCGACAGAAGATTACTTTGGGGCTGTTACCCCTTCTCCCCTGGGTCATTTGATCTGGTCGGAATTTCCAGTGAAGGTTTATGTGGCTCCCCTTGATCCCACTGTCAGTCCAGCGGCCCAACAACGTCAACAGCAATGGCAACGGGCCACCCTCGCGGCGATCGCCCAATGGCAAGCATACATACCGTTGTTAACTGTAGAAACAATAGAGACTGCGGATATCATCATTCAGCGGCAAGCTCCCCTAATTCAAAGGGAGACCGACCCAGAAACGGGCGAAATTCGTTATTCCCTGGGCCGCAATGCCGAAACTCGCTACGAATTTTATATCGATGACCGAAATATCCTCCGTCACCGCATGACCATTCTGCTGAATGATCACCAAGGGGCGATCGCCACCCAAAACACCGCCTGCCATGAATTGGGCCACGCCCTTGGTATTTGGGGTCATAGTCCCAATGCTGTAGATGCGCTTTTCCCAAGACAAATGGGTACCCAAGCAAGGATCTCTGCCGCTGATATCAATACCCTCCGCAAAATTTACCAACAACCGACCCGCTTAGGTTGGCCAATGCCTCCTTTTGCCAATAAAAAACTTGCTGATCCCCATAGCCTTAAAGAAGGTCAATAATTTTCTTTTGTGAAGTATTATGAAGGCTTTTTCTGACTTTACAGTGGGCAGATGCCTATCCTATAGTTAAAGGCTAGAGAAAATTTTGAGGCAATCTACATGGCAAAAAAGAAACGTAAGACCACTGGCAAAAATGCTGTTACCCTATCCCTTACGTCCCAAGCCATCGATCGCCTTGCAGAAATGGCTCAAAAATCTGGCTTTTCCCGGTCTGCCTTTGTCGAGAACCTAATGGCGGGTACTGTCTCAATCACGGCACTGGAAGCAGAAAAGAATCTTTTGGTGTCCGTTGAAAACGAGGCCGAAGACACCGCAAAAGTACAAGTAGATTTGGCCGAAACCACTGCCGCTAATACCAAACCAACGGTCCCTGATCCCGATGCAGAATTAGCAGACAAAGTGGCTTCTCAAGCGAAGATCATTGCCGATTTAGAAGCTAAATTAGCAGAGGCTTCTCCTCCCCTTAAACGGCCAGTGGCTCGTCCCAATACTGCCGAAAAATCAGCCCAGGCAGTCACCGATCAGTCTCCAAAAATTGCGACCCTCGAAAGGCAAATTGCTGATCAAAAAAATCAGATTCAAGACTTAACAAAACAGTTAAATGAATCAGGAAAAAATCTTGGGGCGACCAACGAAAAAAATAAAGCATTACAACAAGAATTCGACAAAGTAACGACCAAGTTTGAAACAATTCAAAGCGAGAACAAAACCCTTTCCCAAACCCTTAAATCTCAGAAAGCAGAGATTGCTCAACTCCAGCAACAGGGGGTAGCGGCAAAACAAGCCCAAACTGAACAAACCCAACTCCAGGAACACCTCACGGCCCTGCAACAAGAAACAGCAACACTGCAACAGCAACTCCAGGCAGCCAGTACCGCTGAGGCAACGTTACAAAGCCAAGTGACCCAGCAGCGCCAGGCGATCGCTCAACTCGAACAGGCGCTACAGTCTAGTCGAGCACAAATAGCCGCCCAAGCTGACCAAGCCCAGGCGATCGCCAGTCTGAAACAGGCCCATGCGGATTTGCAGCAACAATACAAATTGCAAGGCGATCGCCTCCGCGCCTTAGAAGCCCAGACTCACCAAGCGACAGGCGTTGCCAGCATCGGCGAATTCTATCTCAATCGTTGGCGTAAATACTAAAAGGCGAATTTTTGTCCTTAGATGATCTCAAAATTTCAGTTCCCAGTGGATTCAATCATCTGCTGGGAACCTTTTTGGATGTTTAGGGTAGGCTGATAATTGTTCCAAACTGAATGGAGCAAAACCACCCAATTTTAATCCTGGGAAATAATCTTGATTTTCCAAGTCAAAGCGGATGATCGGACTCGAACCGACGACATTCAGCTTGGGAAGCTGACGTTCTACCACTGAACTACACCCGCGTAATTCGATATAACAGTATATCCTGAACTTTTTCCCGGTAGCAAGCTTTTGACCATGGCGGCGCGAATGGCCTGGGTTTGACCAAAGATACTGTACATCATTGCTTCGCGATAAAAACGTTGGGCCGGACTGGTGAGTAAATTTCCTGCTCCCCCGGACCAAGTAAGGGCAATTTGGGCGAAGGTTTGGGCCGTTTGGATCACGCTTAGACGCAACGCTAATTGGGTTTGGAAACTTTCTGTTTGGGGTTCTTCAATGGCACGAAACAACTGGTCATGAAGTACTTGCCAATGATCTTCTAGGGCCGCTAAATCATCAAATTCAGCCGTTGCTAACCAATCGAGCACCCCGCGCGCGCAACCGAGAGCGAAAAAGCCATGGTGCAAAACCTGTTGGTGATCGCCTTTGTGAATCGTGCCGGGAGGCTGGATTACCAGAACATCTGTGGCAGGAACTAACCAATTTTGGAGTTTGACCGTCACCGTTTGACTCACTCCCATGGCGGCGAGGGGGAGGGGTTGACTACAAAAAATTTCTCCCTGCTCCGACTGTTGACACGTTTCGAGGGGAATCAGACCATACCATTCTGAACCGTCGGGTAATGTGGCTCCGGCGATCGCCCGTTGAAAAAAACCATAGCCCGTCACCCAAGGAATCGTCCCCGTTAAGCAATAACGATCACCCTGGGGCATTGCCTGTACTGCCGGTTCGCCCCGCCGCCGGAGATGGGAAAAGCCCACACCAATCCGCACATCCCCCCTGGCCATTTGGGGTAATAACCGCTGCTGCTCAGAGTTGCCGAACTGGGCAATGCGACTGGCCGCACTCTGGTGTTGGGTTTGCAGAAAAGCTAAAGTGCCCGAAGCCGCCGCCATCGCTACCGTAGCTTGGTAATATTCCACCGTACTCAGCCCAGAACCCCCTAAATTTTCGGGCACCCGGAGCGCCAGGAGGTGGCGATCGCTTAGACCATCAAGGGCTCGACCGAGAGCCAGGGGATCTTGATCCAGCTTTTCCGCCTGGGGCGCGATCGAGAAACGGAGATATTCAGCTAAATTTTCCCAGGCAAACTGACCCATTGATCAAAAATAATTTAACCCTACTTTTTTACAGAGTCCCTGACCATTAGCATCCTCAATTTTGCGGTTGCCCTAATTCCCAAAGGAAACTAGAAGATGGCGGTACAATAACTAAAAATCTTAACCTAACACCCTTAACTTCCCCGTCAATCCACTCACCCAACCACCTATTTCCCAGGTTCCTATGGCACTCATCATTAGTACCGTCAACATGAAAGGGGGCGTTGGTAAAACCACCCTCACCGTCAACCTCGCCGCCTGCCTTGCCCGCCACCACAAAAAACGCGTACTTGTTGTTGACCTCGACTCCCAGATTAGTGCCACCCTCAGTTTGATGCCCCCCCAGGATTTTGCTCGAATCCGCAAAGGCCGCCGTACCATTAGCCATCTCATCGAAATGGCCATCAAGCCGACCCTCAAACAAAGCCTGGATATTAATGACATCATTTGTCCTTACATTGCCAACGTCCAGGGCCTAGACCTCCTTCCCGGTGACATTGAGCTTTATGACGAATATCTCGTCTCGGAAATGCTGCACCAAAAAGCCCATAAAGATCCCAGCCTAGACTTTCAAGCCATCTGGAACAATTTTGAGCTGGTCTTAATTCGTAAGATCCTGGCCCCGGTAATGGATAAATATGATTTCATCATTATGGACTGTGCCCCCGGCTATAACCTGGTAACCCGGAGTGGTTTGGCCGCCAGCGATTTTTATATTTTGCCTGCCCGCCCCGAACCTTTGTCTGTGGTGGGAATTCAACTACTGCAACGGCGAATCCGTGCCCTGCGAGATAGCCACCAGGATACTGACCCCAGAAATATCGATCCGATTAAATTAGATCTATTGGGCATCGTTTTTATTCTCTCTGGTGGGAGCCTGCTCAATCGCTACTACAACCAAGTGATGAAACGGGTTAGTGATGACTTTACCAGTACGCAAATTTTTAAATACAAAATCCCCATGGATGTGAATGTCGCCAAGGCCCTGGATACATTTCAGCCGGTCGTTGTTTCGATGCCAAATACGGCTGGAGCGAAGGCATTTATGAAACTCACAGAAGAGTTCCTGGCGAAACTCAAGGAAGCAGGGGGCCTCGCAGAGCAGCGTCCTTCTCGAATTAACCTCGCGGATATCGAATAGACCTGGGCAAGCTCCCATTTTTTGGGGTATGGTCTTTAGCGGATAGTATTTATTCCTACAAATCTTGAAGCGCTATGACAGATCTGGCTGTACTCAAAACAAAAATTGACGCGATCAAAGGTAAACGAACAGTATTACTCAAGCTGCTTGAAAATCCGAATATTGGCACTCTGCGGCTCGATGTTAACCAAGCCCTTGAAGAATTAGATGAATTGATTGCGGAGTTGGATCAAACCCTGTAGGCCATGATCGCTAGGCACCTTTACGGATGAAATATTGGTACGAAACGATCGCCGTGAGCCAAAGAATCTTACTGGAGTTGTGGCGGCGGCGACGGAGCTTAATTTTTTGGATTTTATTTCCGGTATCTCTCCTGTTCCTCAATGGATTTATTTTGGCGGAGCGGGCAGGTTTGAGCTTGGCTGAAGCCATGGAATTTGCCGCCCCCTCAACGCTGGTAGGAGCAGCTTTATTTTTTAGCTGCTTGGGGGGGAGTATTGCAACGGTGGTTTCGGAACGGGAACAGCACACCCTCAAGCGTTTATTTATTTCTCCGTTGAGTGGGACGGCCTATTTTCTAGGAATTTTCCTGGCCCATTGTTTGATTGGGATTGGTCAAGCACTATTGGTCTTTGCGATCGCCATTTTTGTGGGCGCGACCTTCACGGGGTCTGTGCTGGTGGGCATTGGGATTATTTTCCTAAGCATCATCGCCTATGTGGGGGTTGGCTTTATTCTGGGCACCCAACTGGCGAAGCGTACCGAGGATGTCAATGCGTTGGTGGCGACCTTCGGCGTACCGTTATTGATCCTTGGCGGCGCTTTTTTACCGACTTCCCTCTTCCCGGAGGCTTTGCTCAATGCAGCCCAATACAATCCGATTTTTCACATGAATGAAGCTTTGGTGGGTCTTTGGGCTGAGGGGGAAACTATCGGGGCGATCGCCAATCATTTATGGTTCTTGGGAATCTTTGCCCTGGCGATGATTGGGGGCGGCTGGCTGTCCTATCGGCGAATGATCCAAGTGGAACGGCAATTGTAGACTTTAAGAAACTATTTCAGTGACAGCTTGAACCCATTGGGACAAATTTACGACGAGAATCCCCTGCTGTGTGGCGCTAGATCGCTCAGGGGCGGTGTTATAACCCCAGTCCGCGAGAAACAGTTGCAAGGTACTTAATTCAGGTTGCTGTTGGACTTTTTTTAGGGTTTTGAGGCGATCTTCAATAAAGAAAAAAGTCTCTACCTCTGGAGAAAGCAATTGTTTTAAAGTAGCGGTTTTGGGCTGTTTTTGCTCTTTGCCAAAAATCTGGGCCGCCGGGAAATCGACGTTTTGGTGCTGGAGTAACTGTCGCGTAAACCGGGCTTCCTTCGTCGTGATGATATAGGGCGCTACGTCATTTTGCTGCAATAGGTTTTGCAGTAAAGTCACCATTCCCGGATAAAAATGATGTCGCCCCAGCCATTGATCTAACTGGGTTTGCAGTTGGTGATCGCGCACCTGATCAAGAGCTTCCATTAACTGGGTAGCACTGAGATTTTCCTGCTGTAGATTTCGTTGAACAATATCCGACCATGCTTGCCAAAGTTGAACCGTGGGAATGCCCTGCCGCAGCGCCCGCAAAAGAATAATCATTTCCCAACCTGTTTCGATCAGAGGGCGTAGATCATTGAAACTCCCCTGCAAGGTTGCCGTTGGGGTTATGGGTTCGTCCGGCCAAATTCTTTGGTAGCCAAGCCAAGCGGAATGAAAATATTCCGGCAGCCCGTCACAGATCACCCCATCGAAGTCAAAGGCGATAATTGTTTTTGCTGCCATTAGTCAGGGATTTGGGCCTTCATGCGTTCGAGGGTCAGATTCATCTGGTCAAACATTTGTTGGGGGGTCATGCCAAACTGACCAAGCTGGGTTTTCATCTGCTCAACGGCCATTTGGGCCATAAAGTCATCGGAGAGTTCAAAGCGTTTCATGAAAATTTTGTAGCGATCCATGACGCTTTCCATCTGGTCGATGTACATTTTTTTGCCTTCCCGGTCGAACTTACCAAAGTCACTGCCGAGTTGGACTAAGTTTTGGTAGTCTTCAAATAACGTTTTGGCTTCCTGCTGGACAATTTCTGAATCAAAAAATCCCATCATTACTCCTATGCACTGCTGCGGCTTGGATAAGTTGCTCTACCATAGGGGGTGAGTGTCTTCCTTAAATTTTAGTGGAGGCATTTCCCGTCGCAAAGTATGGTTTTCCACATCTAAATGCCATGAAACAGGCGATCGCCAAATTTTTGACCCAGCCCAAAGACCGAAAAGTTGCTGTCGGTCTCGCCCTCCTTGGTTCGGTAACGCCCCTCTCCGGCGTCCACAAATTTTATGTCGGGCAACCAGTCTGGGGCGTTGTGTATATTCTCCTCTGGTCAACGCCGATCCCCCAAATTGCCTGTGCCATCGAAGCGGTCTGGTACCTACTGCAAGATTTTGACTCGTTCCAAGCCCGGTTTGGTTTAACAAAAGCTCCAGCGTCTGACCAGGCGATCGCCGCTGTCCAACAAACTGCTGCCATTGCCGAAGCGCTCCGGGAACTCGAAAAACTCCGGGTGGAAGGTTTGATCACCGAATATGAATTTGAGCAAAAACGTCGCCAGCTACTGAGTTAAGCACTTGAATTAAGCACTGGTCTGATCTTGGGCGATCGCCTGTTGTTTAATCAATCGTTGCACCGCCATCAATGCTCGGTTCAGTTCTACATTTTGGCGTTGGGGATTTTCCAGATAAGCCCTTTGCTCCTGCTCGATCATCAACACATCCTGTTCCACAAGGCCGTCGAGTAACCCCTTTGCCGCATTGAAACAGAGATCCTTTACCCAACGGCGAAACGGCACAGGTAGCTTATGGAGTCGCCAAAAGGCATTGAGGGAAGTGAAATGCAATAGATAAGCACGGGTGCGGCTGCTGTGGGTCGGACAAAACAAGCACATAATCTTAAAATCATTCCCCAAAGTCGCGCTCCAGTTGGGGTAAACATAGCTCACATCCAACGGTTCCGGGTGCAGCTTGCGCAGGGCCGGAAAAAACAATTGGGAGATCGACCAAATCTTATCAATTTTGTAATAGCTCTGGGCTTCGTAGTGGGCATCTACCCGCTGCTCAGTCACCTGGATATCCTCTAACTTTGCCGAGGCCCACGCTTGGTAATTGTCGTGGAGGTGACCGTGGTACATATCCATCAAGTTTTCAATGAGATAGGAAAAATGTCCCTCACAGTCAATGGTTGTGACGCTGACGATGTAGTTTAAATGCTCCCATTCTGGAATCGGCAACGGTTGAATGGCTTCGTCGGTTAAACGTTCGGGATCCCCCGGAAAAACCCAAATAAAACCATCCTGTTCCCGCACGGGGAGGGTGCGAATCTTACAAGCAGGCCGTTTTTGATTTTCCGCGAGATAGGGCACATGGGCACAGGTTCCAGACGCATCAAACTGCCAGCCATGGTAGGCACATTCCAAGTTATCCCCAACCACTTGGCCAGAACTGAGTTTCACTTGGCGGTGGGGACAGCGGTCTTCGAGGGCTTGGACTTGACCGGCTTGATCCCGGTAGAGCACAAAATCTTCATTCCAGAGGGTAAAACCCAAGGGCTGATCCGTTAACTCGGCACTGCGAGCCGCCACATACCAATGGTTTTTGTTGATGCCACAGGCGCGCACATCAAGCTTTTGGGGGGTCACAGAATTCGAACTAGCAACGGCTTGGGGGTGGCGATTGTGCATGGGGAAGGGGAGTACCGGAGGATATTTTAATTCTCAAATTTAAACAAAAATCCTGACAAAATTCATCTTTCCTCACAAATTTGCAATTCTTATTTTTCCCGCAAAAATTCCCCCAATGATTCCCCATGGTTTCCCCAATCTGTTTCATTTTTTTCCACAACTTTCCCCAGGTTTTCCACAGCTCAAAACGATTTTCTTGGGGCTTAGCATTGGTCTGGGGAATTCTCTTTTTGAACTCAAGATCCACACTGCAAGGGCGCATAAATGTAAAGAACCGTAAACAAAATGTGCCTGAAACCCTTGATTTTTCGTGGATGACCAAAAGGCGATCGCCTTGGCGTAACATTTTGCAATATTGACAAACCCACCCCTCCATAGACAACAATAGGGCGACGACAGACGAAACCGAACAAAACGCCAAGACTATTTTTCAGCAGTTCTGAAATCCGTTCCTTCGTCCCTCGCTAGTTTGATTTTTTAGTCCCGCAGATTCCGACAGAGCTAAAGTTAATGATGAACCCCACCGTGAGCATTTTGGCCGAAATTCCCGAAGCCCTACACCAATCCCTAACCGACTACCTAGAAACCCATCCCAATTGGGATCAAGACCGGGTTTTTGCGGCGGCATTGTCCCAGTTTCTGCTCCAAACCGGGGAAGGACAAACCCCACGGGAAGCAGAAAATTACCGTACCTGCGCCAGAGTATACTTAGAAACGCTCTTTGAGCAGTCGAAGTCCTACTAAGTATTTTGTGAGGTTATGGGTCAAGGCAAACCACTCGTCATTCCCCAGTTGATTGTGGGACTGGGAAATCCAGAACCAAAGTACGATCACACACGCCATAACATTGGTTTTGAATTTGTCGATCGCCTCGCCGCAGATTGGGGTGCGACCCTCCAGGATCATCGAAAATTTCAAGGGGTTTGGGCGGAGGTGCGCCGCAACGGCCAGAAACTCGGTTTGCTCAAACCCACCACCTATATGAATCGTTCTGGGCAGTCTTTACGGGCTGTGATTGATTGGTACAAAATTCCCCCGGAATCGGTGCTGGTGGTCTATGACGATATGGATCTCCCCCTAGGGCGACTGCGGTTGCGTCTGCAAGGATCAGCAGGGGGTCACAACGGGATCAAATCCATTATTTCCCACCTCGGCACCCAGAAATTTCCCCGCTTACGTATTGGCATCGGCAAAACCCAACTCAAAGGAGACCGACCGACTATTTCCCACGTGCTTGGGAAGTTTGCGCCAGCAGAAAAGCCCATTTTAAATGATGTCCTAGGGCTTGCGGAAGAAGCATTGGCCCTGAGTCTCCGGGAAGGGGTGGAGAAGGCCATGAGCCTCTATAATGCCCGCAGTGTTGAATCGAGTCAGTCATAAGGGTATTGCAGGAATTTTGAAAGGAAAGTTATCGCGGCTCAAGCCCTATTTGCGTTGGTTTATTGTTGGCCTGACGCTCTTTTTTTTGCTGGCAACCCTCCGGAACCATTGGCAAGAGGTAGCCCAAATTCGTCTGGATCGTCGGGGGTGGCTCTTGGTGGGGGCAAGTATTTTAGTAACGACGTCATCCCATATATGGTCGGCATTGGTGTGGGGACGGATTCTCACGCTGTTCCGGGTGCCCCTTGGTTATGGGGAGGCGATCGCCTTATATCTGCGAACGAATATGGCGAAGTATCTGCCGGGAAATATTTGGCATTTCTACGGGCGGATGACCCGGATTGTGGCCGTGGGGAGTCCCTGGGGGGTGGCGAGTTTAGCAGTGCTATTGGAACCGCTTTTGTTGGCGGCAGCGGCGGCGATCGCCATGGTCTTGGGGTTGGGGCTTAGCCTCGCGCAACTGGAGCAATTGCCCCTGTTAAAACTATTAGTTCCCCTAGGCTTAATCGGTGTCCTCGGTGGCATTCATCCATACTTTTTCAATCCTGTAATTCAAAAGGTTTCCCGGGGCAAAACCCAGGATCATGACCCGGTACAGTTGAACATTTACCCTTGGCAACCCCTGCTGGGAGAACTGGTTTTCATTGGCTTACGGGGGACGGGATTTCTTTTAACTTGGTGGGCGATCGCCCCCCTGAGTGCCTCCCAGATTCCCCAACTGCTGGGGGTCTTTAGTGGGGCGTGGTTGGCCGGATTTATTATTCCTGGGGCACCGGGGGGATTGGGGGTCTTTGAAGTGGTCGCCCTCGCCCTTTTAGAAACCGTCGGAAATACAAATGTCGGTGTTGGCAGCCTGTTAACCATCGTGGCCTTGATGCGGGGGGTCAGTATTCTGGCAGAAATTTTGCCCCTGGGAATTTGGGGTTGGCGATCACCCGTCCAAAAGTTGCCCCCAAAGCTTTGATATAGTGAGACTCCAAAGTCTGCGCAATATTTTTTGATTGTTATGGAACCTTTACCCTTGCCTTCCCACATCCACTACGAAACGATCCTGCAAATTTTGGAGCGCAAAGCCCAACGGGTCGCCGCCAAAGATCCCATGACCCAGACCCAAATCCAACAATTGATCCTCACCCTGCGCAAGGCTTTTTCTCAACAAAAGCAACTAGAGCGCAGTTGTGACCAGCTCCGTATCCCCTACGAGTACCATTGGTCCCTCAGCAATCAAACGCCAGACCACAGCCCAGAAGCATAGAATCTCAACGCTCCACCGTTTTTTGGGCAAGCTGGGTTGGCATTTTCCCGCTGGGCCTGGAGGACTCCCCTTTATAATGGATTTTGAACAAAAAATTCATAGCATAAACAGTTTTTTGATTTCGGTAGACCGAATTCGTTAGGCCAAAGTACCGGATCAGGAGCAAAGGTGGGTTAGGTTGCAAGTAGATTTAAATCAAGTTTTTCCGTTTCAGTTAGATCAATTTCAAAAACAGGCGATCGCCGCCCTCGATGCCGATAGATCCGTGGTGGTCTGTGCGCCGACTGGCTCCGGCAAAACCGTCATTGGTGAGTATGCGATCCACCGTGCCCTCGCCATGGGTCAACGGGTTTTTTATACTACTCCCCTCAAAGCCCTTTCCAACCAAAAGTTCCGGGATTTTGGCGAAACCTTCGGTGAAAAACAAGTGGGCTTGATCACGGGCGATATCATCATCAATGCCCAGGCGACCATCGTCGTGATGACCACGGAAATTTTCCGGAATATGCTCTACGAAACCCCCATTGGTCAGGTGGGTACGTCCCTGGAAAATGTTTTAACAGTGGTCTTGGATGAATGCCACTACATTAGCGATCGCGGCCGCGGCACCGTCTGGGAAGAATCCATTATTTATTGCCCCTCAGAGATTCAAATTGTTGGTCTGTCGGCGACCATCGGCAACCCAGAGATTTTTACCGCCTGGATTAACAAAACCCGTCAAGCAGCCCACGAAGACCACCCCAACAGCAAAGAACACCGCTGCGAATTAGTCGATTCCGACCACCGCCCCGTGCCCCTGGAGTTTCTCTATAGCAACAAAAAAGGCTTGTACCCGCTCCTCGATCAGGGAGGGGAAAAGATGAATACTCGCTTGCGATCGCGCACCAATGCCCCCCAAGGCAAACGCAAAAAACGTCAACGGGAAGACTGTCCTAGTTTATTTGCCATTGTGCGCCAACTCCGCCAAAAGGATCTGCTACCAGCGATTTACATCATTTTTAGTCGGCGGGGCTGCGATCGCTCGGTGACCCAACTCAACGACATTACCCTCGTTTCCCCAGAAGAAGCCAAACTTTTGGAAGCGACCCTGCTGCACTTTTTCTTAGATAACCAAGGCAAACTCCAGGAAAAGCTCCTCAATCAATGTGATGACACCCCAGAATTTAAAGCCCTGGTGCTGGATTTCATCGCCAAAAATCCCTTTTCTACCGAAAAGCTAGTGGACTATCTCCAGGAAAATCTCCCCCTGCGCGAACAGCTTTGGCAATACCTCGCCCAACAGTCAAAATTCGCCCGTCCCGAACAGGTGGAACCTCTACTGCGGGGCATCGCGGCTCACCATGCGGGGATTCTGCCAGCCTGGAAAGAACTCGTCGAAAAGCTATTTGAAATGGGCCTCGTGAAATTGGTGTTTGCAACGGCGACTTTGGCCGCAGGGATTAATATGCCCGCCCGCACCACGGTAATTTCTGCCCTCTCGAAACGTACCGATGAAGGACACCGGATGCTGACACCTTCGGAATTTTTGCAGATGGCGGGTCGCGCGGGTCGTCGGGGCATGGATAAAGTGGGCTATGTGGTCACTGTGGAAACGCCCTTTGAGGGAGCAAAAGAAGCCTCTCGCCTTGCCCTCTCGAGTGCAGAACCGTTGCGCAGTTGGTTTACGCCTTCCTACGGTATGGTGTTAAACCTTTTACAAAAACATAGCCTGGAGGAATCGAAGGAACTCTTATCCCGGAGTTTTGCGGAATATCAGGTACAACAACAACTCAGCCCGGAACAGGAGGCGATCGCCGAACTGACTACGGAAATTGCCCGCCTTGATATTGACCTCGCGGCCTTTGATGAACGGCAGTTTGAACGCTACAGCAAACTCAAGGAACGGCTCAAGGAAGAAGAACGGCTATTGGGGATTCTCCGGGAGCAGGCGGAACTCGAAAACCGTAAACTGTTGGCCCCTTTGTTGGATCAGCTCCCCCTCGGCTCCATTTTGCACCTCAAAGGGAAAAACCTGCGGGTCAAAGAAGCGGTTCCCGCCGTCCTTGTAGAACAAACTGAGGAACAGCAGTTTCTGTGTTTGGGCACCGATAAACGTTGGTACCTAATTAAAGAAACGGACGTGGTTGCCCTCAATGAAGGTCTTTTTCCCGCCGATCAACTGGCGCAAATTCCGTTACCCATTGATCAAAATCTTACCCTTGGGAAAAATGGCAAAATTGATGCTGAAGCTTTTCCCCTCGTGGCGGCGATCGCCGATTACCTTCTGCCCCTCACCGAAGCCCCTGAAGTAGAAGCCCAAAAACAATGCTTTGCCGCTGTCCAGGCCAAATTTGCCGCTTCTCCCCTGAGCCAGCAGGACAAACCCGGCAAACTCCTCAAACGTCACCAGCGACGCAAAGACCTCCGCAAAGAATTAAACCGTCGTCAAACCCTCTACCGTCAGCACGCCAACAAACGCTCCTATTACTGGCAAGATTTCCTGAACCTGATTGAAGTCTTGCAGGAATTTCGTGCCCTCGATGGTTATACGCCAACGGTTTTAGGGCGTACTGCGGCAACAATTCGTGGGGAAAACGAACTATGGTTGGCGCTGTGTCTGCTTTCGGGCCAATTAGATCACCTCGCGCCGGAACATTTGGCCGCCGCTATCTGTGCGATCATCAGCGAACCGCCCCGGGGTGATAGCTGGACGGATTATTCTCAACCCAATGCCGTTTTAGAAGTGCTGGGCATCCGCAAAAAAGACCAAGGCCATAACCCCGTTAGCCTGTGGGAATTGCGTCGGCAACTGTACCAAGTGCAAAAGCATTGTGGTGTGACCATGCCTGTTTGGCTTGAAAGTAAATTTATTGGCCTAGTGGAACAGTGGGCTTTGGGGGTCGAGTGGACTGAACTTTGTGAAAATACCAGCCTTGATGAGGGAGATATTGTGCGGATGTTGCGGCGCACGGTCGATGTTCTCTGGCAAATCCCCCAAATTCCGGAGATTAAACCTGTTCTCATGCGCACTGCCAAAGAGGCGATCGCCAAAATGAAACGCTTCCCCGTTTAGGTTTCCCTTTGCGGAAGCCAATCATCTGTGAGTAATTGCCCCGAAGAGGAAGGCAGGAATTTTCCCATTTCTACAAAATGTCTAAAGGGTTGTTATGGTTACGATTCGTCCGTTTCAAACTCAGGATATTCCGGCGATCGCCCAACTGTTCCACGACACTGTCCATACCATCAATGCCCAGGACTATTCCCCGGCCCAACTGCGAGCCTGGGCACCCGATGACCTGTATTTCCGCGATTGGGAAACCCGTTGTCATGCTTGCTTTACTTACATTGCCGAAGAGGATACACAAATCCTTGGGTTTGCGGAACTTTCGCCAGCGGGTCACATTGGCTGTTTCTATTGCCACAAAGATCACCAACGGCGGGGCATTGGTCGCCAACTCTATCAGGCACTCCTCGCCCAAGCAGACCAGTTACAACTCAGCACCCTAACCGTTGAAGCCAGTATTACCGCGAAACCTTTTTTTGCAGCCCTGGGGTTTCGGATTCTCCAAGCGCAACAGGTTCAACGCCATCAACAAACATTGACAAACTACCGGATGATCAAGCAGCTTCGTTAAAATTTTCCACAAAAAAACCCCTAGGGGATAGGGGAAATGGTTTGGCGATCGCCATTTTTTAATCGCCACTTTGTAAAGTTAGTCGAGGTAGCCGATCAAAGTCGCCATATCATCGGTTTCGTTGGGGGCCACAGGGCGATTCCCCATAATGACGATAGTGTCGCTGACCTGGAGGTGGCTGGCCATAATCGGGCGATTCCCAGAAACAGTCATCGTGCTAGAAATTTCCATCGTGCCAGCGGTCACCGGGCGATCCGCACCAGAGGAACGGTAAGTATGCATCACCTTGAGATGGCTGGGTTCGATGGGACGATTATTGGGGAGGCCTAATTTGGCAGGCTCTTTTACAGAGAGAGCAACCACCTCGTCTTTTTTCGCCGTACTACGGGAACGGGTGGGACTTTTAGTTGTGCTATCGTTCGTGGAAGTCGAATTTTCGGTGGTCATGGGATTTCTCCTTGAGGTATCTGAGCCAACACCTACTGAATCAAAATTTTGAGTAGGATTATGTTTTAAGAATTTTTTCGTTACTTTACTTCAATTATCCCAAATGATGGGACAAAGATTCCTTGCTGATCTTAGACACACTTTGTCATAAATTCGCAACATTGTTTCTAAAGTATCTCATTAATTTAAGTTATGTCTAACGGGAGTAATGTTTTGTTTCGTCTCCATGCCCCTTTTGAACCTACTGGTGATCAACCCCAGGCGATCGCCAAATTGGTGCAATCCTTAGCATCCCAAGCGAAATATCAGACCCTCTTGGGGGCGACGGGCACGGGCAAAACCTTTACGATGGCGGCGGTGATCGCCCAGATGCAGAAACCCACCCTCGTTTTGGCACACAATAAAACCCTCGCGGCACAGCTTTGTAACGAGTTGCGGCAATTTTTTCCCTACAACGCCGTGGAATATTTCATTAGTTATTACGACTATTATCAACCGGAAGCCTACATTCCCGTCACCGATACTTATATTGAAAAAACCGCTTCGATCAACGACGAAATTGATATGTTGCGCCACTCCGCCACGCGATCACTGTTTGAACGCAAGGATGTGATTGTGGTGGCTTCCATTAGTTGTATCTACGGGTTAGGAATTCCGAGCGAATATTTAAAGGCAGCTATTTCTCTCAAAGTAGGGGAAGAATTGGATCAGCGGGCGGTACTGCGGCAACTGGTGACCGTGCAATATAATCGCAACGATACCGATTTAAGTCGCGGCAATTTTCGGGTGAAGGGCGACATTTTAGAAATTGTCCCTGCCTACGAAGATCGGGTGATTCGCGTCGAATTTTTCGGCGATGAAATTGATGCGATTCGCCTCCTTGATCCCGTCACGGGTGAAATTTTACAAAGCCTCGATCAGGTTAATATTTATCCCGCTCGCCACTTTGTTACGCCCCAAGAACAGTTGGCGATCGCCTGTGAACAAATCAAAGCCGAATTAGATAGTCAACTCACAGTTTTAGAAGCAGAGAATAAACTCCTCGAAGCCCAGCGTTTAAAGCAGCGAACGAGTTATGATCTCGAACTTTTACAGGAAGTTGGTTATTGTAATGGTGTCGAAAATTATTCCCGTTTCTTAGCCGGACGGGAAGCCGGATCGCCCCCCGAATGTTTAATTGATTATTTCCCTGAAGATTGGCTTTTAGTGGTTGATGAATCCCATGTCACTGTGCCGCAAATTCGGGGAATGTATAACGGTGATCAAGCCCGCAAAAAAGTCTTAATTGACCATGGCTTTCGGTTACCCAGTGCCGCCGATAATCGTCCTTTAAAGTCTGAAGAATTTTGGCAAAAAGTCAATCAATGTGTGTTTGTTTCTGCGACCCCCGGTAATTGGGAAATCGAGCAATCGGAAGCGCGGGTTATTGAGCAAGTCATTCGTCCCACAGGCGTTGTCGATCCAGAAATTGATGTGCGCCCCACCGACGGACAAGTGGATGATCTATTAGGGGAAATTCGTCAACGAGAAAAATTAAAAGAACGAGTTTTAATTACCACTTTAACGAAACGAATGGCGGAGGATTTAACGGATTATTTCAGTGACCAGGGAGTAGCCGTGCAATATCTCCATTCTGAGATTAAATCCATCGAACGAATTGAAATTTTGCAGGCGCTCCGCAAGGGAGAATTTGATGTTTTAATTGGGGTCAATTTACTCCGAGAAGGTTTAGATTTACCGGAGGTTTCCCTCGTCGCGATTATGGATGCCGATAAGGAAGGGTTCCTGCGGGCGGAACGGTCTTTAATCCAAACCATTGGTCGGGCGGCGCGCCATGTGCGGGGTCAGGCGATCCTCTACGCCGATAATCTCACCGATAGTATGGCAAAGGCGATCGCCGAAACAGAACGCCGTCGCGTTATCCAAATCGCCTACAACAAAAAACACAACATCACCCCCCAACCGATCAAAAAGCGGGACGAAAATGCAATTTTATCTTTTCTCGATATTTCCCGCCGCTTAAATACCCAGCAATTACAACAAGTTGTTGAACACATGGAGGAAGTCCCCCTCGAAAAAATTCCCGATGTGATTAAGCAGCTAGAAGAGCAAATGAAAGAAGCCGCCAAAAATCTCGAATTTGAACAGGCCGCTCTACTCCGCGATCAAATTAAAAAACTCCGCCATCAACTTTTAGGGAGTCACGATAACTAGCAAACAAAAAAGCTGGAGAGAATTTCTCCAGCCCTGAGGATGTAATGTTATGCAATCAAAAAATGGTTTACTCGTCTTCTTCTAGACCAAAGACGCGGGCGACAATTTTCTGAACCTTATAGCCAGAATCAATTGATTCAAGGGGATCTTTCCGCAGACGGTGTCGCAGACAAAGGGTAACCACCCGGCGAATATCATCCACGGTCACTTCGGTGCGGCCTTCATAGGCGGCGAGGGCTTTGGCGGCGCGGTTGGTGACGATATCACCCCGGAGACCATCCACATCCGCTTCGGAACAAACTTCGGAGATCTTCACCTTTAGTTCTCGATCAATGGTGACCTGGGGTAAAAGTTCCTGGGCGCGGACAAGGCGTTCCTGTTCTGCTTTTTGCTCGGCGTCGTATTGTTGCAGAAATTCTGTGGGATTTTGGTCAAAGGCCGAACGACGTTCGACAATTTCAACGCGCTGTTCGGGATTGCGTTCGGTGCGGATCTCAGCGTGCATCCCGAAACGGTCGAGAAGTTGGGGCCGCAGTTCTCCTTCTTCGGGGTTGCCGGAACCGACAAGGACAAAACTGGCAGGGTGACGAATGGAAATCCCTTCCCGTTCAACGGTATTCCAACCGCCAGCGGCGGAGTCGAGGAGAACGTCTACCAGGTGATCATCGAGGAGGTTAACTTCATCCACATAGAGGACACCCCGGTTTGCTTTTGCCAAAAGACCCGGTTCAAAGGCTTTTACCCCTTCGGAGAGGGCTTTTTCGATGTCGATGGTGCCACAAACCCGGTCTTCTGTTGCGCCGAGGGGCAGGTCAATCATCGGCACTTTTTTGCGGGCGACTTCGATTGGTTCGTTGTTTTCGAGTTTTTGCCGCACTTCATCGCCCATGAGTTCAGGGTTTTTGGGGTCGCTGTTAAAGGGATCGTTGGCAACCACTTCGATTTCGGGCAGGAGATCGGCTAAAGCACGGATGGTGGTGGATTTTCCGGTACCGCGATCGCCCATGATCATCACGCCGCCGATCTTGGGGTCGATGATGTTGAGTTTGAGGGCCAGTTTCATTTCATCTTGGCCGATTACCGCCGTAAAGGGGAACACCACACGACGTTTTACTTTTTCTTGGGGAGGAGCTTCAGCCGTTACTGTCATATCAATAGAAACTTTTGTAAGGGAACGTAATTTTTTATCTTAAAAATTCACAATTTATGATTGCTGATCACCCATCGTAACAGGTGCTGGGACGATAATGTAACCGGAGTGGTGATCGCCAAGGGTTTGGTTTTTCGCCTGGCCCCAGTACCACCAGTAGGCTCCCACATAGGCACAAACTAAGGCATCGATGCGGTCTTCGATTTCTTTGAGATCACTGCCTTTGGCTGTTGGGATCGGTTGAACGAGATCGTCCCAGAGATGATTTAAGCTCAATTGCGGGGTAAGAGTCGTCAACACTGTTTCAATTAGACCCACCAAACGTTGTAATTCCTGGCGGCGATCGCCTAACTTTCCTTTTTTGTATTTGATGATTCGCTCTAGCTGAAATAGACGCACCATCGCCGGGTGGGGAAACACCTCAATCTGGTAACGGCCCGGTTTTCGAGCGTCAATTTCCGGGGCATGGCCAAAGCCTAAGGCTTCAAGATCCAAGCCCAATTGGGTGGTGCGGGGCGCAAAGGGACGGTTTAAATTCGCTGGATAACAACCCGCGTGGTATTTCCCAAAATATTTGTGGGTGAGGCGATCTGGCAGGCGCGTTCCCGTTTCGTTGGGGATAATCGTCGGCGCATCCACCGCAACGAGGCCCATTGTTTCTTTCGGGAGCAGTTGATCAACCCAAGTGACAATTTCGGCGGGATCAAGAAGCAGATCAAACTGGGCGATCGCCAATTGCTGATCTTGTATTTCTAAACAACACAAACCACTGGCACCGGACGTCCAACCAAAATCAACCCCCAGAAATTTCACTTAATTACCCACATCAAGACCTTCGGGGAGAATTGTCCCATCAAAAATCGCGTTGTGGAAATTTACTTGATCCACCGTTGCATCTAGCAGCACGGCCCGGGTTAGATTCGCACTGGTGAAATTTGACCAATAAAGCTTACTGCGGAAAAGTTGCGCCTCACTCAGATCCGCTCCGCGCATGGTTGTCCAGGCCATTTGCACCTTCCGGAGTACCGCCTGGCGCAGTTTAACGTTGGTAAAGTTGGCGCTATTAAGTTTCGCCTGGCTAAAATCTGCGTGGTCGGCGATCGCCCCGGTGGCATTGACCCCGTGCATAATCGCGTGGGAAAGGTTGGCTCCCTTTAAATTCGCGCCGATCAAAATCGTGCTGGTGAGGTTTGCATTGGCAAGGTTGGCCCCTTCTAGGTTGGCCTGGGTTAAGTTCGCTCGCCCAATGAATGCATCCGTTAAGGTCGCGTTGGTGAGATTGGCTTCCCGCAAAATCGCTTCGTTGAGGGTGGCACAACTGAGATCCGCTGAGACCAGTTGAGCATTAGTTAAATTGGCTGCCCGGAGTCCCCCGTAGGTGAGTTGGGCGGTGGTTAAATTCGCGTCGGTCAGGTCGCAGGAAATTAAATTTGCTTCACTGAGATTGGCTTGGAGACTGCTATTGGTAAGATCTGCCTCCCGAAAATTTGCCTGCTTAAGGGATGCCCCCGTGAACACAATCCGGGACAAATGGCTTTCCCGGAGATTGATCCCATCAAAACTGCCGCCCCCCAAAAACGCCCCTTCAAGGTCTATTTCCCGGAAATCCCGTTCTCCGGCCGCATAGCGTTCTAATAATTCTCCCGCATCCATTCGTTTCAAAATGGTATTCCTCCTGAGACTGTGACTGGGCCAAGGCTGTGACCCAAGACATGGCGAATATGAACTTTATGAGTTTTATGAATCTTTAGTCTGCCTTATCGCATTGTAGAGTTAGTGGTCTGGGGATTGGCGATCGCCGCAATGAAACGATAATCGTCAGATAAAATTTTCCCCAATAAAAATCCCACAGACGATCTGGAGTTGTAATCAAGCATCGATCTATGGGGAACCTAATGGAAATGGGCCGAGGCCACAAAAGTCGGTTTTATTCGAAGGTTTCTGTGGGGGTGATGAGCGAACTTTCCTCCGGAGTTCCATTAACAGCAGAGGTTTCGGCTTGTTTTTTCTGACGCCAATATTCCTGTAGTCGGGAGCGATAATCGGCGGCGGCGTTGTTAATGTTGGAGTTTGTGCTCTCGCGGAATTGTTCTGGATTCTTATTGCCTAAGCGCATCATGTGGATCAAATCGTAGGGATTGAAGCCATCTGTGTTGCCATAGAGGGAAGAATTTTCGCTTTGTTGATAGTTCCCTTCGAGATCGCTGGCAGTTTGGGCTTGGCTCGGCGCGAAGGGCACACTGGC
Source organism: Picosynechococcus sp. PCC 7002 (assembly GCF_963860125.1). NCBI lineage: Bacteria > Bacillati > Cyanobacteriota > Cyanophyceae > Chroococcales > Geminocystaceae > Picosynechococcus > Picosynechococcus sp. PCC 7002. The sequence continues at coordinate 2,341,833 of NZ_CAWLFA010000001.1, forward strand.
GATCGCGACACTAAAACCACAGATGAGAGTTAGTAGAGCAGGTTTTTTCATGGGCTTATCGGCAATGGAGTTGCGCATAGATCGTCTTTGATGACCATTGTGCCGCAAAAAAGTTTCAGGCGTGAGGGTAATTACCCTCGGTTTATGGTGAAATTTTGGCTTTGGCGCACCGACAAAAAACGTCCCCCCACGGGAGACGCCTCGGTGGTCTAATTGGGCAGTTAGAAAAATGTGTCCTAGGATGCAGGACGCAGTTCATCCCCAAAAAACCAAGTGGCGGTTTTATCATCAAAGGTCACGATCGCCCCAATGCCGCTACCGTCGGTGACGCGAAAGTCTGTGATGGTGCCTACTTTACCGAGTTTATCGGCGAGATCTTTACCAACACGATCCCGCAAACGGTAGATTTGTACTTTTTGCCCGATTTCCATGCCAATTATTGCTGTACTAATAAGGGTTTAGTTTGATTAAATCATTCATCAGTGTATCGGAAACTGGTCGAAAAAATGAATTTTAACTGGATTTGCCAATCGTCACGGCTAGTACGGTGGAGTTGGATTTGTTCGATAAATTCCCGCAGGTAAAAGCGCCGCTCGGCTTCCGATAGGTCATACCAAAAAGATTCGAGGGTAATGGTTTTGGCGATCGCCCCCAGGTTAGCGGGGGGAAGTTGGTTTAATTGGGTTTGCAGTTGGCTAATTTCGCTACGCAGCACATAGCGGCGTTGGGCAGCCGTTTCTGGGTCAAAAATACCCTGGGCCGTGAGATCCGGGAGGGCGGCAATGAGGCTTTCCTTTTGTTGAATCTCCTGTTGAATCTGACCCTGTTGCTGATCTAGGGAGGGGCCTTGGTATTGCTGGGCGATCGCGGGGAACTCCTGGCAAATGCTTTGTACGGTGGCCCGGAAAATTTTGTCGTAGGCGATCGCCCGGCATTTTGGCTTTTCGGGACAGGCGAGGGGACGCAGGTATAGATAGGTTTTCGGATGATTACGCCGACTGACACGGCTAATGGTGAGGGCACTGCCACAGGTTTGACATTGCACCAGCCCGGCTAAACAGCGGGGAGCACTGGCACTGCGGGGGGCGAGGGGACGATTGCGGCGCAGGAGGCGATCAATTTGGGCGGCTTCGTTGTCGGTGAGGATTGCGGCGTGGGTTTTGGGAATGGTTGTTCCGTCGCAGTAATGGAGCTGACCCCGGTAGACGGGATTGCTTAACCAGTTGCGCCCGGTGGATACGGCAATTTTTTTCCCAAAGCGCTGTTCTAGGTGACGCACGGCCCCCCGCAGGGAACCGAAGAGGAGGAAATGTTCACAAAAATCTTTCACCACGGGGGCGGTACTGCGGTCGATGAGGTAACGGTCTTGGCCTCGCTTGTAACCGTAGGGGGCTTTGCCTGGGGGCGGCAGAAATTGGCGGCGGTTTTTGGCGTGGCCCCGTTGAATTTTTTGTTGTCTGAGGCGATCGCCAATAGTTTGAAAGAGTTGACCGAGGGCTTTTTGATCTAGCGGTTGATCGCTTTGGTAATCTTGCTCGGTGGCGATAATCCCCACACCATAATTTTCGATGTGCTGGAGGCGATCGCCAATCTCACTGAGGTTCTCCCCCAATTCATCGAGGCGACGTAATAGTAAATAATCGGGGCGATCGCCTGTGTCGAGATCCGTGAGTAACTGGGTGAGCTGTTGCCGTTGGCCCCAATCGCTATAAATGCGATCAACCTCAACCCCCCAAAGTTCCGGTTCTGGGGCGGCATCCAGGAGTGGGTCACTGTAGCTGTAGACAAAAATCGTCATCCGGCTTTAACCCCCAATGCCTTAGCTTTCTTCTGGATTGGCGGATTGGCTGTGGCGGATTAAATCTTCGGGGCTAATCTGATCGACAAAGGCGCGGAAGGCTTGCCGTTCTTCTTCGTCAGCATCGCGGTCTACGGGAATTGAAGCCTCAGAAATCACTTCTTCGACGACCCAAATCGGACTTTCGGTGCGCAGGGCAATGGCGATCGCATCACTGGGGCGACAGTCAATTTCTTGGGTTTCTTCCCCCTGGGAGGTACAAAGCACCGCATAGAAAGTGTGTTCTTCTAGGGCATGGATAATAATTTTATCGAGGGTGAGATCCCAAGCTTCCAATAGATCCGCAAAGAGATCATGGGTGAGGGGCCGTGGCGGTGTTTTTTGCTCCAAGACATTCATAATTGAGCGGGCTTGATCCTGGGCAATATAGATCGGTAAAGCACGCCGTTCCGAGGCATCTTTCAGGAGAATGATCGGGCTCCGAGTAATGGCATCAAGGGCAATGCCAGCAACGTGCATTTCAATCATGGATCTGGGCCTCGGGGTAGGGATGGCAACGGGAGCAATATTTGATTCCCTTACTAACTAGTATCCTACAGCTTCGATATTCTGGGGGGATGTTGGGCCTGATTTTCGGTCAATTCCCGCTACAATCGAATGGCCCTTTTACTGCGATCGCATCACGCCCTGTGTTTACTGGATTGATTCAAGCCCTTGGTACCGTTAAAGCCCTTGGTGGCGATCGCTTTGCCATCGATATCCAGGGCGACGGCGCGGGTCAAGTGATGTCGGATCTAGCCCTCGGCGATAGTGTGGCCGTAGATGGCGTTTGTTTGACCGTCGAAACCATTGCCGAACAAGGATTTGTTGCTACGGCCTCCCCCGAAACCCTAAAACGCACCATCCTCGGTGATGCCGTTGCCCGCTCCAATTGGGTGAATATTGAAACGTCCCTGCGGGTGGGCAGTAAGATCGGTGGTCATTTTGTGTCGGGCCATGTGGATACCATTGGCGCTTTAGAGAAGGTTGTCGAAACCGCCCGTGCCTGGGAACTGTGGTTTACGGCGATCGCCGATTACCAGACGACCTGGGATATGAATATTTCCCCTTGTCTGGTGTCCAAGGGAAGCATTGCAGTGAATGGCATTAGTCTAACGGTGGCCGAATGCGATCGCCTGGGGCAGTGGTTTAAGGTGGCGGTGATTCCCCATACCTACGCCGAAACCAATTTGGCCTATCTCAAGCCGGGCAGTTGGGTGAACCTAGAGGGGGATATCCTCGCGAAATATGTCCAGCGATTTGTCAGTTACCAACGGGAACAAAAAGCCCCTGACATTGGCCTCGACTTCCTCCAGGAACATGGCTATTTATAGGGACTGGATCGCCAGTTTTTTCTGCTGGGGCGTGACCTGGGTTTCTTCTCCTCTAACCGTTGGTAATTGTGCCTCGGCGTCCTGAGTACGGGGCCGCATCCGAATTAGGTAATAGCCTTTTTCTCCCAGGGGATCACAGATCATCGCTTCGGTGATTTTTTGCCAACGTAGGGGAAAACTGGCGCGGTTATAGAAGGTGAGATAAAAATCAAAGGTCTGAAGCCAGGGGGCTGGGATGGTAATCTCTAAGTTTTCTGCTGCTTCTAAAGCGCCGTAAAAAAATTGAGTATCGGTGGCGCCGACAGGGAGGAATTCTCCTTTCACAAAAGCAGCGGGTAAGACATCGCGAAATTTAAATAGCGTAAAAATGTAGTAGTGAAGCAGACGAAAATAAAGGTTTGTTTTCTGGGCCAGGGCTTGATAAAAGTCGTTGTTTTGGGGCGAAACAACCAAAGTCGGCACGGTTAGATTTAGATCTGTTTTAACGACCGGAAAGCGAGGATTTACCTTGGGATGGTAGTAACGTAACCCGACGGTATATTTCCCTTTAGGTAAGAAAATTTTGAGTTCTGTTTGGTTGGGGTCATCGGTGAGTTGCGTGAAATTTAACACCGTGCGATAGCCCGGAAAGTCATAGATGCAACCGACCCAAGCTTCCGTGGATTGACGAATCGTTTCGAGGTTAATGGTGAGTTCTTTTTCTACAGAGAGTGGTCCCAGGGTGCCGATAATGGCGTGGGTATTCCACCGGGGCGCTTTGGTCATTAAAACGGGTAAACTCAGGAATTTCTGGAGGGATTTTTCTCCAATAATGCGCCATTCCTTAGCATTTTTTTTATTCAGCGCTAAATACAAAGTGTAGAGATTCCCAATCAGAAATTTGTTGACTTTATAAAAGCCAAAGGAAAAAATCGCCAAGGGAAGTTCTAACCAGGGTTTGCGCACTATTATTCATCAAAAAAATTATGTTTTAAATTCTACCGTAGTGGGCGATCGCCCTTTGGGTTTGCCAGGCCCAGAGCTGATCCCCATAGGAAAAATGCCACCATTCGTTGGGGTGAATCACGAAGCCTGCCTGTTCCATGGCCTGCCGAAGCAGTTGGCGATTCTGATGGTACTGCTGTTCTGGGGGCGTGGTGGCGGCGGCATAGAAATCGGGGTAGGAGCGATCGCCAATGTCGTCAATTTCTCCCCCCATCGGCAGAGGTTCCTGAGCGCGGTTTACCAAACGCACATCCAGGGCCGCGCCGGTACTGTGGGGCGGTGGGGTCGCTGGATCGCGGCTCGGTACGGCCCAAAATTGCAACACATGCTCCCAAATCTGGGCTGTTTCGGGGGGAGTTAAGGGGCGATCGCCTTTTAGCTGGGCGAAAGTGTAGTCCACCATAAATTGCTGCACCGGGATCGGTCGGTAGGCATCGAAGATTTGAATTTGGAATTCTGGATGGGCAGCCCGCAAAAAATCCTGGGCTTGGATGAGTTTGTCGAGGACTCGGCGGCGCAAAAAATAAGGCGATCGTCCCCCATAATCAGCTCCCAAAGCCATGTAGGGGTGGGGCGTCACCAAAGAAAAAAGACCTGCGGGGATTGGCACCAGGGGGTCATCACTGGTTGCGATGGGGATCCGTTGATAGGGTTTGGTCATGGGCCGGGGCAACTTAGGACAACGGTAGGCGATGGATCGCGTCATTGGTACCAATCACCATCATCATTAGCGACTTATCCAGGCGATGCTCTGGCCCAGGGTTAATTTCAAAATGCTCTTCATTGCCCACTGCTAACACATTCACCCCGTAGTTGGCCCGTAGGGACAGTTCCGCTAGGGTTTTATCATGGAAAGCCTCCGGGATTTTAATCTCGACAATGCTGTGTTCTTCGTCAATATCAAAGCGGTCGAGGATTGACGGTTTTGTGAGGGTCATCGCGAGGGCGGCTCCAGCTTCATATTCTGGGTAAACAATGCGGTCGGCCCCCACCCGTTTCAGGAGCTTGCCATGTACCTCCGAGGAGGCCTTAGCCACCACATGTTCGACGCCCCCTTCCTTCACATTCAAGGTCGTGACAATGCTTTCTTGGAGATAGTTACCAATCGCCACAATGACAGTGTCAAACTCAAAAATGCCCGCCTGACGCAGGGCCATCACCTCGGTGGAATCCAATTGCATTGCGTGGGAGACGAGTTTTTCGGAAACCACCTGGGCGACTAATTTCGGGTTGATATCGGTGCCAAGGACTTCGTAGCCCATGTTGTGTAATTTTGTGCAGACGGCGCGACCAAATCGTCCCAGGCCAATGACCGCAAACTGACGACTTTCTTCCTGCCGAAAACCCTGAAAGAGAAAATTCCAATTCCGTAAATTCACCGTTTGTTTTACTCCAAAACCCAAATGGTTGTTAACTCGTGGCTAATGTGATTGCGAAAGGTTCAAAATGCTGTGGAGGCGATCGCCGCATCTTAACCGATGATCCTACTCGAATTTCAAGCGCTGGTGAAGCCTTGGGACATTCCTCTGGCCGAGGTGCTGCGGCTCAACCCACCAATAAATTTTCTTCAGGATAGCTAATGCGGCGTGGGGTGATTTCTCCGACGATGGCCGACATCAGCAAGAGTACCCCGACCCGACCACAGTACATGGTGGCAATTAGGGTCAGTTGACCGACAGCGGAAAGGCTGGCAGTAATCCCCGTGGACAGGCCAACGGTGGCAAAGGCCGAAATTACCTCAAACAAAATCGCAATTAATTCGATCTCAGGGTTGCTGATGGAAATAATCGCTGTAGCAATGGTAATCACGGTGGCAGAACCAAAAACAACGGCGATCGCCTTAAAAACGATACTCTGGGCAATTTCACGGTCAAAAACAGTGACACGGGTTTGACCATAGAGCACGGATTTAGTGCAATTCGCCAGGATATTAATGGTGGTTGTTTTAATCCCGCCCCCGGTGCCACTGGGACTCGCCCCAATAAACATCAAACCCATGGTGATAAACAGTCCGGCGGTGCTCAGTTTGCCGATGTCGATACTATTAAACCCAGCGGTGCGGGTGGTCACCGATTGGAACCAGGCGGCGATCGCCTTATCACCCCAACTCATCCCCGCAAAGGTGGTTGGATTGGCCCATTCCACAAACAAAAAAGCCACAGTCCCCAGACCCAGGAGCCAGAAGGTGGTAGAGGTGACCACTTCAAAATTCAACGAAAAGGTAAAGCGTCGGCTTTTGCGCTGGAGACGGTGCCGCAACCACAGATACATTTCGATGATCGCCTCATAACCAATGCCCCCAAAAATAATCAGACCAGAGATCGCCCCGTTCACCAAAAGGGAATCTTGATAGCCCACTAAACTGTCCGCAAACAAACTAAAGCCCGCATTGTTCCAGGCGCTGATGCTGTGAAAAATGGCTAACCATAACCCTTCACCGGGATCAAAATCCCGACTAAACCGCCCAAACAGGAGGAAAATCCCCGTCAGTTCCCCAATCAGAGTCGTGGCGATAATCGAACGAATTAAGTTGCGCGTTCCTTGGTTGTAGGGTTGGTCAAAGGATTCTTTAATGGCAAATTTTTGAGCCAAATCAAACCGACGCCCCAGCAGCAGCATGAGAAATGTCGAGAGGGTCATGTAGCCCAGTCCCCCCAGTTGGATCAAGAGGAGAATGACCCCCTGGCCAAAGTTGGAAAAGGCTGTTCCTGTATCCACCACAATTAACCCCGTGACACAGATGGCGGACGTCGATGTAAATAGGGCGACGAGGGGGCTATTCCATTCCCCGGAGGCGGTGGCAAAGGGCAACATCAAAAGCAGCGTCCCTAATAAAATAGCTCCGAGAAAGCCGAGGCAAATAGTTCTGGCGATGGTCATGGCCGATCAAGGTTACAAAGAAACGTTTAGGACATTAAAAACATGAAAGGGGATTAGGTGCGCCACCGGGCAAGCTGTTGACGGAGGGCGAGTCGGAGGCGCACCAGGAGAGGATTTTGTCGCTGGAGTTGGATATTGCCTGGGTATTGGCCTTGGTAGTCAAAGAAATGATTAACCTCCTGGAGAATGGTGGCAAACCGGAGCAGAATCGTTTCGGTGCGGTATTCCTGCAAGAGGGCTTGGGCATTGGTGGCGGCTGGGGGATTGTTGAGGGCGGCCAAAAGGCGATCGCCATCGTATTCGACACAATAGGTACTGATTTTTTGACAATTGAAGCCCGGATCTAAGTAATCTGCTAAAGCACCGTTGACGCTACTAAAGACCTGACAACCACAGGCGATCGCCTCTAGGGGGGGCAAACCAAAGCCTTCACTCACCGCATTATTCAGCCAATATTCCGCCGAATCATAGAGATAAATTTTACTGCGATTAAAGAGGGCCGCAAGGTCTGGCACGAAGGAATTTACCACTTCTACGCGACATCTTTGCTGGAGGTAGGGCACCAGTTGCTGGAGCACATAGCTAGAAGTTTTGCGGGTTTGCACCAATACATCAATATCCCGTTCTTGCTGCCAGTTCTCGAACTCCGGGGAAATTTGATTGGGCAGATAAAACAAGGGATTATTCGGTGCCCGTTGCCCCCAATAGCCCAAGGAATTGCGACTCACCGCCCAAATGGGAATGCGACTGGGGAGCTTAAACCCATAGCCGGTGCTGTGGGCATGGTAAACCACCGGATGCGATCGCAGTTGTTTGACCAGACGCGGAATATCAAAGCCCCAACTGACCACGAAAATTGCCTCCTGGGGCTGCACCTGGGGCAGTAGTTCCGGCAAATAGAGATGATCTGGGGATTTTTCTCGGTAGGTGACTAAATGGGCCGATTGCAGTTGTTGGGCCAGTTCACAGGTCTTGATTTCGGCAAAGAGGCCACCGCTGGCAAATTTTTTACTGACACCGGGGACGAGGAAGTAAAGCGATCGCATAGTAGCCATTGGAAGAGTCTCTAAAAATATACTGTTTATCTGGAAAAATACTCGGCAGGGCCAGAAATCCCCTTAAAATCAGAGGGTCAGTGTTCCTTGGTGAGTTTGTCATGACCCCTCCTTTGCTTCAGGTTCAAGATCTACACATCGCCTATCCCGCCCAGGGTCAAGCTTTACAGTGGGCCGTTGCTGGGGTGTCTTTTCAGGTGAATCAAGGCGATCGCCTCGGTCTCGTGGGAGAATCCGGCTGCGGTAAATCCACCATTGGCCGCGCCCTGTTGCAACTGCTGCCACGGGGTTCCCAGGTAACTGGCAATGCCACTTTTCAAACCAAACCAATCCTCAATTTACAGGGCGAAGCCCTACGCCACTACCGGGGCGAAGTGGTGGGGTTAATTTTCCAAGACCCAATGACCAGGCTCGATCCCCTGATGACCATCGGCAACCACTGCCTCGAAACCCTCCGTTGCCACCGCCCCGACCTCAGCGCCCAAGCCGCAAAACAAAAAGCCCTCGAAACCCTGGCGGCTGTGCGCATTCCCGAAAACCGCTGGCATCAATATCCCCACGAATTTAGCGGTGGGATGCGTCAACGGGTGGCGATCGCCCTGGCTCTGTTGCTCGATCCCAAATTCATCATCGCCGACGAACCGACCACCAGCCTCGATGTCACCGTTGCCAACGAAATCCTCCAGGAACTGACCCGTCTCTGCGCCGAACGGGAGATGGGCTTGTTGCTTATTTCCCATGACCTCGCCATGGTCGCCGAATACTGTACAGACATCGCCGTGATGCACCAAGGCCAAATTGTCGAAACTGGCCCCGTCAAGCAAATCTTCAATGACCCCCAGCATCCCTATACCCAATCCCTCCTGGAAGCCGCCCTCCATCTCCACAGCGATCAAGAAATTTCCCCTCACCAAGAGAAACAACCGATCCTCTCCCTCGAAAACTTAGAGCAACATTACACCCTGGAGAGCAACCTGTTTCAACGGCTGATCACCGGCCAAAAAACCCAGGTGATCCGCGCTGTCGATGGGATTAACCTTGACATCTATGCAGGGGAAATTTTGGGCCTTGTCGGCGAATCCGGCTGCGGCAAATCCACCCTCTCCCGGACAATTTTGCAACTGATCAAACCCACCGGGGGCAGAGTTATCTTTGCAGGGAAAGAATTAAACCGACTGTCGGTGGGACAAATGCGACCGGAACGGCGGCACCTCCAGATGATTTTCCAGGATCCCCATGCCTCCCTCAATCCCCTGATGACCGTGGGGGAAAATATCGGCGACCCGCTCCATATCCATCAGTTAGCGACGAGGCCAGCGGTTAAAGAAAAGGTATTGCAAATGCTGGAAAAGGTCGGTTTAACGCCCGCTGAAGAATATTACGCTCGCTATCCCCGGCAATTGTCTGGGGGGCAACAGCAACGGGTGGGCATTGCCAGGGCTTTGATTACCGAGCCGCGCCTCGTGATCTGTGATGAACCCGTGAGTATGCTCGATGCGAGTATCCAGGCCCAGGTGTTGGATTTAATGCAAGCCCTAAAAGCGGAGTTTAATCTAACTTATCTATTCATTACCCATGATCTGTGGGTGGCGAAATTTTTATGCGATCGCATTGCGGTAATGAACCAGGGCAAAATCGTTGAATTGGGTCAAACCGTTGATATTTTCAATCATCCCCAACACCCTTACACCCAAAAACTCCTGGGCGCGGCTCCCCTACTCCACTCCGCGTAATTAGCCCGCTCGCTCGTTCAATTTGGGTTGGGAGCACCATCTAGCTCCGAGACGGGATGGCTCAAAAACGTAAAGTAAAAAGAAGCACCATAACTCTGGGGATCGAGTTCACCGGGGGTAAACCAGTCTGGCGGTGGATCACCGGCCAGTTCACCATTGCTCTCAACCCAAATTTTGCCGCCCATGAGATTCACCAGACGTTTGGCGATCGCCAACCCTAAGCCACTACCCCCGTAGCGACGACTAATGGAAGCATCAGCCTGGATAAAGGGTTGAAATAGTTGATTGAGTTGCGCAACCTGAATGCCAATACCCGTATCTAAAATTTGAAAACTCAGTTCCTCCGTTGGAGGGTCGCTCAGGGACGGCACCGTGTGGCTTGTGATCACCAATTGCACAGATCCCGTTGCCGTAAATTTGAGGGCATTACCCAAAAGGTTAAACAAAATTTGCCGCAGCCGTAGATCATCCCCCATCAAAATATTGGGAATCGAATCCGCCACACAATATTGCAAATCAATATCCTTTTGGTCGGCCTGTACTTTCAGGAGGGTGAAGACAGATTTCAACAGTTCCTGAAACGAAAAACAACGGGCTTCTAACCGGAGGCTGCCCGACTCAATGCGGAGAAAATCAAGGATATCGTTGATGATATTCAGTAGGGTTTTACCACTGTCTTCAATAATGGCGACCAATTCTGCTTGATCGTCCTTGAGATCCATAGTCAGTAGCAATTGGGCCACACCAATCACCCCATTTAGGGGCGTGCGAATCTCGTGGCTCATGTTGGCGAGAAATTCACTCTTTTCCTGGGCCGCCATTTCTGCGGCTTGTTTAGCTTGGATAAGGTTTAGTTGTCGTTTCAGGGCTTGATTATATTTAACCAGGAGATTTTCCCGCTGCTGATGGGCCAATTCTTTCTGGGTCGCCAGCTCTTCGAGGCGTTGATTTTGGCTGGCAAGGGTTTGATTCATCGCCTTGAGATCGGCTTTGGCTTGCTTTTTTTCGTTTAGTACCGCAATCAACATCAACGTCATCAGGCCAATGCAGGCAATAAAAAATTGCGAGAGCAGTAGGGAATTACGTAACGACTCCCCCACAAAGGTGCCATAGCCCTGGACAGTGCTAATCGCCACCATCAAAACGATCATCACCATCAGGAGTGTTGCGCCAACTTCTTTAAACTGAAAGGTTGTCCACACCAGGAGAGGGGCAAGGAGATATTCACCGTGGTAGCCGTTGATCACCAGGTGACTAATGCCGAGGGTCAGGGTGGCGATGCTGATGGCCGCTAACCAATATTTTTTGAGGTGATGGATAAATTCACGGTAGCCATGCTGGGTGGCAATAATCAGAGGCGCGAAAATGAGAATGCCAAAGCTGTCGCTGAGAAACCAAGTCCCAGCAATTTCTGGGTATAGCGACCAAGGGGCTTTCCCGGCCAGGCAAACGATGAGGGCACAGGCGATCGCCACGGGGAGGTGGCTCAGGATACAACTGTAGAGGATAAAATTTTGGGTCGTCTCCGGACGGTCTAGAAAATAGCGGTTTTGATTTTGACCTTGCAACCAATGGGCCGCCAAGACTTTTCCGGCAGTGGCGATCGCCGTAATGCCGAGGGTCATCAACAAATTAGGCACACTGAGCCAGGCTTGGTAAATGACGATCTCTGCGACCAAAATGCCCCCCAAGACCCCCCACCACATGGGTAGTCCCCACACGACCAGGAAGCCCACCGCTAGCCCCCCCGGAATCCAAATGGGCGTCGAACCTGTTTCTGGGTAAACCGTAAAATTGTGAGAAAACAGGGCCGTAACACAATAGGCGATCGCCACGACCACGTGCTTCCACCAAGGTTCCGGTTGATGAATCAAAAAACGGGAAGACAAACGAGATAATGACGACAAAACCATCACAGAGAAAAGATTAGGGAAAATAATTGGCTACCGATGACTAGATTCTATTGTGGGGTGTGCTTGAATCGTTCATGACACCTATGCAATGAATCTCTAAGTACCTCGTCACCGAGCCAATCCCCCCAGTATTCTAGACGCGACAAAATTTGCGGTCATTATCAAATTGTGGTTCCTGCCAAGAGTAAGCAAAATGACTCACCTGGGTAATGTCCGGGAAGCTAGCTTTGATGGCGGCCATTTGATCCTTGAGGGAAGGGCGATTATCCTGGGCACGGTTCCAATCTCCCGCCAAGGCCGGAATAATCTTTGTCCCCGCTGGGGCAAACTGACGCACCCGGTTAATTTCGTCAACGATGCAACTGCTGTTGCCACAGACGGCATAGGCCATGGGGTGCCATTCCATCGAACCAGGAAATTTATCCCAAGGTTGAAGGCGAGAATCAAAACCCCGTTGGCCCACGGGTTGATTACCCCCCGGGAAAAATACGGCCCCCGCAGGAATATTACGACTTTGGGCCTGGGCGGCGGCGCTATTCACAAAATCCACGACCCCTTGGGCCGCATGGCTAACCGTGAGATACCAAAGTTCCGCGACAAGGCGTTGATGGAGAGCATTGACGTCTAGATCGGCTTCATCCCCCAGGATTTTTCGACCCTGCCACCGGGGCGTGCCTTCTTCGGGATATTGGGCTAAAACTGCCGCCACATCCCCGACGGTAATGTTGCCTTGGCGGAGATATTTTTCGATGAGGGTTAGACCCTGGCGATTTTCGGCGCGGTCGTAGAGGGCTTGGGCTGAGGCGGGGCTATAGATCCACAGATCCGCCACGGAAGCCGCCACGGAGCGGGCACCGGTACCACGGGGGTAGCGGATGTAATCAAATAAAATGCCATCGGGTTGCCGCTGGAGCATCTGATTGACAAGATTTTTATAGTCGGCCTGGGCGATCGCATTGTAGGGATCTGCGAAGGCTTGGGCACCATCTTGGACAAAGTCGAGGCTGGTTTCACCGTAACCATTCCGGGCCATGACACTTTGGCGATCGCCCCGATTTCCATAGACATAGCCGTAGTTCATCCCAAATAGCCAAGCATAGACCTCTAGACCACGCGCCCGACCTTTCTCGATGATTTCAGCCATCACATCGCGATTTTCGAGGCCGGGGGTTTGGATGCGGGACGGCCAGGGGGTATTGTTTTGGTTTTTGGGTAACAGGGCCTGACTATCGGCAAAGACTTCGAGATAAAGCTGGTCATAACCTTTATTGACAATGTCATCGAGAATCCGCTCAATCATCCCGGCTTTTGTGTCGCAAGGATAGACGCGGAGCCACATGGCCTGGTGCCGTGGCCAGTAGGTTTGTCGGCAACGCTGCAGTTGATCTTTGTGTTGTTGTAGGAGCGCTTGGTACTCGGCTTGGGCGCTACGATCACCTTGGATAGCGGCGGCACGCCGTTGATCTTTAGCGGCGATCGCCCCAGCATTGAGGCGACAATATTCGTCTAGTTGATTATTGACTTGGGCCTGGGCGGTGAGGGGATCGATACCGAGGGAAAGGCCACCCAAACCAAGGGCGAGACAAAAGGCCTGGAGACGGTGACGCCAAGGTTGCTGCCGGGCCTGGGTAATTTTTCTGGGGCAAGTTCCCATTGATGGTGGCCGCTGATCCATAAAATACTCACACTTGAAATAATGACAAAATAACTAGAAATCGGAATCGTGGCGATCGCCTTTTGCCGTCTTTAAGGATAGCCAAAATTTCCAGGGACTACACGACCCCGTTGCAAAGCCAAGAATTCAAACGCGCCACAATTGTTCCCCAAGGTCAGGCTAGGGGCGCTGGGGGGATGGGATTTCGATGGTGTCCGGCAGTTCAAACCCGGAGAGGTCTAGGTTTCCGGGTAAAGATTCCTGGACATATTGAAAGGAACCGGGCAAAATTTCTTCAAAGAAAAACAAGGATAATTCTTCGGTGAGGGCCGCCCCAAGACTTTCGCCTAATTTGTCGCCCAGGTTGAGGTTCGTCACTCCTGTAAGGCTAACATCCGGTACGGTAATCTGCCGGGCGATCGCCTGCTCCTGCCAGGGTACCGTGAGGTTTAAATTTACCTGGATATTTTGCACCGCTAGTTGATCCACCGTAAATGTCGTGGTGGGTTGACCATCGGCCGTGGTGGAAGCTTGGATCTGTGGCTCTAGTTGTTTGATCAATTGGGCGATGTTGACATTGGGTAGGGCACCCACAAGGCGCGGATCCGGCAAGTCATTTAGATCGCCTTCGATGTTGACCGTGACCCCTTCGAGGTTGGCGATCGCCACCTGGAGGGGTTTGCCCTGCAGTTGGGGTTCTTGCAGTTCGATGTGACGAATTACCAATAGATTTTCCCCAGAAAAGCCCGGCACGTTCGCAAAGGCCAAATCATGAAACATCACCCGACGTTGGAGGAGTTGCACCTCGGTCTGACCCACTGCCGCCTCAATGCCCGTGCTCTCGGTGAGTTCGCTTTCGAGTTCCGTTTCCAGGCGCTGGCCTAACCAGTTTTCCGTTGCTAGCAAAGCTCCACCCCCCACTACACCGAGGGCCAAAATTGAACTCGCAATGATCAGGATGGGTTTTTTCATCAAAATGCTCCGTTATGCCAGACAAACCGAGTGGACGATCCTTTGCCCAAGGGTAACATCACCAAGATTCTCCAGATTCGAGGGCAGGCCAGTCTCCGTTCGTGGCTGCGGTTGGCAACACCTGACAGTCTTGGCTCACTTTACGGCTTTCTTGCTGGGAGTGGGGGTCAAGGGCGATCGCCTCAAACCTCAACGCCAAAGCACCGGGGGGAATCGAAACCACTTGGCGACAATAGAGCCGTCCTTCGGGGCCTGGGGTAAAGGTCATTAGTTGAAATGGCCCGGCTAAAAGTTCCCGCGTTTGGCGATCCTGGAGCCACAGTTGTCCATGGAGGCGATCGCCCCCGGCGGGTAAACTCAACTCAACGACGGCTAAATCTGCCACCTGGTAGGCCGTTTTATCAAGGTGAAGCTGGGGTTCTGGGACTGGTAATGGTGGTGGATTAGTTTGTGTTTCTGGAGCTAAAGGCATTTCCGGCTCAGGGAATTCAGACGCTGTTTCCGGGGTTGTTTCCGGTACCTCTTCTGGGCTTTGGACTTCAAGTTGCTCATCCCAGAGGCTATCAACAACAATTTCCAAGCGGGGCGATGGTGTCGGTGTTGGGTTCTCTGCTTCTAGGGTTGCTTCAGGGGGGACTGTTGGCGGTTCCGGTTCAGGCATTAACCAGGTGGAATCTTCCCCATCCACGGCCAGGGCATTTAACCGGGTAAAAAACCGTGAATTCCAATCCAAATCCTCTGCCGGAGGCGTTTCTGAGGCTTCGGCAGCAGGGGGATTAGAATTTTGTGCAGCAGTATCTGTGTCTATTGCTGGTGCCGCTGTCTGGGGGTCATTAGCTTCTGAGACTTCTAGGGCATGATCCGAGGAGCTTACAGGTGCTTCATCGGTCGGTTCAGTTTGGTCTGACGGGGGAACATCAGACACAGTCGCCTTGGGGGTAAAGTTGGGCAATTGCAGACCCGTGGTTGACTTTTGGCTTTTGGCTTTGAGCTTGGGGGGCAGAATGGTCGGGGTTTGCTGACTTTGAGGCTGGGGACTAGGGGCCACGGCCTCAGGGGTAGGAAGCTTGAGGGGTTTGGGTGTGGGCGTAGTTGGCGCTGGGGAGTCTGGTTTTGGGGGCGCGGTTGCTTGGAGTTGACTGGCGATCGCCCCATAATCTGCCATGAGGCTAAAGGTTTGCTGGGCGAGTAATGCCCCTGCCCCTATGTGTAAAGTAATTTCGCCGACCAAGAGCAGGGTTGTCAAAGACCCATCGATGGTAATGGTTTGGCTAAAGGCACAGGGAAAATCATCAAGGGCGATCGCCGCCGTTAAGGTGGTTACCACTGTGGCTGTCTGGGGATCCCGGAGGGTAAACGTTAGGGTGCCAGGCTCAGAAATTGGTTGGCGATCGCCAGCGGCGGGATTGGGTTGAATTTCTCCCCGGAGTTCCGGTGCATGAGTTGTGTCCCAAGGATAAACGGTCTGCGCCAGAACGATCTGATAGGGGAGTGGGGCCGGAGGAATATCCAAAGTGGGCGGCGCAGGTGGTGCAGCGGCAATTTGAGCTTGGGCCACTTGATCCATTTCTGCCCAAATCGGCTCTAATTCTTCCCTGAGCAGCTCATCCAATGCCGTGAGGGAATCTTCTAGCAGGGCGGTGGCGTGTTCCTCTTCGTCTGGTTCTGGAGATGCTGGGGGTGTGGATGTTTCTGATGTTTCTAACAGAGTGGGAGCCTCATCTACTCCGGCTAATTCTTCTAACGTTTCATGGTTTGCTGCACTTTGGTCAGCGTCGGCCAAAGAATTCATCACGGGTGTTGCTGCTGTTTCCTCCCGTGGAGGGGGAATATCGTCGCTTGTTTTTTGGGTAGGCTGATCTGCTGTTTTTGGGTGACTGTCTGCCAAGGAAAACGTTGTTTCAAAGGAAAAGACATTGGGGTTTGGGGGCAGCGGCAACGGCTTAAATGTTGGCTGGGTGACCTGGAGCATGAGACGTTTTTCCCAAGGGTTAGTCACCTCAAGGCTCCGGCAGATGATCACCCACTTTCCAGCACCGAGGTGTTGCAGGGGCATGATCGCAAATAAGCCCTGGTCGGTGGTGACATCTGTGCGCTGCGATCTTTGCCCTTGGGGGAAGCAAATCTCACAGTGAATTTCTACTTGGGCGTCGCCCCGGGCAGCTAGACGATACTCCCCAGGCGCTAAGCTCAGGGTCTCGGTCTGGAGGATGTCCCAATTGCGATCGCCTTTTTTTTGTAGCAGAAATTGCCAGTGCACCATCGACGCCTCCTCTGGGGTTCTAATGTTTTGCCTGCTGCATTTTTTGACGCCATGACTCAAGATTTCCCAGCAGATCCGCTTGGGCCAGGGTTTCTTGGGCCTTGGTCTGGAGCCACTTGAGTTGTACCTGCTGGTTGACGGCTTCTTCATCGCCGAGCACCAAACAGGCGATCGCCCCACTGCGGTCAGCCCGTTTAAATTGCTTCCCAAAGGCACTGCCACTGAGATCAAGCTCCACTGAGAACCCCGCAAAACGCAACTTATGGGCCAAAATCACAGCGGCGGCCTCGGCCTGTTCTCCTTTGGAAACGAGGTAAAAATCTAGTTGGGGGCCGGAGGCTTCTCCCAATTGTTGTAACAGGATCACCAAACGCTCCAAACCAATGGCCCAACCCACTGCTGGTGTTTCGGGGCCACCCAATTCTGCCACGAGGCCGTCGTAACGTCCGCCCCCACAGACCGTTGCCTGGGCACCGAGGTCGCTGGATTGGATTTCAAAGGCGGTGTGGGTGTAGTAGTCTAGGCCCCTCACGAGGCAAGGGTTTAACACATAATCAATGCCCAGGGCCGTGAGGGAGCTTTGTACTTGGTCGAAATGTTTTTTTGAGTCATCCCCCAGATAATCCAGGATACTGGGGGCATTTTGGGCAATTTCTTGGGTTTTTTGATCTTTGCTATCCAAGATGCGCAGGGGATTGCGCTCGAGCCGCTCCTGGGAATCTGCGTCTAAATCCGCCTTAAAAGGGGTTAGATAGTCTACTAAAGCTTCACGATACCGTTGGCGATCGCCGCCATTCCCCACCGAGTTTAATTGCAGGCTGAGATTTTTCAGGCCGAGTTTCTGCAAAATTTCCGTGGCGATCGCCATCACTTCCACATCGGCGCGGGGATCCGCACTGCCAAGCACCTCGACCCCCACCTGGTGAAATTGCCGTTGACGGCCCGCTTGGGGTCTTTCATAGCGAAACATTGGCCCTGTGTACCACAGCCGCTGCACACCACCTTGGGCAAACAATTTCCGCTCAATATAGGCCCGGACTGCCCCTGCTGTCCCTTCAGGCCGGAGGGTAATCGGGCGATCGCCCCGGTCTGTGAAAGAATACATTTCCTTACTGACCACGTCCGTCGCCTCACCGATCCCCCGCTCAAACAGGCTGGTCTGCTCAAAAATGGGCGTGCGGATCTCCTGGTACATCGCCCGGCCGAGGCAATCGCGCACCACCGCCTCTACCTGCTGCCAGTAGGCGATCTCCGGCGCAAAAATATCCTTTGTTCCTCGTAAAGCTTGAATTGTTGCCATTATGTCTAGAAAAAAGTACCAATCCCAGCTTATCGGGATGGGGCGTTGTTATTGTTCAGCAGAGGTAAAACTACCATGTATCCTGCCCCAAATGCTGTCAAAATCATGGCGATCGCCGCTACCAAGAGCACCCAAGCACTCACCCCAGCATCAAAATCCGTCCCACTCTCAAACTGCTCCGGGGGAACCGTCGTAAACTGCCGTACAGGTTCTGGTGTCGGTAGAGCCGCGATCACATTATTCGCAGTTGGCTTTCCCTGTGGGGGACGGTGGTGGGGCGTAACCGGTGGCAGTGGCTCAATGCCAAAATCATGGCGGTTGACCATTTCCTTGAGGCGCTCTGTAGATTGCACCACCTGATGCACCTGGTTATATAGCTTCCGGTTGTGCACCCGCAACTGTTGATTTTCCTGCTGGAGGGCTGTCATCTCTGCTTGGGTGGCCCGGAGTTTCTCGGCCAGTTGTTGATAAACAGAAATGGGTACCGAAGCACCACTCTGGGGTAGAGGCGTAACGTTATCGAAGCTCGGAGAACTAGAAGGATTGGCAATCATGGTCAGCTCACACCAAAAAGAGCAAATATCCTTACATTATGATCGAATTCCAGGATTGTCATCTGTCGTGGGGAGCCAATCTACCTCAGGGGCCGTAGGTTTCCGACAGGGGACGGGCGTAGGGTTGTAAGGTACCTTGGTTTACCGTCAAAATTTGCGAATGCTTTAGCCAGTCTGCCCCAAAGGAATTGAGGTGAGTGGTTGTAATCAGGGTTTGGAAACGGGTTTGAATCGTGTCTAGCAGTTGATTTTGGCGGGAGGGATCAAGCTCAGCCAGGACATCATCTAAAAGCAACAGGGGCGGTTCACCAATGATTGTTTCAATGAGTTGCAGTTCGGCGAGTTTGAGCGCTAAAACCAAGGTGCGTTGCTGCCCCTGGGAGCCATAGAAGCGGGCGGGGGTGCCGTTAATGGAAAATTCGATTTCGTCCCGGTGGGGGCCAACCATGCTGCTGCCCTGGTGTTGTTCTGCTTGGCGGCGTTGTTCTATTTTGTCGAGGCAGGCCTGTTGCACATGGTGGGGGTCATCCTGTTGCCAGGGAATATTGGGACAATAGGTGATTTCTAAGGTTTCGGTTTGGCTACTGATATCACGGTGCCAAGCTTGGGCCAGGGGCATCAGTCTGAGTAGCCCCCGCGATCGCCTTCTGGTGACCCGCGAACCTGTGGCTGCTAACTGGAGATCCCAGAGGGTCAACTGTTGGGTCAAATCAGTGGGGATCGCCGCTTGGTTCCGGTGGAGTTTTTTGGCCGTCCTTAGGAGGGCATTGCGTTGCTTCAGCACCTGTTGATACTCCTGCAAAATCCGGGCATAGACAGGTTCTAACTGGATCAAAAGATTATCAATCCATTGGCGACGACAGTCAGGCCCACCCCGCACAAGGTCTAAATCAAGGCAGGAAAATTCCACGGCATTGAGGGTACCGAGGCCATCGAGTTGGCGACGGAGGATTTCGCCATTGAGCTTGAGGGTGCGCCCCCCCTGGTTGCGGAGCAAAAGATCAAAGTCAACAGTGCCATAGCCACGCTGAATTTGGGCTTGGATGCGGGCGGTGGCTTCCCCTTGTTTCACTAGGTCGGCGTCCCGGCTGGTGCGGTGGGTTTTGAGGCTGGCGAGCAGTTCGACGGCTTCGAGGAGGTTTGATTTTCCCTGGGCGTTGTTGCCGATCAAGATGGTTTTTTGGGCCGAAAAATCAACATGCTGATGCTGGTAGTTGCGAAAATTACGGAGGTGCAAGGTTTGCAAATACATTCTTTTTCTGTCGCCCAAGTCCCGAAACAGAACCCTGATTTTAGCGTGTTATGCCTAGGTTAAGGCAGTGGCGATCGCCTGGGGAATCGCAAACCAAAAATTGAGCCTGATTAATCACAGAAGCGGTAATTAATGTGACCACCGGCTTCGGCCATGACAGATGTCCAGGCGTAATCCTGCTGAAAGGGAATATAAAGCCAAGTTCGTCCGGTGGCATCTTCACTGAGATAGGCGGGCGATCCTGTCACCATAATCTGACTGCCGTTGCTGAGAAAGCCTACAACTGGCGCTGAGACAGTGGGTTCCTGCCTAACATTAAGACCCGTCCCCAAATCACTCTGAACGATCAAACAACCGCGAGAGGGTTGATCATTTAAGGTGGCTGTACTGGTGTGCTGGGCAACGACTTGATCATTGACGAGGCAGCGATATTGCACCTGACCTGTGCCAATAGCCTTGACTAAACTATTTAAGCGATATTCAAAAACGGGTTCTTGCCCTGCTGCTGTAGCGGCTTGGGTGCAGGTATATTCATAGTCCATGTAGCCCCCCAGTTCCAGATTAGAAAACCCCGCACTAAACGACCAGTTGTCGTCTTCTGTTTCGTTGGGTCGCCAGGGTTCCCAACCGGGTTCCGGGTTGGCGATCGCCCCTGGGGTCGCACCCAGCCAACACCCGATCGCCAAACAAAATAGGTAAGGTTTGACTCGCACCATGTTTTTTCTTCCTTCCCTTGCAGATGACTTTGTTTCCACATTAGAAGGAAATCTCAGATCTGAAGCCCAGAACCGCAGATAATGTCCGGAGCTTAGGACAAAGTCAGGGCAGTGGCGATCGCCCAACCATCCACGAGGCACAGCAGCACCGTAAACCCCAGCAAAATCATGTACATCCACGGTTGAGACAGGGGCCGCACATCGCTGGTATCAATATTGGTTTGTGCTTCAATCAAGCCCACCATCTTCGCAAAACCTGCCACCCGCATCGGTAACAAATAGGCGCGATCGCGTTCTGGGGTGACGAAATAATAAACCAAGCCCCCTTGACCCGTGGTGCGCATTTTCAGTTGGTCGATTTTTTCCCAGGGCAATGACCAGCCCTTACGGGTCAGCCAGCGGAACCAAGTCGGATAGGTGACGGTAATTCCGGTTTCATCCAGACAGACTTTTTCACTGAGGGCACCGTAAAGAAAAATCGCCCCCAACCCCAAACCAACCCAGAGAAGTGCTGGCGAAACAGGGGCTTGGGTGACGTCCGCTAAAAACGGAATCGGGACTGTGAGTGAAACATAGAGACTCAACAGGGTAATGCGGATGAGGGGTGAAAGATTAAAAGTGGTCGCCATCGTCATTGCACCAAAATTGCTTGATTTCCTAAAACGTTTGGTTGAGCCAATCACGAATTAAAGGATTGACCAGTTCCGGTGTGTCGTCATGGGGGCAATGGCCGGACTCCAGGTAATGTTCCACGAGGCTAGGACAGTGTTGTTTAAACTTTGCGCCCCGCTCCCGCGCCCGAATCCAGGGATCTTTTTCGCCCCAAATCATCAATAACGGTCGATCTAGTGCTTCCAGGAGATGATCGACTTTGGCTCCTTCTGGGGTGTTAAAAACCGCCGCGAAAACCTTGGCTGCCCCTGGATCATTAGAAGGGCGCTGAATTTCGTCGATCAAACGTTCGGTCACCGCCCCTTGGTTGACGTAAACCTTTTGCAGGGTTTTACGGATGGTGGCGCGCCGTTTGGTGTATTGGAAAATAAGCTGGGTCGAAAGGGGACTAAACAGAACTTTGCGGAGGGCTTTTTTCCAGGGTGAAGGTTGGGCCTTAACTTGGTCGCTAAAAGGGCCAGCACTATTGAGGAGAATTAACCCCTTGGCCACCTCTGGACATTGGGCTGCTGCACAAAGGGACGCATAACCCCCCAGGGAATTCCCGGCTAACACCACGGGTTCACCAATGACTTCATTGATAAAATCCCGCAGTTGATCCCGCCACAGAGCGCCGCTGTAAACAACGGGAGCCTTTGGCGATCGCCCGAAGCCGAGCAAATCAATCGCCCACACCGAAAAATCCTCTTGCAGTACCGTAATGTTTTTGCGCCAGTGATCTGTCGAAGCCCCAAAGCCATGGACGAGGAGCAAGGGCGGTTTGCCTTGGCTGGTGCCGGCCTGGACATAGTGGATGTCGTAACCCCGCCATCGCCAAAACTGACTGGGGGGATTTTCAGCGAGAACATGGGGGGAAACGGTCGCACTCATCGGAGATTTTTGTGTAAATAAATGTTAACTACTGCCATTGTATCGTTTTCTTCCGGGGGGTTCTGGGGCGATCGCCGGGTGAGGTTCCCGTAAAATTTGTGCTATAACCTAAGCGACGGTTTTTGATTGTGACATTGTTTACTGCGGCAAAAACTCAACAGTTGCCGAGACAGTAAAAGTTCATCTTTTCCCTTGAATCCAATATTGCCTAGGAGGTTTCTTCATCATGTCTACCGGTGTGATCGAACAACGTTCCACTTCGACCATCCGTAAACCAGCCCCCCGCTACCGGGTACTGCTCCATAACGACGACTTTAACTCCATGGAACATGTGGTACAGACCTTGATGCAAACGGTGGCCGGTCTGACCCAACCCCAGGCGGTCAGTATCATGATGGAAGCCCACACCAACGGCATTGCCCTGGTGATCACCTGTGTGCAGGAGCACGCGGAATTTTATTGTGAAACCCTGAAAATGCACGGCCTCACCAGCACCATCGAGCCGGACGAGTAGAGATATTTTGCTTTTTTGATCAAGGCGATCGCCAGATTGCGGCCCAGAAACAGATTAAATAGAAGGTGGCAAACCTCAACGACTTTTTCCCTTGAAACGATTTTGGCATCTCTGTAAAACCACCCCAGCACCCCTGCGGCTGGGACTTTTTTTCTTGAGTTTGGGGATCATCTGGCTTCCCCTCGCGGCCCCGTTGTACCTGATTTTTCGCGCCGACGAGAATCTAACCACCATCCTGACCATGGGACTGCTGTTCCTTGAGTTTCTGGTCTATCTTCCCTTCTGGGTGAAACAAGTCCACGGGGAAACGCAACCCTTCCGGCGCTATGGTTTGGTGTGGCAGCGGGCGAATGGCGTGGATTTGGTTACAGGTTTGGCCTACGGTCTGGGGTTTACCTGGGCACTGCTGATTTTTGAAGATGTGCTGGGTTTTATCGAGATTATTCCCCCCACAACGGCCTTGATTCGCATTGTGATCGAAGGAGCCTTGAGCGGTCTGGGAGTGGCCCTCGCAGAAGAATTGGTCTTTCGGGGCTGGGTTTATGACGAGCTAGAGCGGGACTATGGCTCAAAAATAGTGCTTTGGGGCAGTGCGATTGCCTTTGCGATTTTGCACTTCTTGAAACCCCTCCCGGAGATGATCCGAACGCTTCCGGTATTTCCCGGTCTGGTTTTGTTGGGATTAACTCTGGTCTGGGCGAAGCGATCGCGGTTCGGTCGCCTCGGCAAACCTATCGGTCTCCATGGGGGCTTAGTTTGGGGCTATTACATTTTTAATGTGGGCGGCTTAATTCAATCCAAAGAAGGTGTTTCCCCTTGGCTCACAGGGGTCGATGGGAATCCCCTCGGTGGTCTCTGGGGCATTCTCTTCCTTGCCGTTCTCGCCTGGATCATGGCCCGTGCCGCCCAAAAATCCCAAAAACCCTCTCCCCTAGAGGGGAGCTAGAGGGGTGGCCCCTTGAGGGGAGTTAGAGGAGTTTCAAGAGGAAAGTACCTTACTGAGCTTTGTGACCTTTCCCAAAGAATTTCGGCGGTTCTGCTAGGGTAAAGACTTCGGTGTGGGTGGCGATCGCCTCGCGGACATGGCGGAAAGTTTGCAACATTCCCAACAGCGTTAAGCCATCGATAATCTTGAAGCCACCCGTGGTTTGCTCAGCCAAAAGTTGATCCACGGCTTCCGGGTCGGGGCGCAGATTCAAATCCCCATCGGTACAGATTGCAAACCCCCAAGGGGAGCCGTAGCTCGAAATGGGTGTCGAATAGGAGGAAACGTTGGCATAAACTGCCTTGAGAGTATTCACCAACCGCGCGTGGAGCCGCAAATTTGCCGGAGCCGTAGGGCCTGCCTGCACCGCCACAACGCCACCGGGCGCGAGCACATCCTTTAGTTGGGTGAAATATTCCTTGGTAAAGAGCTTAAAGGAAGGGCCTTCTTCGATGGGATCAGACAAGTCAGAGATGATTACATCCCACTTTTCGGTGGTGGTTTCTAAAATTTTGAAGGCATCTTCAATGCGTAGGTCGAGGCGCGGATCATCAAAGACCCCCTGGTGCATCTCCGGCAAGAATTCCTTACAGGCTTCCACCACTTCGCCGTCGATATCCACCATCATCACCTTTTCGACGGACTGCCAACGCAGCACTTCCCGCACGGTTGCCCCTTCCCCAGCACCGAGGATCAACACCTTTTTCGGGGCACCATGGGCAATCATCGCCGGATGAACAAGGGGTTCGTGGTAGAGAAATTCATCGCCGGTACAGGACTGCCATTTTCCATCCAGCACCAGGGCTTTACCATAGGCACCGCTTTCAACGATCGCCATCTCCTGAAATTGGGTTTGTTTATAGGCCAAAATCTTGGTAATCCCGTGGCTATAAATGTCCCAGGGCGTAATGTACTCGTTAATCCAATAGTCGGCTTTGACTTCGCTACCTGCCATAATTTTTCTCTTCTGACAATTGACCGGATACCAGTATCGCAGACTTTTTCATTTTTTTAGCGATCGCCCCCCAAAACCTTGTCCGGTAAGCTTTTTAAAACTTTATGCTTCCCAAAACTCTGGGGATTGAACCCGCGTCAGCGACTCCCTCGGCCAAAAGGTGATCGCCAAAAAGACAATCAATGCATTGATCCGTAAACTTGCCGTGAATAACCATTGGGAATTAACTTCATTTTATCCACAGCTTTCCATAAAAACTGAAAGTACAATATTTTTAGAAAAAGTACATTACCTTTTAGTCAGAATGGAACTATTTTTTTGGGCATAAAAACTATTTTACGATTGCTAAAATAATGCTATTGTGAACTGGTTTTTCGCGATTTAAGTCAGTCCTTCAAAAAAAGATTACTTCTTGAACCATCAACAATCTAAATGCCTCCCATGCTGCCCTGAATGTCGTCTAAGATTTTTAGCAGTCAAATCAAATTAAACTGGTCACTGCCTTGATATTTGGCTGAAAATCTCCCCCTGAATTTACCTCGACTTTTGCAAAGATTAACCTTCATTTAACCTCCCTAAAAACTTTGCTTAAGGCTGATGGACTTTTTGGAGAGAGGAGAGAAAAAACAAACATAAATTCTGCATTGATTTTCTGTAGTTATGGTATAAACATCTTGAAAAGTTTTGTGAATCTCAATTCATTTTTTCGAAGATTTACAAATTCATCAGAGCTTCAGAGAGTTTAAGTCTAGAAAAATCGCTCTAATCTTAATCTCTGACTAGCAGTCAATGCCTGAAAGCCTCGATCTCGCTAAAAAGTTTTAATCCATCGCTCACTTACGCTTAATTGCACAGTACACAATAGAGGAAACTATGAAACAGAGCGCTACTCGCCTCCGTACCTTATCTTTGGGTCTTGCTGGCCTCACCCTTACCGCTGCACTTGCAGCTTGTAACACTACCCAAACACCGACTGAAGGCACTGGCACAACTGATGCTCCTGCAGATAGTGCGTCTGGTTTGTCTGGCGATGTCCTCATTGATGGTTCTAGTACCGTTTTCCCGATTACCGAAGCCATGGCCGAGGAATTCCAAATCGCAAACCCCGATACCCGCGTAACCGTTGGGGTTTCCGGGACTGGTGGTGGATTTTCTAAGTTCTGCGCTGGCGAAACTGATATTTCTAACGCTTCCCGCCCGATTTCCACCGAAGAAATCGAAGCTTGTGAACAGGCTGGCATCGAATATATCGAAATTCCCGTCGCCTATGACGCTATCTCCGTGGTTATTAACCCCGAAAACGATTGGGCCACTTGTTTAACCACCGAAGAATTGGCTAGCATTTGGTCTCCTGATTCTCAAATTAACAACTGGAGTCAAGTACGGGAAGGCTTCCCGGATGCTCCCCTCACTCTCTATGGGCCAGGGACTGACTCTGGAACTTTCGACTACTTCACCGACGCCATCAATGGTGAAGAAGGGGCTAGCCGGGGTGATTACACTGCCAGTGAAGATGACAACGTTGTTGTCCAAGGGGTTGTGAATGATCCCAACGCCATGGGCTATTTCGGTTTGGCTTACTACGAAGAAAATGCTGATAACTTGAATGCGGCGGCCATTGATGACGGCGATCCCAGCAATGGTGATGGCTGTGTGGCTCCTAGCACTGCGACGGTAGACGACTCTACCTATCAGCCTTTGGCTCGCCCTATTTTCATCTACGTTAGTGCAGCGTCTTTGGATGAGAAGCCCCAGGTTCAAGCCTTCATGGACTTCTACACGGCTGAAGAAAATTCTTCCCTCGTTTCTGAAGTTGGCTATGTTGCCCTCAATTCTGAAATCTACGCCAAGGCCCAGGAACGCCTTGCTGCTCGCACCACTGGTTCGATCTTTAATGGTGGTTCCACCGTCGGTGTTCGATTGGGTGAAGTTCTCTAGGTTTTATTTTTAGGTTTCGCTGGGGAGTGGGGCAGATTCATTCAGAAAAGGCCCGACTCCCTTTATGCTTTGAATGAATACCGCTGTTTTGCAGTGGTGTTGGTAGATAAATCATAAGTATTTAAAGATTATGACAACTAGTCCTTTCCCCCCCCTTGCTGATGCGGGACTCTGGCGGACAACACGGACATTTAGTAAATGGAGCCAACGTTTAATCGTGGGGCTTTTTGGTTTATTTGCCCTGGTGTCAGTGTTAACCACGTTTGGAATTGTCATCACATTGGTCGTCGATGCGGCGGGCTTCTTTAATGAGGTTTCCCTGTTTACTTTCCTAACAGATACCCGCTGGACACCACTATTTGTCGATCCACAATTTGGTATTTTTGTGCTGGTTTCTGGCACCCTGATGACGACGGCGATCGCCATTTCCGTGGCCTTGCCGTTGGGTCTGTTGGCCGCTATTTGCTTAAGTGAATATGCTTCCCCTGGGATCCGAAAATGGCTCAAGCCCGCCCTCGAAATTCTGGCAGGGGTGCCCTCCGTTGTCTATGGTTATTTTGCCCTGTTATTGGTGACCCCAGCGCTACGGGCGATTATTCCAGGGCTTTCTCCCTTCAATGCCTTGAGTGCCGGTTTAGTGTTAGGGATTTCAATTTTGCCCTTGGTTGCCTCCCTCAGTGAAGATGCAATCTATGCCGTGCCCGATAGCCTACGTCAAGGTTCCTACGGACTGGGGGCCACCAAACGAGAAACCATCGTGAATGTCGTCTTACCCGCCGCCTTGTCCGGGATTGTTTCTTCCTTTATTTTGGCCATTTCTAGGGCCGTCGGAGAAACAATGATTGTGACTATTGCCGCTGGTTTAAACCCGACCCTCACCCTCAATCCCACGGTGCCCATCGCCACCATGACTGCTTTTATTGTTCAAGTTAGTCTTGGGGATGCCCCGGCTGGCAGTTTGGCTTTTAAGACCATTTATGCCGTTGGTTTATCTTTATTCTTAATCACCCTGACCCTAAACATCCTCAGTTACTGGGTTGTGCGTCGCTATAGACAGAAATACGAATGAATAGTAACCCTCCCAATTCTCAAAATACGAACACCCTGTTTGATACTCGTCTTAAAACCCGTTACCGCTGGGATACCGCATTTCAAACTCTCAGTTGGATCGCTGTAATTTTAAGCATTGTGGTGCTGGCCGTTCTCTTGATCGACGTTTTTTTCGATGGTCTGCCGCGCCTCGATTGGAAATTGTTAACTTCCTTTCCCTCTAGACGCCCTGAAGATGCTGGCCTCAAATCAGCCCTTGTCGGGACAATTTGGTTGATGATCCTAACTGCCATAATCACCTTTCCCATCGGTGTGGGTGCGGGGATCTTCCTAGAGGAATTTTCCGCTGAAAATACTTTCACGAAAATCATTGAAGTCAACATCAACAATCTCGCTGCCGTTCCTTCAATTATTTATGGTCTTTTGGGACTACAGGTTTTTGTCCGGCTCCTTTCTCCAATGACAGGGGGACGCAGTGTTTTAGCTGGTGCTTTAACCCTCAGCCTATTGATTTTGCCCATTGTGATTGTCGCAACCCGCGAAGCTCTCAAGGCTGTACCCGATAGCCTCAGACAAGCTGGTCTAGCCCTCGGAGCGACCAAATGGCAGGTGGTACGGGAGCAAATTTTCCCCCTCGCTCTCCCCGGAATTTTAACAGGGACTATCTTGGCCCTTTCCCGTGCAATCGGTGAAACAGCCCCGCTAATTACCCTAGGGGCCTTGACCTTTATCGCTTTCTTGCCCTCTTTATCCCTAGAAGGGCTCCAGACGCCATTTACGGCGCTGCCGATTCAAATCTTTAACTGGGTTTCCCGCCCCCAAGAAGAGTTTCACACGGTGGCAGCAGCGGGGATTATTGTTTTGATGGTGGTGTTATTGGCGATGAATGGCACAGCTATTTTTCTCCGGAATAAGTTCCAGAAATAAAGCTCTAAAACAAAATTGAGATTGATAAATTAGATCCTCCAGGGTATGGAGGATTTCTTTTTGCGTTATTCGACGAAAGCTCTCGCGAAAGCTTTTATTTTTCTTCGGGTAAGAGCCATGTCCGCAATCCCAAAATGAGCAAAAAGGCCATGACATCAGCGGTAATGAGAAAAGCAATCCAGTTTTGATCCATGGTGACTGAGCTCCGGTGTCCTAGATATTGTTTTCAGGCTATGCAATCTAGGTAAACTATACTCTTATATCTATGGATTGGGGCAAAGAAAAACCTCAAAAATTTTGAGGGCTGTGATTAGATTTTGTTATTTATTGGGGGGTGGGGTTAGCCAACTGAATGAACATCGCCCCCTGGATTTGGCGATCGCCGGTTTGAAGTTGGAGAAAGCGGGCCGTTAAACCCCGGTCTTGGAAGATCCGCAGATTGAAGCGGCGGCTAAACCCCTGGGCAAAGCCATTAAGGAGGGGCGGAGGGAGGGGTTGATCATTCACTGCCCCTTCAAAGTCTGTGAGTTGGAATTGGCTACCAGATGCAAGGCCGAGGGTAAAACTGAGTTGGAGCGTCGCCCGCTCTGCTTCGCCTGTTTCGGGATTGATCTGGAACATTTCTCCGGTGAACTGGAGACGGTTTTCGCCGAGGAAATCGACGGTGGCATTTTCTAATTGGAAACGGGGTGGATTGGTGCTGCCGGGACGGGTGAGCAGACGATTAATGAGAGGTTGTATCAAGGCCGTAACTTGTGGAGACGTTAAGGCTTGATTGAGATCAGTTTCGGTGAGAACAAAGCGCACGCCTGCCTGGAGGGGCTGATCCAAAACACCGGGGCCAGGTTTGCCACTGCGAACTTTAGCCAGGTCAAAACTGAGGGGATCGGTTTCAAGTTCTAGCACCTCAAAACGTAGGCCAGGAAAAAGTTCAACGCCACGACTAGCAATCTGAACGCGGTCAATTTTGCCCTTGAGAAGTTGGTGACTAGGAACATTATCGACCCGTACTTCAAAGGTTTCTGCGGCTTGGAGGCGATCGCCAATGCGTTTACCGCTGACCTCCTCTAGGATCAAGCCCACTGGGGAAAGGGCTGTCAGAAAACCGGACATCAAGATTGCGAGAAATTCCATGGTGCGCCCCAGGCTGATGGTTCGTCCTTAACTTTAGCTGAAAATTTCTAAGAGACAAGCAATTTTAAATCCGCATTGACCGCAGACACAGTCGCTTGCCGCTGGTCATTGGTGGTATGGCTCAATTCAATTTGGTAATAAGATTCCGGGAGATAGGGTAAGCGTTCTGACCATTCAATGACCGTCAGGCCAGGGTCACATTCTTCGCCTTCCCAGTAGGTTTCGGGGTAGAGACCATCGACTTGGGCAGGTTCAAGACGGTACAAATCCAAGTGATAGAGGGGAATGCGTCCGGTGTGGTATTCGTTCACCAGGGTAAAAGTCGGACTGGCGATCGCCTCGGTAATTCCCAAGCCGAGACCGATGCCCTGGGTGAGGGTTGTTTTTCCGGCCCCTAGATCGCCCTTGAGCAAGATTACTGAATTTTCTGGCAACCTTTGCCCTAGCTTTACCCCAAGAGCTTGGGTGGCGGCTGCATTTTCTAACAGAATAATTTCTGCCATTGATCGCTTTAATTTACCAATTGTCTTGATAGTCTTCGAGGAGCTTGAGCAGATCCCCTTGGCCGGCGGTGGGGATCAGTTGGGCCAGGGTGACAAAAGCTTGTTTACCACCCAGGGGAACTTGGATCGAGCGTAAAACATCCATCACTTTTGCTTCGTCCACTGTACGGTCTTCAATGGCCGGGAAAATTTTCTCAGCGACGGTGGTGTGTAAATGGGCATCGGCTAAATATAAATGCCACCCAGACACATCGATATAAATATTTTCACCAATCTCTGCGGCGAGTTTTTCGATTTGAATTGTGCTAGCCATTGGAAGCCTCCGAATAATCGGCGATCGCCGTAATGTAAAGCAGGTGTAACCCTAGAATGCCCAGCCAAACAAGGCTAAACGGTTTTACCCAGGGACGCTCTACCGTCGTTTGAATCATGGCAGTAAACCAAATGGGCGAATTAATCGCGAGGTAGACCATCACATGGACAATAAAATTCATCCGGTCTTCGGCGCGACGGAATTCAGGATCAGTTTTACGGTCAGGTTTGCGCGGCCAACTGCGAGGCATAGGTTTTACCCATCACATTTACGGAACACAGGTGATCCTATCACAAGGATTTTCTTCAGGCTTGTCGGGTATAATCGCCGGATTTGCCCCCGGTTTTTTTCAGCAGTTGAATCTCAGAAATCACCATCCCTTTATCCATTGCCTTCGCCATGTCATAAAGGGTTAAGGCCGCTACGGAAACCGCTGTCAACGCCTCCATTTCGACCCCCGTTTCGGATTTGGTCGTCACACTGGCCTCGATGCGATAACCAGGTAAGTTTGCGTCAGCAATAAAATTTACCGTCACCTTTTTAATCGGTAGCGGGTGGCACATGGGGATTAAGTTCGAGGTTTGCTTGGCTGCCATGATCCCGGCAATGCGAGCTGTACCTAAAACATCGCCTTTTGGGGCATCCCCGGCTTGGATCGCCTGAAAACAATCCCGATTCATGGTGATGATCCCCGTGGCGATCGCCTCCCGTTTCGTCACATTCTTTTCAGAAACATCCACCATCTGCGCTTCACCGTGGGCGTTGAGATGGCTCAGGGGAGGGAGGGAAATCTTTTTTTCAGAAAACTCTTGCATTTACCCAAAACGTCTGTTAGATTAGATGACTGTTGGTCAAACAACACAACTCTTCTGCATGGGTCTGTAGCTCAGCGGATTAGAGCAGCTGACTACGGATCAGCAGGTCGGGAGTTCGAATCTCTCCAGGCTCGTAAGAAGAGAAAACAGCCCTCCTAGGTTAGCCCAGGGGGGTTTGTTGTGGCAAGAATCTGAAGAGTCGTGATGTTTTGTTGACAAGCCCAGAGGGAAACGCAGAATATGACAAGAGACCAGTCAAACTGCACTCTTTCAAACAAACTCATTTCCCTCCGTCATGACCAAATTTTTAAACTATTGCCTATCTGTGGCTTTGGCGATCGCCGTTTGTTTTGGCGTGACCCAACCAGCCTCGGCTTTACCGCAACCGAGCTTTACCCTCGCCTCCCTCGCCCAAGGGGATGCGATCACTGATCCCGAAGCCATCCTCCGCTACGCCCTGCCCATTGAAAATCAGCCCATTCGCCGCCTCCAGGACAGCATGGAATTTATGTCCAAGGATCTACGGGCGAAACGCTGGGGGCCGATTGCTGCCAATGCCAAGAAAGCCAGCCGCGTCCTCTCCATTAGCCAAGATGGCATCCTCGAAGATGTCGTACCGAGCTTTAAGGAACAGGCCCAAACGCTCCTGAGCGAAATGGAACAGGATGTCGCCACCATGAGAGAGGCGATCGCCGCCAAAGACCGTGAAGTGATCTGGACAAAACGTCGGGAAATCCTCAACAAAGTCGGTACGATCGAAGAAAATATGATCGCCGAATATCCGACCACGATCCCCGAAGACTATGCCAATCTACCGCGCTTATTGGGTCGGGCCACCGTCGAACTCGAAACCACCCAAGGGGACATTACCGTTGTCGTTGACGGTTACAACGCCCCGATTAATGCCGGAAACTTTGTTGATTTGGTGCAGCGGGGCTTCTATGATGGCCTACCGTTTAACCGGGCTGAAGATCTCTACATTCTGCAAACGGGTGATCCTGAAGGTGATGCCGATGGTTTCATTGACCCGAAAACCAATGAATATCGCGCCATCCCCATGGAAATTATGCTCACTGGCGACCACGAAGCGACCTATGGGGCAACCCTAGAAGACCTCGGCATTTACCTAGCAGAGATCAATCTTCCTTTTAATGCCTATGGTGCCTTGGCCCTGGCCCGTCCCGCCGATGATGCCAATGGTGGTTCTTCCCAGATTTTCTTCTTCAAATTTGATAATGAATTAGCGCCGCCCGGATTTAACTTGATGGATGGTCGTTACTCTGTGTTTGGCTATACCGTCGCTGGCCAGGATGTTCTTGAAAGCCTCAGCAAAGCTGACAAGATCATTACGGCTAAAGTTGTTAATGGCTCTGAAAATTTAGTTGTCCCCAACTAGACCGATCACCCTTTAATTTTTCGATTTAAAAAACACCCTTTACCAACAACGGTTTGGGGTGTTTATCCTTTTGCAGGTTAGTTTTTAAAAGTTATGCCATCGTGTCAGCACTATACTGATTAGGGCCCGGTTGACTATCAGAAGCAAAGAAGACAATTAAGACAATTACACCAATAATCGGTACAAATCCAATTAAGAGCCACCAACCACTGCGGCCAGTATCATGCAAACGCCTGATGCTAAGGGCTATTCCAGGTAAAATAAAGGCTAAGGAATAGATAATACTAACCAAAGAGGCGATCGCCCCAAGAAATGTTTCCTGGAAAACACCCAAGACAAGGGAAATCAAAAGGTTGATGATAAAAACATACCAGAATTCTTTGCGGCGAGCTCTACCACTAAAGTTTGTATAATTTTGCCAAGCCTTAATGTAATAATCGATAAATTCTTCAAATATACTTTTATCCATTGTTTTATTATTGTATTAACAATTGATTGGGCTTTTATTCTACATAAAAGATTCATAAAGAATTCAAGTCAATGCTAAAAGTCAACATTTTGTAATTATTAAATTGACACAAAAACAACAAGGTGACGGAAGCGTGAATTAAATGCTTTTCCATGCAATATACCTTTGAAATACAAGATGTTCTGGGCTAATGATCGCCTTCAAAAATTTAAAGACTCTTGATATTTCTGATGACAGAGGTCAATGCCTGTTAGCATCTGTAGAGATTATCTAGACATGCCTTTGGTCATGATTGTTTTAGCAGAACTTGCAGAAGCGGCGATTTCAACAAACTTGCAACAGTTTGTGTTGGTTTTATCGATCTCCCTAACCGTTGCAACCTTTTCACGGATTTTTAGTTGGTTGCGCCAAATCCCCTATACCCTCTTGTTGGTGATTGTGGGGCTGGGTTTGGCTTTTATTAATGTGCGTTTAGTGAATCTTTCGCCGGAGCTAATCCTTGAAATTTTCCTCCCACCGCTCTTGTTTGAAGCTGCTTGGAATATTCGTTGGCGCGAACTCCAGAAACAATGGTTACCGATTGCGTTGTTTGCCTTGGCTGGGGTGGCGATCGCCATCTTTGGGATTGGCTTTGCCCTCAGTCAGTGGACGAGCTTGGCCCTGAGTTCTGCCTTGTTAGCGGGGGCGGCCCTCTCGGCGACGGATCCGGTGTCGGTGGTGGCTTTATTCCGGGAGTTGGGGGCCAGTAAAAAACTCACGATGGTGATGGAAGGGGAAAGCCTCTTTAACGATGGAGTCGCAGTCGTAGCGTTTCTGTTGCTGGTGGGAATTCCCCTCGGTACCCAGACTTTTTCGATGTCGGCGACGGTGGCAACTTTCCTGGTCTTTGTGGGCATTGGTGTCGGCTTCGGTTGTTTGATTGGTTTTGGCATTTCTTTCTTAACCCAACGCTTCGATATTCCCCTCGTGGAGCAATCTTTAACCCTGGTATCGGCCTATGGTACTTACCTTTTGACGGAGGAGTTGGGCGGTTCTGGGGTGATTGCGGTGGTGACTGTGGGGATGATTTTGGGGAATTTTGGTTCGAATATTGGCATGAATCCCCGTACCCGCCTAGTTGTTTCGGAATTCTGGGAATTTCTCGCGTTTTTTGTGAATTCGATTGTATTTCTGCTGATTGGTGATCAGGTCAATTTTGGCACCCTGGGGGAAAGCTTAGATGCAATTTTTGTGGCGATCGCCGCTGTGTTGGTGACGCGAGCCATTTCCGTCTATGGTTTGGGTTGGCTCTCCAATCAATTTAGTAATAATCCCCTGAGCTTTTCTGAACAAACGGTGCTGTGGTGGGGCGGTCTGCGGGGATCAGTTTCCATTGCCGTGGCCTTGAGCGTGCCTGTAGTGCTCGGCGATCGCCAAGAAATCATCAACATCATTTTTGGGGTGGTGCTATTCACCCTCCTGGTACAGGGCTTGACAACCCAGTGGGTTCTAGAAAAACTCGATTTAATTGGTGATCAACCGATTCGTCAGAAATATTCCGAGTATCTTGCCCGTCGTGTCGCCCTCAAACGAGTGTTAAATTACCTCGACCAGTTAAACCTCGCTGCCGATGTGGACGAGGAATTCTACCGCTATGAACGGGATCTCGTCGAAGGGGAATTAGAAACCATCGAAGAAAAAATCGAAAAACTCAAAAGTAGCCATCCCCAACTGCAAGAACTGGATATGAAGCAGTTGCGCGATACCCTCCTGGATATCGAGGCGGACACCTATGCCGAATTTATCCGGGTGGGCCGTTTAAATAAAGATCTTTCGCCCCTACTCCAGGAGACCTTGATCAAAGCCACCGAAAAAACAATTCAGAGTTAACCTCCCTTTGCAAAACAAATCATCACGATAAACGACAGGGCCAAGCCAGGGCTAAGGAGGGTCGCCAGGGTTAAAAGTTCTTCGCCGGACATAAAAATACCTTCAATTCACGAGATTCCTTTTCACGTTAAAGGGTTTTTCGGGTGATCGCTAACAGGTTCATAGAAATTTAATTGTCTTGGAATTAAGCTGCCGTCGCCGCAAAAAAGCTTGTGTTAGACTCTCCAACAGCATTTTTCGGGAGAGAAAAACCCATGACCGTCGGGATTTGGGTACTGGGGGATCAACTGTGGGCCACCCAGGCCGCCCTCCAACAACGGGAAGACCAACGCTCAACAACGCCGGTTCTGTTGATCGAAGCGGCAGACTATGCCCGCCAACGGCCCTACCACGGTCAAAAGTTGGTGCTGGTTTGGTCGGCCATGCGTCACTTTGCCCAGGAGTTAGAACAGGCCGGCTGGTCTGTGCATTATGCGATCGCCGCTGATTTTCAAAGTGCCCTAACCGACTGGATTGCCACTGCGGGGATCACGGAATTGTGGGTGATGCAGCCGAGCGATCGCCCCTTTGAAACTTTTATCCAGACCTTAGATCTCCCCTGTTCCCTCAAGTTCATTCCTAATAATCACTTCCTGTGGTCGCGGGCAGAATTTCACAACTGGGCCAAGAATCGTAAACGCCTCGTCCTCGAAGACTTTTATCGGGCGGGTCGCAAACGGTTTAAGATCCTGCTCGATGAAGCACAGCAACCCCTTGGGGGTCAGTGGAACTTTGATAAAGACAACCGCAAACCGCCCAAGAAAGACCTCAATCCTCCCCAACCGCTAACCTTTGCGCCCGATGAGCTGACCCAAGCCGTGATCAACCGGGTTAAAGCTTTAGGTCTTGTCACCTACGGGCAGCTTGAACTTTTCCGTTGGGCCGTGACCCGCACCCAAGCCCTCCAGGTCTTTGAGCATTTCCTCGCTACGGGCTTAGAAAAATTTGGCACCTTCCAAGATGCGATGGTCACGGGGGAATATACCCTCTGGCATGGTCTGATTTCGCCCTATCTCAATCTGGGTCTGTTGCATCCCTGGGAATTGATCAAAAAAGCAGAGGCAATCCGAGAACAAAAGGCGATCGCCCTCAATAATCTCGAAGGTTTTATCCGGCAAATTTTGGGCTGGCGGGAATATCTCCATGGTCTTTACCATTACGTGGGCGCTGATTATGCCCAGAAAAACCATTTCAACCACCAACAGCCCCTGCCCGATTTTTATTGGGACAGCCGCAAAACCGATCTCAACTGCCTCAAACAAGTCTTACAACAAGTAGAACAAACGGGCTATGCCCACCATATCCAACGCTTGATGATCCTCAGCAATTTTGCCTTGATCTTGGGGGTCAAGCCTCAGGCCCTAGAAGCTTGGTTTCACGCCGCGTTTATCGATGCCTACGATTGGGTAATGCAAACCAATGTCATCGGCATGGGGCAGTTTGCTGACGGGGGAATCCTTGCCAGTAAGCCCTACGCTGCCTCGGCCAACTACATCAATAAAATGAGTGATTACTGCCGCGACTGTCGCTACCACAAAGGCGATCGCCACGGAGAAAATGCCTGTCCTTTCAATACCCTCTACTGGCACTTCCTCGACCGTCACCAAGGTCAACTCCGCAGCCAAGGTCGGATGAATTTAATCCTCAAAAATTTAGAACGGCTCTCCCCAGATGAATTGCAGGCCATCCGCGCCCAGGGCCAAACTTGGCAAAACCGCCTAAAGCCCGCTCCACAAGGGGAACTACCATAGGCGATCGCCACCGATTGTTCGCCATAACCACTTCATAAAAATCATAAAAATCAGGGAACTTTTTTTGCCCATTGATATTTTTCTTTATATTTTTCTTAGAAAGAAAAGTACATCAATATTGCTTTTTTGAAAAATTAGTAAAAATCGAAAAAAACACGGGAAAATCGATCAAGGCGCGACTACAATACCCCATAATGACAACATCTTTTGTGTGAGGCGATAGAAAGTAGATATGGCAGTTGCACCTCGACCCTGGCAGGTTTCCCCCTCCCGTCCGCAAAAATCCAGACCCCTCAAAGTGGTAGAGTCCAAGGTTCGCAGCTTGCCAGCGCGGCCAGAACAGCCCTCTACAACCCCTTTGGTACAAACGCTCCGAATCAGTAAGCAGGTGACCCAATGGGTGGCGATCGCCGCCGTGACAACGGCCATGGGTTTATATGCCGGAAAAGCCTATTACCAAAAGGGCTGGAGTGAAGCGTTTAGTCACCTCCTCCAACTCCAAGATTACGAGGCAGATCTCATCGCCACCAGTGCCAGCCTGGGAGAGTTTTTCCAACACCAGGCAGAGCAACCGACCGCAGGACTTGTGGCGCCAACCCCAGCCCACAGCGTTTATGTCAAAACGCCTACCCAGGTCTCTCTCCCCGCCGCGCCCCAAGATACTCTCCCCCACGTCCGCGAACAATCTCCCATTGGCTATTAATCATTGGTTTCTTGGTAGAGTGTTGAGCAGATTTGCCCTTAGCAATCAGGGGTCAAACCGATGACCATGCCTTCCCCCCACTCCCACCAACAACGACGGCAACTGTATCGGCGCAAGCAACAAGCCATCCGGTCTCGGCCGCCCGCACCGAAGCTGCTCCAACGGCGTTTATTCCTCATCTGGGGCATTTTTGTGGTGGGGTTATTGGCTTTGGCTGTCCGGGTGTTCTACCTACAGATCATTGACTACGACAAGCTAGGGGCGATCGCCCAGTCCCAGCATCAGATTACCCTCCGTCCCTATATTCCCCGACGCACCATCGTTGACCGCGAAGGGAATATCCTGGCCCTAGACCGCATTTCCCATACCCTCTACGCCCACCCCGTCGGTTTCCGACTTCCCCAGGAGCTAGTAGACAATCTCCCGGAGGCGATCGCCCCCACAGACCTCCCGAAGGCCGTTGCCCATTATCTCGCTCCTATTTTGGGGGATGTTTCCCCCGCAGACCTAGAGACCACCTTACGCCGCCAAAAAAGCGGGATCTTGTTGCGGGCCAGCCTCGACGCCACCAAGGTCAGCGCCATTCGCCAATTACGTATTGATGGCCTGGAACTGGTGGAACGATACGGTCGGTTCTATCCCCAGGGGGACGCAACCGCAGAAATTACCGGCTATGTCCAAAAAGACGACCACCTGGGCCGGGCTGGCATTGAACTTGCCCAGGAAAGCTTAATCCAACGGGAGCCCATTTCCCTGAGTCTCCGGCGCAATGGCAATGGGGCGATCCTGCCGGGGAACCTCCAGGCAGAGGCGATGAAATATGATGACTGGGAATTGGAACTGTCCCTCGATCTCCCCCTCCAAAAGGCCGCCCGCCAAGCCCTGCAAAAACAGATGGCTGCCTACAAAGCGAAACGGGGTGTTGTCATTGTCATGGATGCCCAGTCTGGGGAACTGCTGAGTCTGGTGACAGAACCCAACTACGATCCCAACAATTACGCCCAAGTTCAGCCTGAAAATTATGGTGTTTTTAAAAATTGGGCAGTCACAGATCTCTATGAACCGGGGTCTACCTTTAAACCGATCAATGTCGCCCTCGCCCTCGATGCCGGGGTGATTACCCCCAACACGTCAGTGAATGATCCGGGATCAATTCAGGTTGGCCCCCACCGGATGAAAAACTACAACGGTGCCGGAAACGGTGTGATTGATGTGGCGGGGATTTTGCGGGTTTCTAGTAATGTGGGGATGATTCAGTTGATGCAAAATCTGTCCCGGGATGATTATTATGACCGACTGCAAAGCTTGAGACTCACCAAGCCCACAGGCATTGATCTACCGGGGGAAGTGACAGGCACCCTCAAGAGTCGCGAAAAATTTACCGCTAGCCCCGTCGAAGCAGCCGTGAATTCCTTTGGCCAAGGGTTAACTGTGACGCCCATCAAGCTGGTGCAACTCCACGGGGCGATCGCCAATGGCGGTACCCTCGTCGAACCCCATCTGGTGCGGGGACTATTCAACAGCCAAGGAGAACCCCAAACCGTCACTCCCAAAGCAGAAATCCCCAACAGTGCCCAGCAGCTTGCGGCAACAACGACAGCCTCGGAGAACCCACAAATTTTTTCCCCGGCGGTGGCGAGAACTGTACTCGACATGATGGAAACTGTTGTGGACGATGGCAGTGGCGAAAAATCAAAAATTGCCGGCTATCGGATTGGTGGGAAAACAGGCACGGCCCAAAAAGCGCGCAACGGCCAATATATTCCGGGAGCCTACATCACAAGCTTCGTCAGTATCTTCCCCATCGATAATCCCCGCTATGTGGTCTTTGCCGCTGCCGATGAACCCACAGAGCCCAATTCCTTTGGGGGGACTGTCGCCGCTCCCGTCGTTCATGATGTGCTCCAGGCCCTAATTGTCCGCGAAAAAATCCCTCCTACTGGCCCTACAGTGGTACCAGAAGATTCCACAGAAACATCCCCCTAAGGAAAAACCAATTACAATTCCCGACACCGCGATAATTGCAGGAATTTCTGGAGAAATTCTGTGTATCCCGCAACCGCTGGTTCCTTGAAGGGATACACTAATAGAGCACACAGGTTAAACTAATGTGCTGGCACGCTTTGACCCAGGCTGCTCACCTTTATCTGCATTTTGTATCGACGCTATGAGTCCCCGCAAACTAACCGACCATGACAAAGAAGAATTACTCGTTGCCTACCGTGAAACGGCAGAAACGACTTCTACTTTGGCGTCCCGCTATGGCGTGAGCAGCTCTACCATTAGTCGCTTTCTTAAGAGTCGTCTCAGTGCCAGTGAATATGAGGAATTGATCCAACGCAAACGCCTGGGTCGTGGCAACCGTGGGACAAAATCAATCCCCGAACCGGAGCCATCGACGGCTAAAACCGTGGAAAAACCAAAGCTAGTTAAACGGGTTGAGACAGCTCCAGAATCCACCGATACAGCCGAGGACACGCCACCCAAAACGGAACGGCGGCGCACCAGACGTAAATCCCGTGACCCAGAGCCAGAGGCAATCCCAGAGCTTGATACTGCCGATGCGACGACGACAGTGGCCCTAGAGGATTCTGAGCCTGAACCAGAAGCTGCAACCTTTGAGGAGATCGAAATTAATCCGGATTTACTCGCTCTAGCCCAGGAAATTCAGTTGGGCGATCGCCAACAGGCCCTCAAGGAATTATTGGGGGAAGACATCGGTGATGACGATGAATTTGATGATGATGACGACGATGAGGAATTTGATGATGATGACGACGACGATGAAGAATTTGATGTGACCCCGGTCGCCCACTCAGAAACGGTGGAAATTTTGCCCCTCGAAGCGGCTCAGTTCCCCCGCAATTGTTATGTGGTGACGGATCGTTTGTCGGAGTTGATCGCCCGGCCAATGCAGGATTTTCAGGATTTAGGGGAAATTCCCGACGAAGAAATCAGCCAAAAAACCCTCCCCATTTTTGATAACCACCGTGTCGCCAAGCGGTTTATCCGGGGGCGCACCCAAAAAATCATCAAAATTCCCAATGGCGACCTTTTCCTCAAAACGAGCGGTTGTCTCGCAGCCAAAGGCATTACCCGCCTACTGCTCGATGGCAAGGTTTACCAACTCCGTTAGGATCAGCGATTACGTCTCAAGGCCGCAAATCCGTGGAAAATAAGCCCCGGATCGTAATGCAAAACAGGTAACTGTTGGGCCAGCCACGCCCCATCCCCCCCGGTGCTGAAGATCTGACCCTGGGGAAATTCGCCTTGCCAAGCGCGGATAAAATCTTTGACCCCAGCGAGGACTGTGTAGGTAATGCCACTGGCGATCGCCCCGGCGGGATCATTGGCCCAACGGGGGGGCAATTGCGTCGGTAAATGAACTTTGGGTAAGGCGGCAGTGTGCTGGGTGAGGCTTTGAAACTGGAGGTTTAAACCCGGTAGAATCGCACCACCGATCCATTGGCGATCGCCGTTGGCCGCCGAAAAGGTTAAGGCCGTCCCCCCATCAACCACTAAACAGGGAAAGCCATACCGTTGTCCGGCTCCTAAAACTGCTAGGGCGCGATCAATCCCCAATTGGGGATAGAGATTTTCGAGGGGAATATCGGCCAAGGTAATGGGCTTGGCGGTGGGAAAATGAGCCTGTATCCAAGTGCTTTGTTGGGGGACGACCGAGGCCACATAGCGCAACTGCTTAACGGCAGGGGGACAAGTGCCATGGGCTGTGTGGTGTACCGTTTGCAAGGTATCCCCCGTAAATGTCGCCCAATGGAGCCGGGAGTTGCCAATCATTAAGGCCCACCATTGATCCATAACCCTGGCCTAACTCGGAAACTCCGTGGGCTGGACGGTTAACTGCCGCATTTTGC
Source organism: Picosynechococcus sp. PCC 7002 (assembly GCF_963860125.1). NCBI lineage: Bacteria > Bacillati > Cyanobacteriota > Cyanophyceae > Chroococcales > Geminocystaceae > Picosynechococcus > Picosynechococcus sp. PCC 7002. Next base: position 2,383,058 of record NZ_CAWLFA010000001.1, read on the forward strand.
CCCGGCGCTTGAGATCAATGGGTAAATCAGCACCGATGCTACTCCGTTCTACGACATCCTGGACATCAAAGGCGGTCAGGACGGGTTGATCCCCCACCTGCTTGAGGATATCTCCCACCTGGATATTGGCGATCGCCGCCGGAGAATCTGGGGCAACCTCAATCACCAACACCCCTGTTTCCTGATTTAAATCAAGCGTCTGGGCCATGGCAGGCAGGGTTTCCCGCAATCGATTTTTCCCTTCTCCGTCCAATGCCAGCATTCGAATCCCCAGGTAAGGGTGGGTCGCTTTCCCCTCCGTAAAGAGTTGTTGGGCAATGCGTTGGGCGGTTTCGATGGGAATGGCAAATCCCAGACCTTGGCCATCGGCGCGAATCGCTGTATTTAAGCCAATCACTTCCCCCCGCACATTGAGGAGGGGGCCACCGGAATTACCAGGGTTAATGGCGGCATCGGTTTGGATAAAACGTACCCGTTTGTCCGGAATGCCGACCTGGGCACTGGGACGGTCGAGGGCACTGATAATGCCGACGGTGACACTGTTGTCAAAACCGAGGGGATTACCAATGGCGATCGCCCATTCCCCTGGGGTCAGACTCGCCGCATTTCCTAATGTTGCGGTAGGTAACCCCGTGGCGTCGATTTTAATCACGGCAATATCCGTTAGCTCATCAACACCCATCACTTGTCCTTCAAAGACCTGGCCATCTTTGAGAGTCACCTTTACCTTAGAGCTATTTCCCACCACATGGGCATTGGTCACCAGTTGGCCATCACTACTGAGAATAAAACCGGAGCCCGTGCCCTGGGGTTGGCGATCGCCGTCAAAGGTGGGAAAGCCCTCTTCTAATTGAAAAAACTTCTTAAATAACGGTGTGGGCGATGCCGATGCCTCCGTCTGATCTAGGGCATCAATGCGCACGACGGTCGGCCCAACGGTTTTGACCGCTTCAGCAATAAAATTTACCGAGTCTTGGTTGAGATCCAGCGCAGCCAGGGATTGCTCATATTGACGAAACTCACCATAGGCCTGCAAAGATGCATTTAGCTGTCTTTGGAACCAATAGGCATGGCCCAAAAACCCCAGGCTTCCCCCGAGGATAAGGAAAGTCGTGTAGAGGCTCCACTGACGAAAAGATTGATTTAGCATGGGTGTGAGGAGACTGGAGGCGCAAAGATAAACGCAAGCTTGCCTTAAAATTATGGCAAAAATCTTGCTTGATTCCCTACTTTAACCAGCCCAGAAAACCTCTTTTGTTAATTGCGGTCAATTTTTAAAAAACTTTTTAAAAAAATCGGCTGCCAACGGCCTGAATACTCTTGCCACTCCAAGGAATATCTAGATTCAGAAAAAATCTCCCCAGTCACTTTCGCCAACAAAAAACCAGAGCTTGCTGACTCTGGCACAATATCAACCCCCGACAACTCGCCAAATTGTTACTGGCTGGTATGTTGGTAAACCTGGATTGAGGCACGGCTCGAACTTTGAATGTGGGATTCCTTGGGGTGGCTCGGATCGATCTGAGCGCCAGTTTGGATAATTCGCAGTTGTTGCACCTGCACCTGGGCCGGTTGTCGGCTGAGATCCGCGAGCGTTGGGAGGTGGATATTTTTGGGTAAACAGACACGGATCTGGGGATTGAGTTCTTGGGTATGGAGACGCCATCCCTCTGGACAGGTCATTTCTGTGGGGGTGGCGATCGCCGCTGGGACACCAGACAACAGCACCATCAACCCCAAAGACAGACCATCCAACAACTGTACGCCAATACCTTGTGTTGATTTCATGGTTTTGCTCCATTGCAAAGGAGAATAAATTGAGAGATTAGGGACTAACCTCCACGGGGTTGTAGTGGCGGCCCCCCAGAACCTATGCAGTTCATTCTCTGAGGCCGTCAGATCGCTACCGAATTTGTCCTGGGCTGTCGGTGAAAATTTTGTCTTTTGTTGCAATCTAAAAGGCTTCTGGGAAAAGCTCACTATACTAATGGAGCAGATTTTCGGGCGGCGGAAAAATCCTGAAAAGTGCCCCCAATGCTGTTGTGATTGTTTGAAATCAAGTATTACTGAGGGAGAAAGCTGTGATGTTCCAGGTTTTGCGTCGTTATCTGAGTGCCAGTGTGGGCCTTGGCTGTCTCATGGGGCAAATGATCTGTGCACCAGCCCAAGCTAATCCAGTAGGAATTCAGTTCCAAGGGGCTGCCAATGCCGTCTTTGTAGCCCAACAGCTCGGCTTTCCTCCTGTACCTCCCAATACTGGGATTATCGGCCCTTTTTCCGATGATCAGGGTTTAATTTATCTGGATGCCCAAGGGCGGATCAGTTATTTTTCACCGAGTCAGGTGACGGTTTTTTTCGCCCAGGCCAACGCCAATAATGGCCCAAAAATTCTCTATGCCCTGACCCCCACTGCCACCTACAGAATGCAAAATAATCAGGCGATCGCCGTTGACCCAAACACTATCGAAGCGGCGATTACCCCCTGGCCCTATTCGGGGGTGATGGTGAATGTTTTAATTGCCTACCTCCAGCAATACCAAGCCCAGCTAATGGCGAGTGGAGGCGTTACGGTTTCCGCCGAACAGCAATCCTATGTCAGTTCAATGCTCCACAACACCAGCATGAATATTTTGAATAATATTGGCAGTGAAGGTTGCACCGAACACTACGAAGATGTTTACTACCTCGGCTGCTGGTAAGGTGAGTACATCGCGTTCGGCCCCAAGCACAATCATTTTTTTGTCATTGGGTGCAGAGCGGCAAATATCGCTATCGTAAAATCGCAACACATTTTTGGTAATGGGCTCCCAACTCCTCAGCCTCGTCCCAGCAGATGCCTATAAGCTTCTGGTTGTTTTATTTTTGTCGTTTCTCATTGGCCTTGAACGGGAGGAACACAAACTCAATAAGGGCTATGCCTTTGGGGGCGTGCGCACCTATCCGCTCATTGGTCTGATTGGTTATAGTGTCGCTTTTTTGGCCCAAACCCAAATGCTGGCAGTGATCGGCGGTTTGGCGGTAATTGGTGGCTTTATGATGATTTCCTACTGGCACAAGGCGGAAACGTCACGGGTTGGTCTTACTTCGGAGATGGCGGGTTTGGCGACCTATATTCTGGGGGCGCTGGTCTACCACGGGCATTTTTGGGTGGCGTCTTCCTTGGCGATCGCCAGTTTGATTTTGTTGGAACTGAAGACTTTTCTCGAAGGATTGGCTGAGCGGTTTTCTGAGGAGGATATTTTCACCTTCACCAAATTTCTGCTGCTGACCATCGTTATTTTGCCCATTTTGCCCAATCAAGCCCTGACTACCTTTGATCTCAACCCCTTTAAAACTTGGCTGGTGGTGGTGGCTGTGAGTACCGTTTCCTACGGCAGCTTTCTGCTCCAAAGGCTCATTAAGGGTCAAGGCAGCATTCCCCTGGCGGCTCTTTTGGGGGGAGCCTATTCTTCGACCGTGACCACCGTCGCCCTGGCGAAACGTTCTAGCGTCGATCCTGCAAATTCCCAGCGGTATGTGGGAGGCATGGTGATGGCTTCGGGGATGATGTATTGGCGCTTAATTTTGCTATTGGAATTGTTTAATGGGGCTTTGTCGGAACGGCTGATGGGTTCGTTTTTCCTGTTAGGGCTGGTAGGGGTTGTGGGAGGCTTGGCGATCGCCCTCCGGAAAAAAAATGGGACTGATCCCCAGGCGATCGCCGCAACACATCCCCAGGGTAACCCCTTGGAATTAAAGGCGGCCTTTAGTTTTGCGCTGCTCTTTGTGGTGATCTCCCTCTTGACCCGGTACATTGTTGATTATTTAGGCGATCGCGGTGTGTATTCCTTTGCGGCGATTATGGGGATCACCGACGTAGATCCCTTTATTCTGAGCTTGACCCAATCGGCGGGCCAGTCTTTGTCTTTATCCCTAGCCAGTATTTCGATTTTGATTGCGACGGCGAGTAACAATGCGGTCAAAGGAATCTATGCCCGCTCCTTTGGCGATCGCCAAACGGGACAACAAAGTTTGTATTTTTTGCTGGGCTTTAGTGTGTTGGGCTTACTGCCCATTTTGACCCAGCTATTTTGAATCTTCACCGCTTGGGAGGGGATAGAGGGGGCGGTTTCTAGCCCTTGAGATGAATCAACTGGTCGGGAGCCACGGCCCCTTTTTCTGTAATGATCGCCGTGATTAGATGGGCCGGGGTCACGTCAAAAGCCGGATTATAAAATTGCACCCCTTCCGGGCAAATGCGCGTGTCACCAATTTGATAAACTTCCTTAGGATCGCGCTCCTCAATGGGAATTTGTTTACCGTCACTGAGGGAAAAATCCACCGTCGATAAAGGAGCCGCCACGAAAAAAGGAACATTGTGGGCCTTCGCGACGATCGCCAAACTGTAGGTGCCAATTTTATTCGCCGCATCGCCATTAGCTGTAATCCGGTCGGCCCCGACCACCACTGCATCGATGCGACCCTGCTGCATACAGTGGGCGGCCATGTTGTCACAAATTTGCGTCACGGGAATCCCTTCCTGAACACATTCCCAGGTGGTGAGCTTGGAACCCTGGAGCCGGGGTCGAGTTTCGTCAGCATAGACCATCCCTAAACGATTTTCCCGCCAAGCTGAACGAATCACGCCCAAAGCTGTGCCATAACCCGCCGTGGCTAAACCACCCGCATTACAATGGGTGAGGATCGTTAATTTTTCGGGGGTTTCGGGAAGAACCGCCAACCCCTGATCACCGATCGCCTGGCAGGTGGCGAGGTCTTCATTGTGGATCGCCTTGGCGGTATTGAGAATTAAATTTTGCAACTCAGGAATATTACCAGTCGCCCCTTGCACCGTTGCCATCACCCGATCAATGGCCCAAAAGAGATTGACTGCGGTGGGTCTGGTTTGCCGGAGGGTTGCGGCGATTGCCTCTAGTTTTTCCAGAAAAATGGTGCGGTCTGTGGTTTGGATCTCCTTTGCCCCCAGGTATAGACCATAGGCCGCCGAAACCCCGATGGCAGGTGCTCCCCGGACAATCATCGTGCGGATCGCCTCAGCCATGGCCTGGTAGGTTTTAATTTCGACGACTTTATAGGCGAGGGGGAGCAGGGTTTGATCCACGAGGAGGACGCAGTCTTCTTGCCAAACGATGGGGTTAATGGAGTTGCTCATTAAACTGGGAAAATTCCAACGGTGAAAAATCTTCCCTATTGTGGCCTGAGGGCGGACGAAAAAAAATACATTCGGTAAATTTCTCCGGCGATCGCCTTGCATCTCCGCTACCATGGCCATGTAAGGTAACTAAAACCCCCTAACGGCTTGGAGAAGCGGGAAAATGAGTGAATTCGCTGATTTTATGAGCATCATGCACGATGACCTTGGCGAACATTATCAACGCATCATGATGACCTATAAGGGGAATATTACCCCCGATACGGCGTTCCAGGCGGCGGCACTCCTCACAGCAGCCCAGAGTAACGCGACTTATACGAGTCAGCTCCAGGGGGAAATTGAGTCCCTCCGCAAAACCTTGATCGCCATCGAAAAATCCCGGCGGGATTCCCAAAGTTAAATCCAGTTAATTTCCTGGACGACAGTGACTATTCACTAAGGCGATCGCCGTGATCGAAGCCGTCACCGCCCGCAGAATCGAATTTCCCAAGGAGACGACTGGCATACCTTTGGCGATCGCCTGTTGGATTTCCGTTTCTGTCCAGCCCCCCTCCGGCCCGATCAGTACCGTAATTTCTGGGGGCAGCGTTTTGGGTAACGCATCAAGCAGATGCAATGACTTTTCCCGTGCGCCACAGAGATAGGTTTGCTCTGGGGAAAGGGTTTCTAAAAGCTGCAAAAAAGGTTGTGGTGTTTCAATTTTCGGCACAATTGCCCGTTCCGATTGTTCTGCGGCTTCGGTGGCAATTTTACGCCAGCGTTTTAACTTATTTTCACTCGGTTTTAAAATTGTCCGCTCAGAAATCACCGGATAAATCTGCGTCACGCCTAATTCTGTACAGCACCGCACCACTTCATCGAAGCCATTTTTCGGCAGGGCGGCCACTAATTTCACTGGAATCGGGCATTCTGTTTGGAGGTGCTGGGATTCGATTAATTGAATTTCCTCAGTCTCCGTCAATTCACCAAGCCAAGCTTGGCCCAAACCATTTAACACAATCAGGCGATCGCCCGCCCGCAACCGTAGCACACTTAGCAGATAATGCCGTTGTTCTGTCGTTAAATTAACCCTAGAAAGATCAGTAAATTGCGCCTCAGAAACCACCAAACGCTGCATTAAATTAACCGTCTCCGCCCTATTTTTTCGAGCAATAGCACCATTGAAATCTCACCTTTTATCTCTTTGGGTAGATTTCTGTTAGTATTCTTACCTAACACAGGCCGATTGAAATAAAAGTTTATATTTTCCCCAACCCCAGCGAACCCATGGTCAATACCCAACTCCCCAATCTCACCCCCCAGACAGACAAGCATAAAGTGGTGATTATCGGTGGCGGTTTTGGTGGTCTTTATGCCGCGAAAACCCTCGGTAAATATGAGGCTGCCGTGGATGTCACCCTGATCGACAAACGGAACTTCCACCTGTTCCAACCGCTGCTGTACCAAGTGGCAACGGGGACCCTTTCCCCGGCGGATATTGCTTCGCCCCTGCGCGGTGTCCTCAGCGGCAACAAAAACACCCATGTGCTCCTTGATGAAGTCGTTGATATTGATCCCGACAGCAAAACGGTGGTAATGAACGAAGGGATCGTCAACTATGACAGTTTGATCGTTGCCACGGGGGTCAGCCACCACTATTTTGGGAATGACCATTGGAAACCCTACGCACCGGGCCTAAAAACCGTTGAAGATGCCCTCGAAATTCGCCACCGCATTTTTATGGCCTTTGAAGCGGCGGAAAAGGAAACAGATCCGGCACTCCAACAGGCATGGTTGACCTTTGTGATCGTGGGCGGTGGCCCGACGGGGGTAGAATTGGCCGGGGCGATCGCCGAAATTGCCTACAGCGTTCTGAAAAAAGATTTCCGCAAAATTGATACCACCCGCGCCCGGATTATTCTCCTAGAAGGGATGGATCGGGTCTTGCCCCCCTACGATCCAAGTTTGTCGGCGAAAGCGCAAAAATCCCTGGAAAACTTAGGAGTTCAGGTACAAACCAAGAGCCTCGTGACGAATATCGAAGACCACCTTGTCACCTTTAAGCAGGGCGATGACCAGTGCGAAATCGCCGCGAAAACCATTGTCTGGGCCGCTGGGGTGAAAGCGTCTGGCATGAGTAAAGTCCTCGAAGACCGTTTAAGCGCGACCCTAGACCGAGCTGGTCGGGTCATCGTCGAGCCGAACCTAAGCGTTGCGGGCTACCCTGATGTCTTTGTGATTGGGGACTTGGCCAACTTCCCCCACCAAAATGAACGGCCTCTACCTGGGGTGGCGCCGGTGGCGATGCAAGAAGGGGAATATGTGGCAAAACTGATCAAACAACGGGTCAATGGTCAGGAGATGGCGCCTTTTCGTTATATGGAATTGGGTAGCCTAGCTGTCATTGGGCAAAATGCCGCCGTTGTGGATCTCGGTTTTGTGAAATTCTCTGGGTTCTTAGCCTGGTTAATTTGGATCTTCGCCCACGTGTATTACCTGATCGAGTTTGATAACAAGATGGTGGTGATGCTCCAGTGGGGTTGGAACTATTTCACCAGAGGTCGGGGTGCCCGTCTGATCACCGGAGAAAAGGATCTTGTGTCTGGGTTTAAGCTCTACCAAGAAGCTGCGGACAAAGAAACGAAGGTCAACATTAAAGTCGAAGCCTGACGCCAAGCTGAATAGCGCATCTTAATGCACTTCCCCCACGACATTCTCGTAGAGTAATAATTTTGTGGGGGATTTTATGATGCAATCTTTTTTCAGGGATGCCAAAAACCAATATCTTCAAAGAAGCCGAGGTCTCTGTAATCAATTGTCCAAACCTTTGCTTGCATTTGTTTTGCTACAACCAGCACAGAAGCATCTTCTAAACTGCCTCGCCATTGGGGTGAACGAATGCTGAGTTCGTAAATCTCTTGAAAATCCGTTGGAGAAATAGTCTGAATGACTGTATTTGTCTGCAAAGTTGTCAAAAGGAATTGAGCCGCTTGAATTGACTCACGGCGTGAAACAAATTTGTAAACCTCAAAAACAATCGGTAAAGGGGTAATGATCTCTCCAAAAGCTTTTGGGATTTGGGTAAAGCCGGACTGAGCTAGCTCATGATATCGATCCTGGCGAGAAACGAGGGCAATCAGAGGGCCTGCATCGAGTACCAGTCGTTCCATCAACGCTCCAAGGGATTCGTCGAAGCATCTACAGGGGCATTACGAACTAGGCCTGCTAAATCTAGCAAATCCTGACCATTCCGGGGACGTAACTTATCTCTGAGGGCGCTCTGGACGAGGCTAGAGGCATTTTCTTCGGGGTGAGTTTGGAGGTATTGATCAAGCTGCTGCCACAGCTCATCCGGGATGTACAGTGTCTTTTTCATGGGCGCTTGACTCAAGCTGCAGGGTATGACTTTTATCATACTTGCTCACAGTGAATTCTGTCGGTGGTTTTTGGGTGGATGGTGTTGGGGTTGGGCGATACTATGGAGAAATTATTGTTTTTTCTTGTGGGCTGAGTGACCGATGGCAGTAACCCGTGATTCTCTCCAGGCGTTTGTGGATTACTGTAATGCCTACATCCAAGGGGATGAGAAGTCAGAGGCACAGACATTTTTAACGCGATTTTTCCAAGCCTTTGGCCATGCTGGGATCAAGGAAGTTGGGGCCGAGTTTGAGGAGCGGGTCAAAAAAGCGAGCAAGAAAGATAAAACAGGTTTTGCGGATTTGGTCTGGTCGCCCGCCCCTGGGGTAAAGGGGGTCGTGGTGGAGATGAAAAAGCGCGGGACAGATCTGGCGCTGCATTATTCTCAGCTCGAAAAATATTGGCTGCGGCTCACCCCGAAACCACGCTATTCGATTCTCTGTAATTTTGATGAGTTTTGGGTCTATGACTTTAACAACCAGGTCGATGAGCCTGTAGACCGGGTCAAGCTAGAAGATCTCCCGAACCGGGTAGGGACATTTTCGTTTATGGAGATCGGTGGTCGGGAGCCGATCTTTCGGAACAATCAGGTCGAGGTGACGGAACGCACGGCCAAGCGCATGGGGGAATTTTATCGGCTGGTGCGATCGCGGGGCGAAAGGGAAAAGTTTGTTTATTTCACAGAAGCGCAACTGCAACGGTTTACCCTGCAATGTGTGCTAGCGATGTTTGCCGAAGACCGGAATCTCCTGCCACGGGATCTGTTTGTGGGGTTGGTGCAGGACTGTTTAGCGGGGCGGGATAATGCCTATGATGCCTTTAGTGGTTTGTTTCGGGCGATGAACTTGCCGGGGATCGTGCCCCAGGGTCGTTACAAGGGGGTGGATTATTTTAATGGGGGTTTGTTTGGGGAAATTCAGCCGATTCCCTTAGAAAAGAACGAGCTAGAAATTCTCGATGTGTGTGCGCGGGATAATTGGGCGAATATCCGACCGTCGATTTTTGGAAATATTTTTGAGAGTGCCATTGATGCGGATGAGCGCCATGCCAGGGGAATTCATTACACTTCTGAGAAGGATATCCGGCAGATTGTGCGCCCGACGATCGCCGACTATTGGGAAGGGAAAATCGACGAGGCGACGACCTACGAAGATCTCGAAAAGCTGAAGCAGGAATTACGGGAATATCGGGTATTGGATCCGGCGTGCGGTTCGGGAAATTTCCTTTATGTGGCTTATCAGGAGTTGAAGCGGCTGGAACGGGTTTTGCTCAACAAAATCTATGAGCGGCGCAAACGGTTCCAGGGGGAAGTTTTACAGCAGGAAGAAATCGGGATTGTGACGCCGTTGCAGTTTTTTGGGATGGATACGAATCCGTTTGCGGTGCAGTTGGCGCGGGTGACGATGATGATCGCCCGGAAGATTGCGATTGATAAGTTTGGGTTAACTGAGCCTGCTTTGCCGTTGGATTCTTTGGATCAAAATATTGTCTGCCAAGATGCGCTATTTAATGACTGGCCAAAGGCTGACGCGATTATCGGCAATCCGCCTTTTCTTGGTGGCTCAAGAGTACGTTTAGAGCTTGGGGATAAATATGTTGAACGAATTTTTGAAAAGTTTTCTGATGTTAAGGACAAAGTAGACTTTTGCGTTTATTGGTTTCGTCTAGCACACGAAAATCTTAATAAAACTGGTCGAGCTGGTTTAGTTGGGACAAATTCAATTAGTCAAGGCTTTAGCAGAAGGGCAAGCTTAGAATATATTGTCAATAACGGCGGAATTATTCACGATGCAATCTCTACACAGGTTTGGTCTGGACAAGCGAATGTCCACGTTAGCTTGGTTAATTGGCAATATTTAAAGCCTCCAGAATATGTCTTAGATCATGAAATTGTCAAAAATATAAATTCATCTTTAAAGTCTGAAACGGATGTTTCCAATGCCGTTAAGCTAAAAGTTAATCTGAATCAATCTTTCAAAGGTGTGCAACCCACGGGAAAAGACTTTCTGATTTCTGAGAAAAAAGTAGAAAATTGGATCCAGAAAAATACAAAAAACAATCAAGTCTTGAAACTATTTGTATCAGCTTCAGATTTAGCCAGCAATAAAAATGGTGAACCCAGTCGATGGATTATTGATTTTAATGATTTTTCTTTAGAAGACGCATCTACATACAAAGAGCCTTTTGATCATGTTAATTTTTTTGTTAAGCCTCAGCGTGAAAATAACAGAGATCAAAAAACTAGGGAATACTGGTGGTTATTTCCAAGAGCTAGGCCTGCAATGCGTCAAGCAATCGAGTTACTAGCTCTTTACTTTGCAGTTCCTAGACATTCTAAATGGTTTATTTTTATTCCTTGTAAATTAGATTGGCTTCCTGCTGACTCAACAACTGTTGTGGCTTCGGATGATTTTTATGTGTTGGGAATTTTGACATCAGATGTTCATCGCCAATGGGTCAAAGCCCAAAGCTCAACCCTAAAAGGTGATACCCGCTACACCCACAATACCTGTTTTGAAACTTTTCCCTTTCCCCAGACGGCGATCGCAAAACTCACCCAACAGATCCGCCAAGGGATGATCGACCTCCACGAATATCGCACCGCCCAAATGGAAGCCAAACAATGGGGGATCACCAAACTTTACAACGCCTTTTTCGACGAACCCGCCAGCCAACTCCATAAACTCCACAAAAAGCTCGATGCCCTTGTGCTCAAAGCCTACGGCTTCAAAAAAGACGACGACATTCTCGAAAAACTTTTAGACTTGAACCTTGCCCTGGCCGAAAAAGAAAAAAATGGCGAAAATATAGTTGGCCCCTGGGCGATCGATAACCCACCAAAATAAATCAGAACCACGAGCATCGACCCATGACAGAAAGAGAACAACTGATCCAAGAAATCGAAAAAATGCCAGATTATTTAGTCCATAAAATTCTGGAAATCTTACTCGAAGAAAAACAAAAGAAATCAAATATTGACCAGTCAAAAAAATTACGTCCTTTTGGACTGTGTGAAGGAGAATTTATTGTTCCCGATGACTTTGACGAGCCACTACTAAAAAATATCCTTTAATAGAACCATTGTATAATTCAGGTAACTCAAAAATATGCTTACACAACTTGATCTTACTGGATTGACGATTGAACAAATTAATCAACTCCAAGTCATTGTTGATGCTTTCAAGGCTAAAAATCAACTGGAGAAAATCACCTCTTCTCCTCAAGAAAAAGACATCTTAGAAGTGCTTACAGAAAGCCCCATTGAAGTAAATGGATTCTTGAATCGTGAAGAAATCTATAATCGCTAATAAGAAATGAAGTTGTAGACATGTCTCAGAATCTCTTTGTTGATACGAATATCTTTCTTTATCGGGTGCTAAAAAATATCAAGGATGATCCTGAAGACTTCGCAAGAAAAAAGAAAATTGCGACAAAAGTAACAGAATTTGAAAATATTTTCATCAGCACTCAGGTCGTCAATGAAGTTTCTGCAAACTTAATTAAAAAAGCAAATTTTAAGGAAGTAGATATCAGAAGATTTACCGATTCTCTATACAAGCATTATCAAATTATTCAGATTGACTATGATGTGTTTCTTGAAGCGAGCCACTTGAGAGAAAAATATTACTTTTCCTATTGGGACAGTCTAATTATTGCTAGTGCTTTAAAGGTAAATGTCGAGCTTCTTTATTCCGAAGATATGCATCATGGTTTGGTCGTTGATAATCAACTGACAATCATCAATCCCTTTGAGCCATCAAGCAAGCTTTAAAGCCGTTGACTAACTTTTTTCAAACGTAGAGCATTCGTCACCACCGAAACAGAACTAAAGGCCATGGCTGCCCCGGCGATCATCGGGTTCAGGAAAATCCCCCAAGCACTGAGAATCCCCGCAGCAATGGGAATGCTGGCGACATTGTAGAAGAAGGCGAAAAAGAGATTTTGTTTGATATTGCGGAGGGTGGCGCGGCTCAGTTTAATCGCCGTTAAAATCCCTGCTAAATCCCCAGAAATGAGGGTGAGATCACTGGCGGCGATCGCCACATCAGTACCCGTGCCGATGGCAATCCCTAAATCCGCCTGGGCCAGGGCTGGAGCGTCATTAATGCCATCCCCCACCATGGCGACGATTTCCCGCTGATTTTGGAATTGTTGCACCACAGCAGCCTTTTGGTCGGGGCGCACCTCTGCTTGCACCTGATCAATGCCCACCTGTTTGGCGATCGCCTCGGCGGTGCGGGGATTATCTCCGGTGAGGAGCACAACCTTCAGACCCAGTTTTTGTAACTGCTTCACGACGTTGGGGCTAGTGGGTTTAAGCTGGTCAGCCAGGGCAATAATGCCCGCGAGGTGCTGGTCAATGGCGACCCAAATCACCGTTTTCCCTTCATTTTGCCAAGTCGTTGCCTGGGATGTGAGCGGCTCCGGATCAATGCCGAGATCCGTCAACCACTGGGCCGTACCAATTTGAATCTGCTGCTGCTCGATCGTTGCCTGTACCCCTTGCCCCGTTTGGGATTGGAAGTTTTCCAGGGGAATGAGGGGCACATTTTTGCCTTGGGCATGCTGAAAGATTGCTTCTCCTAAAGGATGTTCCGAAGATTGTTCTACGCTGGCGACCCAAGACCACAGTTGCGCTTCGTCAATCAAACTTTGGCAGTTGGTAACGCTGGGTTTCCCCTGGGTAAGGGTGCCCGTTTTATCGAGGACAATGGTGCTGAGGTGGGCGGCGAGTTCGAGGCTCTGGGCATCTTTAATCAAAATGCCGTGCTGGGCACCAACCCCCGTACCGACCATGATCGAGGTGGGCGTCGCTAACCCCAGGGCGCAGGGGCAAGCAATAATCAAAACGCTCACTAAAGTCGTGATCGCCAGCGAAAGATTACCGGCGATCGCCCAAAGACTAAAAGTAACCAGCGCAATCACCAGCACAGCGGGCACAAACCAAGCGGTCACTTGATCCGCTAACTTTTGGATCGGCGCTTTACTGCCCTGGGCTTCCTGGACGAGGCGAATAATCTGCGCCAAAACCGTATCTTCCCCCACATGGGTCGCCTTCAGGATCAAACGGCCTGTTTTATTCAAGGTTGAACCGATCACGCGATCGCCAACGGTTTTTTCCACGGGTAAAGATTCCCCCGTCACCAAAGCTTCATCCAAGGTGGAATTCCCTTCTAAAATTTCGCCATCGACGGGAATTTTTTCCCCAGGCCGGATCAAAAGGCGATCGCCCACCTGCACCTCTTCTACGGGAATATCAACGGTAGTTTCGTCCCGCAGTACCCGCGCCGTTTTCACCTGGAGGCCCATAAGTTCACGAATTGCCACCGCCGTTTTCCCCCTCGCCCGCCGCTCTAAAAAGCGCCCCAAGAGGATCAAGGTAATAATGACCGCCGCACTTTCAAAATACACATCCCCCGTCAAACCCCAAGTCTGGAATTGGGCCGCAAACACCGTCGCCAGCACCGAATAGCCATAGGCTACACCCGTCCCCAGAGCCACCAGGGTATTCATGTCAGCGGTGCGATTTTTAAGACTTTTCCACGCCCCCGTAAAAAAGCCCTGGCCTGGCCAAACCATAATCGGCGTCGTTAAGGCCCACTGCAACCAAGGATTGTGCCACCAATGGGCGATCCCCGGAATATTGACCCCCAGCATCATCGGTAGACTGCCGATTACCAGCACCGCACTTAAGGCTCCCGCCAGCCAAACCTTACGGCTGAGTTGGCGCAGTTGCCGCGCCTGTTCCCGTTCCTGTTGGTCTAACTGACTTTGGCGATCGCCTGCCATTAGGGGAATTGCTTCATAACCAGCATCACTGACCACCTGCTGGAGGGTTTCGCCATTGAGTTGGCTGCCGTCAAATTCCACCCGCAGTTGCTCGGCGGCAAAATTCACTTGGGCAACCTGTACCCCGGCGGTGTTCTGGAGGGCGGTTTCGATGGTGGTGGCACAGGCAGCGCAGCCCATCCCCTTGATCTGAAACTGGCGGGTTTCCATGGCGAACTTTCCTCGATGATTCAAGTGCTGGCTCCAGGATAAAAGCTCTAGTGCACTGGAGAGTCAAGGCCGCAATTTCACGTTTTATGAAGCGGGTAGAATTTCCAGTTGGCCCATCATGCCAAGGTCTTCATGGTCGAGAATGTGACAATGGTAGACCGTCTTCCCTGCAAAATCCCGGAAAGCGATTCTGATTTTGACCGTTTCCCCGACCCGCACCAGTACCGTATCTGCCCAGGCAATATTTTCTTCCGGTACACCGTTGCGGCTCACCACCTGAAAACCATTCACATGGACATGGAAGGGGTGATCCATTGTGCCCGTATTCACAATTTCCCAATCCTCCACATCGTTCAAGCGGACGGTGGTTTGGGGTTGATCCCGGTAGGCTTCCCCATTGATCAAAAAAGCCATTCCCTGTCCTGGTACCATGCCATGGTTCAGGGTAAAACGACGGGTTCGGCTCGGCTCCGGTAAAGGTTCAACGGGAATTAATTGGGCGGGAATTTGCACCGGGGCGAAGGTTGGAGCACTGGGGGTAAAATCGGCGATCGCCACGGTGGCATTGTTGTATTGCTGTCCCATTATCCCTATCTGGGCGCGTTGATAAGGAAGGTTGAGTAAATGGATCGGCGTTTTCGGTAGATCCTGGGTTTTGATGAGCACCTCCGCCCGTTGACCTGGGGTTAAAAGTAATTCATCCCGCTCCAGGGGTTGAGAAAAAGCACCATCATCTCCGGCAATTTGCATTAACTTTTGGCCATAGAGTTGGAGACGATAGAACCGCGAGGGGGACGCATTCAGTAACCGCAGCCGCACCAGGTCTTTGGTCACGGCGATTTCTGGGTGAAAAAGACCATTGACCGTAATTAGATTCCCTTCTCGACCCGCCATCAAATTCATGTGGGAGCCCATCATTCCTTGGGGTGGGCGATCACGGTTAAAATCCTGGAGAACAAAAAATTCCTCTTGGGCGGCACGGATTTCTGGCAGTTCATCCAAGTCCCCCCGCACAACGATCAGCCCAGCTAACCCCTGAAATAACTGTTCGGCGACAAAACCATGGTGGTGGGGGTGGTACCAGTAAGTGCCAGCCCGCTGTTGGGGATGAATTTCCAGTTCGTAGTGAAAAGTTTCCCCTGGTTCGATGTGGAGGAATACATTATCCTGGTTGCCCTCTGGGGAAAGATGCAGTCCGTGGAAGTGTAGATTTGTCGGTTGATCGAGGCTATTTTTAAAGTGAATAATTAGGCGATCGCCCGGTCGAACTTCCAAGCGGGGGCCAGGGATTTGACCGTTGTAGGTCATCATGTTGCGCGTGGGTTCTCCCCCAAGGATTACATCTTCATAGCGGGCTTCGAGGTTAATTTCCAGGGAACCCCCTTCACTACGATAAATCTCTGGTATGGGGGCGGCTAAAGGACTAGAGTTTCGGCTTCGGAGGAGATTGCGCCCCTGCCAAAGCAATGCTCCCGTTGCGCCCAAGGCCGTTAAACCGAGAAACTCACGCCGCTTAATGCCCATTGTCTGTAACCCTTAATTACCTGGATATTCCTGAAAGACAGAAGTCGTGCCATCTTCATGGAGTGCCAAAACTTGGTAGGGCTGTTGGCGATCGCCCGCTTCCATCCCCGGAGAGCCGATGGGCATTCCTGGCACGGTCAAACCGACGACATCGGCGGGAGGATTGGCTAAAAACCGTTGAATATCGGCGGCGGGAATATGACCTTCAAACACGTAACCATTGGCAATGGTGGTGTGACAAGACGCAAGTTCTGGGGTGATGCCAAATTGTTCTTTGATGGCGGTGATATCCGGCTGAATATTGTCTGTAAAGGTGAAACCATTGGCTTCAGCATGGTCAACCCAGGCACCACAACAACCGCAGGTGGGCGTCCGGTAAACCTCTGCGGCGATCGCCTGGCTGGGCACTGGGGTTTGATTTTCAACGAGGCGGAGCTGATCCCCCTGGGCCTGGGATTGACTAAAAGCCGCAATTCCCCCAACTCCGAGTAAAAAGGCGATCGCCCCGACAGCAAACCAAGATTTCTTTACCATTACTGACACCGCAAATACAATTTACTCTCATCATAGACTCTCCCCTCAGCTAGAAGGTCAACCGAGAAAGCGATTCAATAAGATATTGAAAAGTAAGTTTGGTTTTCGTGATGGATCTTCTGACAAATAACTGGCTCGTGGCGATCGTCTTAAATTCGATCTTGATTTTGATCGCCTTTTTAGTGCCGAAAAAGTTACTAACCCCCTGGGGTTATCTCCACGCTTGGCTGTTGGGAGTACTGGTGTGGGGTTGTCTCGGTTGGCAGGGCTATGGGGTGGTGCTGTTTTATTTTTTCGTTGGGGTCGGTGTCACGAAAATTGGCAAAAATATCAAAGAAGCTGCTGGGATTGCCGAAGGTCGGGGCGGGTTGCGGGGGCCAGAAAATGTTTGGGGGTCGGCCTTAATTGGCACCCTTTGCGCTCTGGGGACTTTAATTGTCCCAGAAAATATCAAACCCTTACTGTTGCTCGGTTATGTGGCCAGTTTTTGCACGAAGCTCTCGGATACAAGCGCTAGCGAGGTGGGGAAAGCCTATGGGAAACGCACTTTTTTGATTACCACTTTCCAAGCTGTCCCCAGGGGCACGGAGGGAGCTGTGAGTTTAGAAGGAACCCTAGCTGGGGTGGTGGCTTCGGTGGCGATCGCCTTGGTGGGGTATGGCGTTGGTCTGATCGATCTGCTGGGAATCTTTTGGTGTGTGGTGGCGGCTTTTGTGGCAACGAATATCGAAAGCGTAATCGGCGCAACGGTTCAAGAAAAATTTGCGGTTCTTACCAATGAGGTGGTGAACATTCTCAATACTTTGGTGGGGGCAACGGTGGCGATCGCCTTAGCTTCGTTATATTGGGCGGTAACTTCTTAGATTTTAAATCCTCTTTTTTAAAAATTATTTTGTGCAGTACCGATGACGACTTTTCACCCAGAAACCAAAATCACCAAACCCTCGCCCCTCTCGAAAACCAAATTTCTTTCCATTGGCATCTCCGCCCACGGCACCATTGCGATTGGTATCTCTGCCCACGGGATCGTTGCGATTGGGGTCGCCACCCACGGCATTATTTCCCTAGGAGTTGTGGCGATGGGGGTGATTTCCTGTGGCCTGGTTTCCATGGGAGCCTTGAGTGTGGGGGCCGTTTCCATGGGGCTTTATTCCTTTGGGCGGCAAAATATGACCCTCAACGAGCCCCACCAGCACAGTTTACCGAGCGAAAACTCAACAATGCCCACCGCTGCACCGATGGCAGAACCCAGCCATGACCACAGTCACTAGGGATTATTTTTGCGGTTAGCTTTCAGGGCGATAATTTCTTCGCAACTCACCCGCTTTAGGTTCATATCCCGGCCATTGCTAAACACATTGCGATTCAACGTCCAGGTTTCCTGGGAGTTTTGCACATCGTTTTCAATGTTGGTGACAACGGCGACGCTTAGGGTTTCTGTGTCCAAGACCCCGGCAATTCTTTGATTGTAGGAAGTGTAATAGCCTGCTTCATCGTTGGTAATCGTTGCTTCGATAGTGCCACTGACATCGTTTGTGGGTTCTACGAGTAGTTCGGCGATCGCCTGGATGGTTTCCGCTTCGGTGCGGTAGCAATAGGCCCCGGCCTCTAGGGTCGTTTTATTGGTGATCTTGGGGGCGGCACTGTCGGCGGGCGCATTTTGGATCGGCTCCCCCTGCACCACCAGATTATCTTTGGGGGGGCTATTGTTATTTTTCGCGTTAGGAACTTGGGGCGCATTTTCTACGGGGATTTCTTCCGTGGGCAGGGGTTGAGACTCAGGGACCACGGCCTCTTCTGGGGAATTTTCACCACCACCACAACTACTCAGCAGCATCAAAGTCAGCAGCAGAACTGGCCCCCAAAATTTTGTCCTGTGTTGGGCAGAGAACAACGCAACCATAATTTTCCCAAGGTAAATCGTGACTCTATTTTATCGAGCGGCATGGGCCGAGAGCGGCGAAGTCGGGGAAATATTTAGGTTTGGCCCAGGGCAGCCCGTTGGATTTGGGCGGCCACCTGGAGAGCGTATAAACTTTGTTCTGGCTGAATATAGAGGGGCTTGCCTGCGGTTAAATGATCCAGCACCGCCACCGTATCCTGCAAGAAAACGCCGCGCCGACTGCCCGCATCGAGGTTTGTCTGTTGATCGCCTTGACTTAGGGTGCCTTGGTTGCCGTTAAATTCCAAAGTGCCTTTTTCGCCATAGAGACTAAAACGGCGATCGCCTTTGGGGATCAAGACTCCTTTACCGTAGGTGAGGTGGGCAATCACACCACTTTGAAATTTTAGTTGCGCCGTACAGAGGCAATTTTGGTAGTAGCCGGGCAACTCTGCTGGGAGAAATTGGGCCGCCCCGGTGACTGTTTCGACCGTACCAAAGAGATCCAGCAATCGGTTCACCCGCGACAGGGCCGCCACAAAGGGAAAACCATAATCTTCGTAATGGTATGTCCAGTGGGGTAGGGTTTTCGCTTTGGGAGCAAGGGTAATGTAATGGCCATAGGTGATCGCGCCCAGTTCCGGTAAGGTCTGCCGAATCGTTTGGTGCAGTCCCCCCAACAGTTCAATATGCTCCACATGGAGGAGTCGTTTTTTCGCCTCGGCCAGTTGAATCAATTCAGCAGCTTCGGTGGGATCCAAGGACAAAGGATATTCCACTACTACGTGTTTCCCCGCTTCGAGGGCCGCCCGCACCACTGCCCCATGACGTCGGTTGACCGTACACACGACGATTAAATCGAGATCGTCCCGCTGGATGAGGTTTTCCCAGGAGGCGATCGCCGCTAAATCATAGTTACTAGCGAACTGCTCCCGTGCTTGCTGCCATTTTCCTGCCACGGCCATTAGTTCCGCCCGTCCATCCCGTAAAAAGGCCTCTGCCCGCCGTTTAGCTGCGTAACCAGTACCGACAATGCCCACTCGAAATTTTGCCATCGCCTAACGCTTTTTCCTCAAACTGCTGTGTGCTTGCTGGGGCAGGTATTTTCCCGGAGCCCCCAAACGGGTTTAATGGAAACTGAAAACCCTAGTTGCAAAATTACATTACCGCAATGGCAAGTTACGAAGTTACTCTGAAAACCCCCGAAGGTGAATATACCGTCAGCGTTCCCGATGATATGTATATCCTCGACGAAGCCGAAAACCAAGGGATCGATATTCCCTATTCCTGCCGAGCCGGGGCTTGTTCTAGTTGTGCCGGGAAACTGATTTCAGGCACCGTTGACCAGAGTGATCAAAATTTCCTCAGCCCTGAACAGGTGGCCGCGGGCTATGTGCTCACTTGCATCGCTTACCCCACATCTAACTGTGTGATCGAGACTCACAAAGAAGAAGATCTCTACTAATTGGGCGATCCAGCGGCGATCGCATAAGTATTCCTGATGCAGTTTTAAAGGAAGATGACAAGGGGCGATAACCACATTCCATGACTTAGGTCGCTGAAGCACTCGGATTTGCAAGCTATAGGGATTCTTCTATTGCCCTAATTTTGTTGCTCCAAAAAACATAAGTCAGTCTTATATAAAGTGTGTGGGCTAACTTCATTCCTAATGCGACATTCGTTCTCTTTTGTTTTCCTTTATCATCAGAAAATGATCCATCAATTTCAGAAGGCATTTAGTGGGTTGCCCAAAGCTTAGGCCCAGGCACACTCTTGAATGGCCGGATGAAATCCTTGTAAACACCCTGTTACACCAGAGGAAACACTAATGGCTACATATAAGGTTACACTCATCACTCCCGACGGCGAAGTATCCTACGACGCTCCCGATGATGAATACATTCTAGACTCCGCCGGTGATGCTGGTTATGACCTTCCTGCATCCTGCCGTGCCGGTGCTTGCTCCACCTGTGCTGGTAAGATCGTTTCCGGTACTGTTGACCAATCCGAACAGTCCTTCCTCGATGATGATCAAATTGAAGCGGGTTACGTTCTGACCTGTATTGCTTATCCTCAATCTGATGTCACCATCGAAACTAACAAAGAGGAAGAACTCTACTAGAATTTCTCGGCCCACCCTTGGGCAACTAGATAAATAGAACATTTAGAAGTGTTTCCCTTGGGAAGCGCTTCTATTTTTTTGCGCCACGGGGTGCAAGTACAAAAAAATCCCCGACGGATCGGGGACTGGGGATGTCACTGTATTGAAAACATCAAACAAGCTAGTGAGGCATGGTCAATTCTGGGGCCTGTAAAGCGGCGATGGGCTCACTGGGTTGCTTGGCGATCGCCTGGGCCTGACGCACACTGGTATTGAGGGTTTGGGTTTTCGCATCGTACATTTGCATCAGCAGTTTCGGATAGAGTCCCACGCCGATAATCAAAACGGTAAAACAAGTGGCGATAAAGATTTCCCGGGGCCGCGCATCTTCATAAATGGCATTGCTCGGTAATACGCAGTCATTCCCAAAACACACGGGGGCATTCCCGGCGATCGCCACATTGGTCGGTTGACCAAGATCGCAACTGAGATCCATCTCGCGGGTGTAGAACATTTCCCGGAGCATCGAGAGCAGATAAATGGGCGTGAGGATTACGCCGACGGCGGCAAGGAAAACCGTAATTGTACGGAAGGTTGCGCTATAGGTATCGCTGCTGGCGAGGCCCACAAATACCGAGAGTTCCCCCACAAAACCACTCATGCCCGGTAGTGCCAGGGAAGCCAAAGCCCCCACCGTAAACATCGCAAAAACCTTGGGCATAACCTGACCAAGGCCCCCCACTTCCGCGAGGACCATCGTCTTCGTGCGATCATAGGTGACTCCCGCGAGGAAAAAGAGCACCGACGCAATCAGACCGTGGGAGAGCATTTGCAGCATCGCCCCATTGATCCCTAGATCCGTAAAGGAGGCAATGCCAATCAGGACAAATCCCATGTGGGACACAGAGGAGTAGGCGAGGCGGCGTTTCATGTTGGTCTGGCCAAAGGAACTAAACGCACCATAAACAATATTGACCACCCCCAAAATCACCAACAGGGGCGCAAACCGCACGTGGGCGTCGGGTAGCAGTTCCATATTGAAGCGCATGAGACCGTAGCCCCCCATTTTCAGCAGGACGCCAGCCAGGAGCATGGAAACGGGAGAGGAAGCTTCGCCATGGGCATCGGGCAACCAGGTGTGGAGAGGAAAAATCGCTAACTTCACGCCAAAGGAAACTAACAGCCCAGCATAGAGCCACATTTGTAATCCCAGAGGATAATCCTGTTGGGCGATCGCCCCTAGATCAAAGTTCGGGCCACCGGGAAGATTCAAGCTCAGGGCCAGGGCCGCAACGAGAATGAAAATAGAAGCTGCGGCTGTGTAGAGGAGAAACTTCATCGCTGCATAACGACGACGTTTCCCACCCCAAATACAAACGAGGAGATACACAGGGATCAGTTCGATCTCCCACATTAGGAAGAATAAAAATAAATCCTTGGCGACAAATACTCCAATCTGCGCCGAATAGAGCAGCAGCATCAAGGCATAAAAAAGCCGGGGGCGTTGATTAACTTGCCAGGCCGAAAACATCGCGAGGGTCGTCACAAAACCAGCGAGGAGAACAAGGGGCGCGGAAATTCCATCCACCGCCACACTCCACTGAATTCCCAAGGACGGCAGCCAACGATAACTCTCTGCCAATTGAAACTCAGTCGCCTGGGGGTCAAAATGTTGCCAAAAAGCAAAGCACATCAGCGCAAAATCGACTAAACCGACGATTAGGGCGTACCAACGTACAGTTTTTCCTTCTTTATCAGGAAGCAACGGGATCAATAGGGTCGAAAGAGCTGGCAGGGCAATGATTGCCGTCAACCATGGGAAATCTGGTGCCATGAGTTGTTCGCTTCTATATGTAGAAATGTTTAGAATCCCAGCATCATACCAAAGAGGTGTGCTTTCTCCGCAAAATGTCGCAATCCCCCTGCCCAAATCCTCCCTTGAGGGAGGTGGTCGAAGACCGGAGGGTGTTGTGTTCTCAGTCAGTTACTGATAACCCACCCGTAGCCCCTCCCAGGAGGGGACAATTGGCCGGTGCACTGGAAAGTTCTAAAAATCCTCCCTAGAGGGAGGTGCCGTAGGCAGAGGGTGACTTTCCGTTAGGGGAGTTAGAGGGGTGTCCCTAGAGACAGTACCAAGCAGGATTCGATTGATTATTACTAGCCCATCATGAATAATGTTGGGTGATTCAACCGCAGCAAAGCAAAGTCCGTGCTAGACATTAAACTCCTCCGCGAAAATCCAACCCTTGTCCAAGAACGCCTCGATGCCCGTAAAGCGGGAGAATACGCTATTCAACCGATTCTTGATCTAGATATTCAACAACGCACCCTCGAAGGCGATCGCAGCCAACTCCAGGCCCGCAGCAATGAGATCGGTAAACTCATCGGCCAAAAGATTAAAGGCGGTGCCGATCCCAAAGGCGAAGAAATTGCCACCCTCAAAGCGGAGGGGAATGAAATCAAACAAAAGCTCGCCGACCTCGAACCCCAGGAAAAAGAACTCAAAGCCCAAATTTACAATCTGCTGTTAGCGCTGCCGAATCTGCCGGATCAAAGCACCCCCGTGGGCACCAATGAAACTGAAAATGTCGAAGTGCGCCGCTGGGGAGAAGCACATAAGCCCACCAATGAGAACATCTTGCCCCACTGGGAAATTGGTGAACAGCTCGGTATTCTCGAATTTGCCCGGTCAGTAAAGGTCGCCCAAAGTCGCTTTGTGAGCCTCGTCGGTGCGGGAGCAGCCCTAGAACGAGCTTTGATCAACTTCATGTTGGATCAGCAAATTGCGGCA